>JASLTU010000009.1:0-42007 GCA_030742755.1 Acidimicrobiales bacterium | reverse complement strand
AGAATGCCACTGCACTTCCACTTACTCCACAATGCAAGGTTCCACGGGCCTGAACGGTGTCAAGAAGACTTCCGTCGGCAACCATTTCAACTTGCGCGGCAGCTGCTGTTGTTGCAGGTGCTGCCGCTGGTGCTTCTTCTTCATCGCTACCACAAGCAGCTGCAACAACCCCAATGGTTAGTGCTACTGCAAGTAGTTTCACGAACTTGCTGGTCATAAAATTCCCCTCCAATTAACTGGGATATCCAAATAGGTTTTTCCTATTCGACCGTTAACGGTAAATAAACGCTATGTCTGAAAGAGATAAGAGGCAACTTCTGAGAAAATTTCATACTTTTGTAAGGTTTAGGAATTTCAAAAGGTTGATTTTAAAGGGATTTAGTCTAGTTGACTTGTCTATTCATGTCTTTCCAGTAAGGTTCCCGTAGTTTAAATTTCTGTAGCTTGCCTGTTGCGGTTCTTGCTAGTTCTTCTAGAAAATCGATTGAAGTTGGACATTTGTAATGTGCGAGATTTTCGCGACAGTAGGAAATTAATGTCTTTTCGTCCGTTGATTCGTTTTCCGTAAGAACAACAAGGGCTTTGACGGTTTCTCCCCACTTGTCGTCTGGAACTCCTATTACAGCAACCTCAGCGACTGATGGATGTGAAAAGAGGACGTCTTCTACTTCAATTGATGAAATATTTTCACCGCCGGAAATTATTACGTCTTTTTTTCTGTCAGTTATTGTTACATATTGATCTTTTCCTAATGTTGCTCCGTCACCAGTGTGAAACCAGCCGTCTGCCAGTGCTTCATCAGTTGCCTCAGGTTGCTTCCAATAGCTTTTGAGGACATGGTTACCTCGAACTAAAAGCTCACCATCTGGGGAAGTGGAGAGATCTATGCCAAGTGCTGGGCTTCCGGCACTCGAAAGCAGAGTAGCTCTTTCTTGTGCTGTCTTGTCGTCCCACTCAGGACGGATACGGTTCATTGTTACGAACGGAGCTGTTTCTGTTAGGCCGTAGATTTGAATGAACTCCCATCCAAGTTCGGTTTCGACTCTTTCTATCGTTTTGGTTGGTGGTGGTGCTCCTGCAACAACTATTCGCATTTTTCCATTTCCGGGTATCTCTCCATCCCACTCGGCTGCAGCTTCGAGGATTGATGCGATTACAGCTGGAGCGCCGCAGAGTAGAGTCACGTGATGCTCTTCGATACGTTTTAGGATCTCCATGCCATCAATTTTTCTTAGGACAATGTGTTTACCCCCCATTCCAGTAATTGCGTATGGCATCCCCCATCCATTGCAGTGGAACATGGGAAGCGTGTGTAGATATACCTCGCGATGGTCAACACCAGTTTGCCAACCAAAGATTGCAGCATTCAGCCACAAGTTCCTATGTGTCATTTCTACGCCTTTAGGGCGAGCGGTGGTGCCGCTTGTGTAGTTGATGGTCGCTGTGGCATTTTCATCTGGCGTCCAAGGCTTAGGAGTGTTTGTAGTCTCAAATAAGTGATCTGATTCTTTACCTAAAACAAACAAATGTTTCACGTTGATGTCTGCAAGGTCTTCTTTAAGCTCAGGATCGATTAGAAGAACTTCGGCTCCTGAATGTTCAACTATGTAAGCAATTTCTTCCTTATTAAGCCTGAAGTTTATTGGAACGCCAATTCTTCCAAATGCGCTGGTTCCGAATAGGAAGATCAGCATCCTTGCAGAATTTTGTGAAACTATTGCAATTCGTGAACCGAGCTCAATTCCAAGATCGTCCAGACCTGCCGCTAAACTCCGAGCCGATTGAGCGAGGTCATTATATGTGAGTTCCCTTAAAGGATTTGCCGGTTGGTCAGGCTCATCGACCACGGCAATTTGATCTCCGTAGACGAGTTCAGCCCTTTTAAGATAGTCGGTAAGTGTTAGTGGTATCTCCATACTTGCCTCATTGTTCTAAGTGTTTATATGAAGAGAGACTACTTCTAATTGGTGTTCATTTTCATCTCAGGTAATACGCTTATATTAGAAATAAATTAAAGCCCACTCTTGCTAGGAGAAGGCATGGAAGATAACAGAGATTTACTGGAAGAGTACCGGTCAAGTATCGATAATGTTGATGCTGCTCTGATCCATTTGTTGGCTGAACGGTTTCGTATAACTCATCAGGTCGGTGTTTATAAAGCTGAGAATGGCTTACCTGCTGAAGACAAAGAAAGAGAAGCTGAGCAGGTTAAACGAATGCGTGAACTTGCAGAAGATGCTGGTATAGATCCGGTGTTTAGTGAAAAATTTCTGCGTTTTATTATCGACGAAGTCATCAGGCATCATGTATCGATAGATGCTGGCACTGACTCCGATTAAAGCTATATCTTTTAAGAGTTTTACGGTTTAAGTGTTGGCTGCACCTTTAGGCGTCTTCTTTATGAAAGACCTCATGAGCTGCTTCTCGTACTTCTTGGTCCTTCGCTTCAAGGCTCTTGTCAAGGTCAAAGTCTTCATATTCTGAGCCTGTATCAACCCAGTCTTCAAATTCGATTACACCTATTTCAGTGAAACGGTCACGAAGCCATCCGTCTCCCGCATCAAGTAGTCCAAGTTTTTTACAGTTAGGAACTATTTTTGAAAACAGTAGGCGCTGGAATACTTTTAATTCGTCAGGCATTTCCAACTGGTATTTGACCATTTCTTTGACGTCAACCCCTAGTTTTTCCCACATCTCTTGACGTAAGAAACGGTCTCTCATACGAAGCGCTGCTTCGAATGTGAACTCCTGTCTTTCGCGGATTTCCTTAGCATCCATATCTTTGTAGACCTCTTGAAGGCTTAAAACTCCGAACGCGACGTGTCTGGCTTCATCTGACATGACGTAACGAAGAAGTTTCTTGAGGAGTGGTTCTTCAGTTGTTTGGTGCATGAAACCAAAGGCTGCTAGAGCTAACCCTTCAACCATTATTTGCATTCCTAGATAGGTGATATCCCATCGACTGTCTTTGATGATGTCATCAAGTAGAGCTTTTAAGTGGTGATTGACTGGATAGTTGATTCCACCCATTTTCTGTTCTAAGTATTGAGCAAACACCTCGACGTGTCTTGCTTCATCGACTACTTGAGTCGAAGCGTAGTATTTAGCATCAATCCAGGGAACAGTCTCAACTATTTTCGCCGTGCATAGAAGCGCTCCCTGTTCACCGTGCATAAATTGTGAAAGGCTCCAGTTGAGCGATTCGACTCCAAGTTCACCCCATTCTTTGTCAGAGAACTTGTGAAGAGGGGAGTCTGGGTTTGTTTTGAAATAGTCTGCCTCCATAGGGTTTGCTGGGAGGATCATGTTGTATGGGTCCACTTCGATGGACCAGTCGAGATCAGTTTGACCGTTCCATTGTGACGTTTTTGCTTTTTCATATAAACGGTCAAGAGGAGCTCGTTCCCCTTTGTCGTAGCCCCAGGTGAAGATCGCATCAGCATTATCTTCTACAGTATGTATTAAGGAAGTTACATCCTCGTTCCACACTGAATACTCAGTTATTCTCTCTGGGTCATTAGCGTATTCTTCGATACTTTGATTGGTTTCTATTGTGGTCACGATCAGCCTCCCTGGGTTTTCGTTTCGTTATTAATAAACGCTTCAATTATTAGATTTATAACTGTTGTCCAGTCATCCCTAGAAGGGAGTTCCAGTCCAATAGTTCTGGTTAAGGTCATTCCGAATCCAATTGCATGAGCCAAACGCATTAGTGCAAGTTGGTTTATATCTTGCTGTGGTGATGCTTCTTTAATTAGCTGACCGAGTTTGTTTTCTTCGCTTTGTAAAACATGACGCAATCGTTCTGCAAGCTCAGGGTCACGTTTTGCTGCAACTACAGCTTCTAAAAAAAGTCCCGTTCCATCTGAAAGGTCATCTAGAAGATGGTCACCGAGATGGGAAAGTACATCGACTGCTGAAGCGTTTGAATGAAGTGAGTTGAGCTGTGTCAACAAATGTCTGTCTACCGCAGCAATAAGAAGTTCAGCTTTTCCGCTATATCGACTATAAATAGCACCAGTTGTGACTCCTGCACGACGCGCTATCTCAGCCACACCAGCTTTTTCGTAACCATTTTCAGCGAAAACCTCAGCAGCTGCATGAAGAAGACGTTCTTTTAGCTCATCTTGACCTGGATGTGTTAATTCAGTTGCAAGAGCCATGTAATGATAATAATGGTTATTATCAGACTGTCAAGTCAAAGATTGCTGAAAAGTTAATTTAATTCCATTTATTTAGCTAGTTGTTACTTTGTCGTTTCGCATTAGGTATTCAAATGCGCTTAGAGCGGCGACAGAACCAGTACCTAAAGCAACTACAATTTGTTTGTAGGGAACAGTACTACAGTCTCCAGCAGCAAAAATATTAACTACTGACGTGCTGCCTTTTTGATCTATGAGTATTTCGCCTCTTTCATTCATATCGACTATGCCTTCCAACCAAGACGTGTTAGGAAATAGTCCAATTTGTACAAAAATTCCGTCAAGTTGAACTTCTTTTTCTTCCGAAGTTGATCGATCCTGGTAAATAAGTGAGGTGACTCCTTCACTGTCACCTTCAATTTTTGTACTTTCTGCATTCAAAATTATTTCGACGTTCGAAAGGGTTCCTAATTTTTGCTGAAGGATGTCATCTGCTCTAAGTTGTGTATCGAATTCAACTACAGTTACATTTTTAGCAATTCCAGCGAGATCTATCGCAGCTTCTACACCAGAATTGCCACCTCCGATAACTGCTACATCTTTATTAGCGAAAATCGGACCATCACAATGTGGACAGTAAGCAACACCTCGATTCAGGTATTCTTCTTCTCCGGGGATTCCAAGCTTCAACCACTCAGCACCAGTAGCTATCACAAGCGTCTTAGTTGAAAGAGTGCTTCCACTTGCAAGTTCGATCTCTATCAAATGACCTGATTCCAAGTTCTGATTAAGTTTTATTACTTTTTGGCTTTCTATTAAATCAATTTCGTGTTTGGCAATGTTCTTTGTGAGTTCAGCAGCTAACTTTGGCCCTTCTGTTTTTATGTCAGAAATTAGATTTTCAATTCCGAGTGTTTCTAAAAGTTGTCCACCTAATTTCTCTGTGATCAACCCTGTGCGAATTCCTTTCCGAGCGGCGTATATGGCCGCAGATGCCCCAGCGGGTCCTCCACCAATAACTAAGACATCGAAGGTTTCTCTTTTTTCAATTTTCTCGAATTCCGTATCATTTGATTCGGGGTACATTTTTAGCAGAATTTCTTTTATCCCGATTCTTCCTTGTTCGAAAAACTCGCCATTGCAAAATACGGTAGGAATGGATTTAACATTTTTTTGATCAACTTCCTCTTGGAAGATCGCCCCGTCAATAGCAGTGTGCTTTATCAGTGGATTTATTACAGACATTGTGTTCAACGCCTGAACGACATCCGGACAGTTCATGCAAGTTAAGGAATAGTAAGTTTCAAAAAAAAGTTCTTGGTCAACCTCTTCGACTTTTTTGATTAGGTCGGGGGCAACTTTTGGTGGATGTGCTCCTACATGAAGAAGAGCCAAGACCAGAGATGAGAATTCATGCCCTAAGGGAAGCCCAGCAAAGTCGACGGATATATTGCTTGCAGGTCGTTGAATTCGGAAGGAAGGACGTCTTTCTGCATCTCCCCCAAAAGACAGGGATATAAAGTCATGCATCTCAGAAATTTCTTTGAGAAGGGAACTCATATTTTCCGATTCTTCAGAATCGTCCAAAGACGCGATCAACTCAATTTCGGTTTTTAGATTTTTTAAAAGTTCTTTTAGCTGTGAACTAAGATCCTCAGCAAGCATTTCCTGCTTATATTTTTCCGGTTAAGTCTATTGATGGCTCAAGTGTTGCTTGGCCTTCTTCCCATGCAGCTGGGCAAACTTCGTTTGGATGCTCTCTTGTGTACTGGGCAGCTTTGACTTTACGCATAAGTTCTGAGACGTTTCTTCCAATTGCATCAGGATGCACTTCATAGGCAACAATTTTTCCGTCAGGATCAATAATAAAAGTTCCCCTGTCTGCCAAACCATCTTCCTCGATGTAGACATCAAAATTCCTGCAGATGGTACCTGTAGGGTCTGCAACCATTGGAAAGTTAATTTTAGCTATGGTTTCAGAACTCGTGTGCCACGCGTGATGGGTGTGGTGAGTGTCTGTTGAAACAGCAAATATTTCAACGTCCATTGATTTGAACTCTTCGTAGTTGTCTGCAAGGTCACCAAGTTCAGTTGGGCAGACGTATGTAAAATCCGCAGGGTAGAAGAAAACTACAGACCATGAGCCCCTCAAATTTTCTTCCGACACATCAATATATTCTCCGTTGAGGAGTCCTTTTGCTGAAAACGAATCAACTTCTTTACCAAGTAGAGACACGACAAACCTTTCCTATGCGATTAGATATTAGAAACTTATCTAAAAGTTACATCGTGTTCAAACGATGATTGGCAGTTCGTTAAAGTATTTTGGTTTTCAAAGACGTGTAAAGAAAAATTTGTCTAGATTTCTTTAGATATTTTCTTCTGGAAGAGGGTACTAATTTCTCCATTGTCCGCATGTCTGCCAGTTTCATGTTTTGAATAGATCAATTCATCATTAACTGTCACGTCAAAGATGCCACTTCCACCTGGAACTAATCGAACATCTTCTATTACTTGTTGATGGTTCGTCAATAAATCTTTAACTGTGCTCACGGCATAGCTTGAATAGTCTCAAGGAAGGCAGTAAGTGATCTCGACTCGAAATTTACTCATGAACACACATTAGCCTCTTCCGGGTGGACGACTGTCACCCCCCGCTACTTTTATCGCACCTCTTTGAAGGGTAATTTTTGCTGGAAGTTCGCCAAGTTGTTCACCATCTCCACGTATTATTCCTGTTCCGGTTATCTCAATTTCAGAAGCCTTGTGAATGGAAACCTTAGGGTGATCGACATGGTCACCAGTTCTAACCTTTAAGAACGATCTCAATAAATCAAACTTGCCGACATCGCCAATTATGCAGACATCTAAAAGACCGTCAGATGTTTCAGCGTCAGGACATATTTTCATCCCACCACCGAAATAGGCAGAATTCGCAACAATTACAGCAGCAGCTTTTATTTCGAGGCTCTCGCTGTTGAGCTTCAGTTTGTAAGAAGCAGGCGACATCAAAGGAAGTTCTATAAGAGTAGCAAATGTATAGCTAGAGGAACCTTTAGGGAAACGTAGGTTGTTGGCGCGCAGATTTACAGCAGCAGGAAAACCACAAATCGCACTGGTCGTAACATAGTTTGAGCCGCATTTGATTAAATCAATTTCTATAGGAGGCGCCATGGCTTTCTTTGTCTGTTCAAATAAGTCACCAGAATTTAGGCCTAGCGATCTAGCGAAGTCATTTCCGGTGCCAACTGGAATTATTCCTAGCGGCGTGTCGGTATTAGCGAGTGCGTTTACAGCCTGATGAATTAAACCGTCACCACCTACGGCGATAAGCCGATCAATTCCAGAATTGATTGCATCGCTTGCTGCAGCTATAACTTCATCGCGATTTTCTGGCACTAGAAGATCTACTTCAGCATTTAATTCGTTTAAAAAATCTATTAGTTCTTTGGCAATAGAAGTTGCTTTACCCTTACCGGCCAAAGGATTAACAAGAAGTGACACTTTTATCATTATCTAATGATGACTCATTGTTAGTCTTAAGTGATGGATGAAACGAGGAGAGTCATGAAAATCAGAAAATATACCGGAACAATAATGGCCACTCTATTGTTGATCTCATGTGGAGGTAGTGCAGAACAAAAGACAGCTGCTCCAAGCATGGACGGAGTAGTTCGTGTCACAACTTATGACAGTCAGAAATTTGATGCTGACATGTATGAAGCAAAGGAAGGCCTAGTACAGATTGAATATCTGCTAGATGGTTTCCAATCTCATACTTTAGTTATAGAAGGCATGGAGGATGAATTCAAACTTGAGGTTGGGGACGAAAAAACAGCTTTTGGAGAGATCGAATTAAAAGCTGGTAGATACATCCTCTACTGCGATATAGCCGGTCATAGAACCAGCGGTATGGAAGCAAAACTATTAGTTAGTTAAAGTCTGTTTCTTTAGGCGAGTATTTCGAAAAGAAGGTAAAGGACCAATGTTATGAGGAAGCCCCACTTGATTGTGTCTTGATGCTTTTCTAAAACAACTGCGTTTATCTTGCTGTCATAGCCCCCGATTTTGCCAAGAGCTGAGAGTTCCATCACTAGCCAAATAACAGCGAAGACAATCCACAAAACGGCCCTAGTGCCCCCTTCTGGACTGTCAAAGTTAAGTCCGAAGTGGCTAGGCCACATCATGAAGAAAATAAGAGGAATTGAAAAAAGAGTATTGACTCGGCTCGCACGACCGGCCCTTTTAGCAGCTGCCGGAGCTTCAGCATCGGCTTCGCCGCCTTCACTCACAGCAACTGAGGATCCGATTGCTATTTTCTGCGCAGGCCAAATAACCATCCAAACGTTTGCAGCCATCGTGGTTCCAAGAATTGCACCAAAGGCAATTCCCATGCCAGGCACTGAACGCCAGTAATCCATATCATGAATTAGTTCCTGATGTACCAATATCCAGATTCCCGATACCCATGTAAGCATTGCTGCCCAGCGGAACCACCAAAGTGTTCGCCAAGTAATCTTACGTAGTGCTTCGCCACGAGCTCCGTCACTCATTTCACCAAATGCTGCACCTTGTATAAAGTTAAAGAAGTACAACAGGCCTATCCAAGTGATACCACCTAGATAATGGGCGTAACGACCTAGTGCTTGGCCTCCGCCGGAAATTCCCATCCAGTCATTAAAAAGTTCCACAGCCTCTCCTCATCTGGGCTTGAGCGACAAGAAAATAATGGCACGTTGAGTGTCTAAAAACAATAACCCAACATATAAATTTCCAAATTTTTATTGAATGAAGTTTGGCGTAAGATCAAAAACATGAAAATTGAAGAAATTAACCTAGCTCGTCCAGAATTCTGGTCCAAGCCATTGGAGTACAGAGAAGAAGCTTTTGATCTATTGCGCACGGAGGATCCTTACCGTTATTTTGACTTACCAGAAGAAATCTTTGGAGTGCTTTCTGAACAAAAAGGATTTCATTCTCTAGTCAGACATTCAGATGTAGCAGAAGCAAGTAAAAGACCAGAAGATTTCTGTAGTGGTCAGGGGGCTACGAGCACAGTCGATTTTCCAGAAGAAATGCTCGATTTTTTTGGATCCATGATCAATATGGATGACCCGAGGCATAAAAGACTTAGGAGTATCGTCTCAAGCGGGTTTACACCACGTCGACTTTCAGCAGTCGAAGATTCCGTCGAACGGATTGCACAAAAAATAATCATGGATGCACTTGAAAAAGGCGAATGTGATTTTGTAGTTGAAGTAGCTGCTCAGCTGCCTCTTTTAGTCATTTGTGAAATGATGGGTGTTCCAAAGGATCGAGTCGACTTTGTTTTTGATAAGTCAAACATGATTTTGGGAGCGGGTGATGTTGAATACACGCCAGAAGGCACTGACATTATTGGTGCAATAATGGGTGCGGCATTTGAACTTGCAGCTCTTATGAAAGAAATGCTCGAAGAAAGAAGCAAAACGCCGACTGACGACTTAACTTCTGCTCTTTTATATGCAGAGGTAGAAGGAGAGAAACTTTCAGAAGAGGAAATTGCTTCATTTTTTATTCTTTTACTAGTGGCAGGAAACGAAACGACTAGAAACGCACTTTCTTGGGGATTGCACTTGCTGACTGAAAATCCTGAGCAAAAAGAAATTCTCTGGAATGATTTTGAGAATCTGGCACCAAAAGCTGTTGAAGAGATTGTTCGTTGGGCAAGCCCTGTGATCTTTATGAGAAGGACAGCAACAAGAGATGGTGTGCGTATAGGTGACCAGGAGTTTGAAGAAGGGGACAAATTAAGTCTTTATTATTGGGCTGCAAATCGCGATCCGTCAGTTTTTGAAAATCCCCATGAATTTAATATTTCACGCCAATCAAATGATCATTTCGGCTACGGAGCCCCAGGACCGCATTTCTGTCTAGGAGCACATCTAGCTCGACGTGAAATAACCGTCATGCTGAGGGAAATAAGAAAAAGTATTCCCGGGCTAGTTGCCACCGAGCAACCTGACAGATTGATGAGTGGATTTATAAATGGGATCAAACACCTTCATTGCACTTGGTGAGTCAATCTACGATTAAATCTGAAAACTGATCTCTAAGTGTTTTTTTGGAGAATTTTCCAACTGAAGTTTTAGGCACTTCGTCTATAAATTCAACACGCTCAGGAATCCACCATTTGACTACACGGTCATCCAGCCAAGAGATTATGTCTTCAGAGGAAATCTGGGAATCTTCAGAACGAACGACACAAGCCATAGGACGCTCACCCCATTTTGTTGAAGCAACCCCTATTACAGCAGCTTCGAGAACTTCTGGGTGGGCCATGATTTCATTTTCCAATTCGACTGAACTTACCCATTCACCACCTGATTTGATTAGATCTTTAGTTCTGTCAACAAGACTGATATAACCGTTTGAATCGACAGTTGCTACGTCACCAGTTTTAAGCCACCCATCTTCGGTAAAGGAATCGTTAGCTCTCTCGTCGTTGTAGTAGGTTTTGGCAACCCACGGTCCACTAACTTGAAGTTCGCCACGAGACTCGCTGTCCCAAGGGAGCTCTTCTCCGGTTTCTGGATCAACAACTCTGAAATCAACCCCTGGCACGGCGAGTCCGACTGTCGTGCGGAGGTCTGCTTTGGCTTCTTCATCAAGGTGAGAAAGGCTTGATTTGATATTACAAACAGCAGCGATTGGACTTGTCTCGGTCATCCCCCAAGCTTGCAAAAGAGGCAGACCAGTTTGTTCTCTGTATCCCTCTGATAGAGACTTAGGAACAGCTGAACCTCCACAAGGTATTGAACGCAGAGCAGAGGTATCACGGCCTTTAAGTTCCGGCAAAACACCCATCCAAATAGTAGGAACCCCAGCTGCTACTGTGACTTTTTCTTCTTCTATGAGAGTTGCTAAAGCGGGAGGGGAGAGGTCTGCACCAGGCATCACCAGATTTGCACCGGTTGCAACTCCTGCATGAGCAATACCCCAAGAATTAGCATGAAACATTGGAACAACTGGCATTAGAACGTCTTTCTCGTTTATCCCTACGCTGTCCGCCATCATCACGCCAAATGTGTGTAGAACCATAGAACGATGGGAATAGACGACACCCTTTGGATTTCCTGTAGTGCCAGATGTGTACATCATTGATCCAGCACGGTTTTCTTCGACTGTTTTCCAATCCACTGGATCAGCAGCCTCTAGTAATTCTTCATAGTCATGAACATTCGCATTAACTTCTGAAGGGTCAGGTGCTGGGGCCCCATCATCCATTAGAACGACATGTTTCACAGTTTCGAATTGGTTCATTAGAGGCCAAATTAAACCTGCAACCGACTGATCTATAAAAATCACCTCATCTTCAGCGTGATTAACTATGTATGTAAGTTGATCAGGGAATAACCGAAGATTTAATGTGTGGACCACACGCCCAGTGCATGAGGGTGCAAAATACAACTCCAGGTGCCTTGAGTTATTCCAAGCGAAAGTTGCTATACGACCATCGTCACTTACTCCTAGGTCATCAAATACTCCGCCAAGGCGTCGTGTACGTTTAGCCCAGTCCCCGTAACTCAATCTTTCCCTACCAGAAGGAGTTGCTGTGATAATTTCTTTTTCAGGGAATAGTTTTTCTGCTCGGGCGAATATGTGATTAAGAGAAAGCGGAACATCCATCATCAAACCATCCATTTGAGTGACCCTCCTTAAAAGTTTTGTCCTGTCTCTCCTGTGAAGGTATCAGCCCAAATAACGATGAGTTCAGTCGAGTGTTGCTAAAACACCGAGTGCTATCAGAAGGAGGTTTCTTAATAAATCCCAAGAAGATATTCGTTTAGTGGACCAAGATCCAAAGCACGCACAGTCCTGAGGGTTACCTGAAAGGATTTGAGCTGCGATAAGTGTGGTGAAAGCTACCAACAGAGCCACAGCACAAGGCCCACCAGAACGTGGATCGATTGCTAACAGAACGGAGCAGAGGAGCTCTACAGTTGGGAGTAAAGAGGCTAAGAATTTAGGAAAAGGAAGCCCTAGAGAGGCAATCGACTTTTCTGTCGCAGTTGGATCACGAAATTTACTAACTGCCGCAAAAACAAAAACTATTGCCAGTAGAAAACCAGCCCAAGCACCCAATTAGTAACCCAGTTCTACATCAACAGGCGCCAAAAGTTCCTCATTGTTAATAAAACGTCGGACATTTTCCTCTATAAAAGGATCGAGTAGTTTTAAACCCATTTCCGGAGTGTTGCCGATATGTGGAGTGATAATGCAACGAGGGTCAGACCATAGAGGATTATCGGCCGGTAGAGGTTCAGGATCTGTGACATCTAAAGCCGCCCCGGCAATTTTTCCTTCTTTTAACGCTTGAATTAAATCTTCAGTCACTATGTGCCCACCTCTGGCAACATTAACTATGTGAGAATGAGACGGCATTAAATCCAGAGCCTTTTTGTCAATAATGCCTTTAGTCTCCTGCGTTAAAGCCAAAGCAAGAATTAGCAGATCAGTTGTTTCTAGAACTTCTTCAAGTTTTTCAGGTGTGTGAGTAAAAGTGGCACCCGCCAGGTTCTCATCTTTTCTTCTAATTACTGTTGTGATGCAATCAAATGGGGCAAGGAGAGGCAAAAGTTCAACGGTTATGCCACCGCCTCCAAGAATGGTCACGTTAGATCCGTGCAGATAGCGACCAACCGGACCAGACCACTCGCTTGCTCTTGCGTAGCCATGTAAATTTTTGGATAAGGATAGTGCGAGTGCAAGGACTGTCTCAGCTACAGCGGGAGCGTAAACGCCCTTCCCGCATGTCCAACGCCACTTGGGATCTAAATTACTGGCAAAGGGTTCAATGCCAGCGTAAGGAAGTTGGATCCATTCGAGCGAAGTTGCCTTTTCTGCTATTTCAGGAAAAAGTTCCGGCCTTGCAGGATCTGCCCAAATCAAACCTTCTGCATCTTCGATATCAGTCAATGTTGCGCCAGAGCGTTCCACGGCATCGCACATCATTTTGTACATCTCCGGTCTCGTGTCCGGTGCTACAGCAACATTTCTTGTCATCTGGTGAGAGTATCCAAAACTTCATTAAATACCAGATCGGCCATTTCATGCATTTCGTCGTCTGTTCTATCTTGAACAGGATGAGGTACAAAAACTCGTGAAATATCCAGTCCAAGAGCTTCAGCTTGTTTCTGAGCGGCATCTTCGAAAGGAGCGGAAGCAATCATGACTGCTGGTATTCCTCTTCTTTCAATATCGTCTATGTCATGCACACTGCATGTCGTGCAAGAACCTCAATCAGCTAAAGCTTCGATCACGGCGTCACATTTGGTAGCAATTTCATGGCGCAGATCCACAGGTGCAGGTTTAGTAAAAGTAGGTTTCTTAAACCTAAGTGTTTTTATTCCAACATCAGAAAGTTTTTCTTCAAGACGATTCAAAAAAATGTCCCCGCGACCTTTAGAAATATCTAATAATCCAACTGTTAAACCATTCATTGTTTCGGGTCTTTCTGACAGGCTTCTTTCCACAGGAGCACTCTCAGAAGTTGGGTCTAAAAGAACTTTTTCATTCGTCATATTGAAATCTCCTTACTGACAGGTTCACTTCCTGATGGACCATTAAGCCACCCTCCAATTATTGCCGAAAATAGTCCTGCAGGCCCTCCAGCCTGGACAAGTAGTAGACCATCGGGCTTGAATTTAGGAAGGCTCATTCCTTTCATCTCTGCCGGAAGTCCTTCTTCAATACCACCCGATCCTGCAATTATATTGTCAGTGTCAATCATCATTATCTCAGCGATTTCTTCCAAGAAACGTTCTTTACTCCATCCGGCTTCGTGGAATCTAGAAGTATGTTCAGGCGACAAAACAAGCATTGCATCCATTCCGACAACAATTCTTGATGAGACAGATGAAATCAAATGTTCGGCAAGCGTACGTATAAGCGACTCAGGTGTTCTACTTTTTTGGTCCATTACCAGTCGTGGCCCTTCACCTGTAAAAGCGGTTACGACATTTTGTGAAGAGTCATACCCACGACTTTCAGCAAGTGATGGCCATGATGATGAGAGTTCATTTTCGGAAAAACAAAAACCCTGTTTACCCATGTGACCTAAAGTCGAGCGATCTATGCCACCAGGCCCGCCACCGCCAACATTGTGAACCACTAGTTGAACGGCTCGACCAATAGTACTGTTAGCTCTATTTCCATGACCCAAAACATTTATTCCGGAGTTCATACCAATATCACGGGTTATGGGTCCATTTACGACAAAAATCGGTCCGACCGACATGGTTGTGGCTAAAACTCCGTGCATATTGAATTCTTCAGTGCAGATAGTTTCCAGAGCAGAGATAACTACAGGCAAATAATCAGGTTTACAGCCAGCCATTACAGCATTTATTGCGATCTTCTCGACAGTGCATTCGATTAAATTCGGAGGAACTGAAACAATTATTTCATCAGGCGACTTAGTCGTCCCCTCTAGCATCTTTCTTACTCTTTCAGTAGTTGGTGGCACTACTGGCAGGCCGTCAGTCCATGACCTATCAAACATGGCTTCGTAAGTATCTTCTTGTATGGCAATCTCAACTTGTCTTGAACTGAATTCTGAATTTTCAAATTTTGATTTAAGTTGGTCGATTCTCCCGGGATCAACAGTAAGAGAACCTCAACCAGGTTTGAATTCTGGAAGGTCGTCCCCAAGAGTCGAATCGCCAGTAATTTTACGCCACTCTTTGCGTGACCAGCCGACAGTTCTTTCAACTTCTTCACCATTTTTAAGATGTAAAAGAGTGGGAACGAACTCTAGGTTCAAATTCCAACTTATTTCTAATTCTCTATCGTCTATGAGCCAGTCGGCTTCATAAGGAAAATCCATTTTGTCCTGCATTACAACAGTTAATTTTCCTGCTTTCCCTAAGCTCTCAAGTGTCGGGATTAAGAGTTGACATGTAGGGCAGTCATTCTTTACAACAGCGAGAACCATATCTTTACTTTCCATATCAAGTAAATGAGAACTCATGCTTCAATTATCGCACAATACTTTCTCGATGTGCTCTCTGGGTCGGGGTCTTTGAATGTCTGAGCTAACCTTTTTTAACTGCATTAAATATTTAAGGAAGAAAATTGTCAGAACTGATTGATGGAAATGAGTACAGAAAAGTACTTGGCAGGTACCCAACTGGAGTCACTCTGGTGACTTCCTCTTCCTCTGAAGGACCTCAAGCGATGGTTATTGGCTCTTTTGTTTCAGTTTCTATGGAACCTCCTTTGGTTGGATTCTTGCCTGGTAAAGATTCAAACACATGGAAAAAGATGGAGAACGAAAATAAATTTTGTGTCAATGTCCTTTCGGATCAGCAGGAGAATGTAGCGAATGCATTTTTTCGGAAAGAGAACGACCCATGGGAAGTAATACCTTGGTATGAATCTGCAGAAGGGTTGCCTGCCATTGAAGGTAGTTTGGCTAGTATTGATTGCTCACTCTTTAGTGTTGTAGAGGCGGGCGATCATTGGTTCGTAACTGGGCAGGTTTTAGGTGCAAAGATTATGGAAACAGGATCGCCGTTGTTATTTTTAGGTGGTTCCTACGGTCAGTATCGGAGTAATTAAATGCCTATTTATGCTCTAGGGGAATTCGAACCTCAGATAGATCCGAGTGCTTATGTGCATCCGGAGGCAGTAATTATTGGAAATGTGATCATCGGAGCAGAGTCAAGTGTTTGGCCGCATGCAGTGATCAGAGGTGATGACGGCAAGATTGCAATCGGTGCTCGAAGTTCGATTCAGGACAACGCAGTAATACATTGCATCCCTCAAGTCGTAACTACAGTTGGCGATGACGTCACATTGGGTCATTTGTGTCATTTAGAAGGATGTCGAATCGAAGACCAAGCGTTGGTGGGGGTCGGAGCGGTGGTATTACACAACGCAGTTGTTGGTAGGGGCTCGATAGTTGGAGCTAACGCTGTTGTCAGAAACGGTCAAGAAGTCCCACCTCTATCAATGGCTCTTGGGGTGCCCGCTCAAGTTAGAGAAGGGGTAGTAGCTGAAGGTGCGAATATGTTAAATGCCCTTTCCTATACAGCCAGAGGCCCGAACTACATAAAAAACCTTAGAAGAATTGACTAGTAAAATGGACAGAGTCGCTCTTGATCCAGGGAAAATCGGAATATGGACACATCAATTAGATGGTGTTCCGTCCGGAAGGGCTCGTGAAGCGGCGGGCGAAATTGAGGAAATGGGTTTTGGTACCATTTGGATTCCTGAAACCGCAGGGCGTGACCCATTTGTGCATTCAAGTCTTTTACTTTCGGCTACACAGAAAATTGTTCTAGCAACAGGAATCGCCAGCATTTATTCTCGTGATGCTTTGGCGATGGCCAGTGCCACGCGGACACTTTCTGAAGCATTTGCTAAAAGATTTTTACTAGGAGTAGGTGTAAGTCATGGACCTTTTGTGGAGGTCATTCGTGGTCACAGTTGGGAAAAACCTCTAGAACATTTAAGTAGCTACATAGAGAACATAAAAAAGTCTCCCTTCTGGGCTTTCCCACCCGAGGATGAAGCCCCTATCTGTATTGGTGCTTTAGGGCCAAAAGCTCTGAAACTTGCTGCAGAATCAACTTGGGGTGCTCATCCATACAATGTGACTTCAGATCACACGGCAATGGCGCGTGAAATAATGGGAGAAGACGCTTTTTTAGCCCCGATGGTTGCGGTCATTCTAGAAACTGACTCTTTAAAAGCTAGAGAACTAGCACGAAAAGATCTATCCATTTATCTTGACCTGCCAAATTATAGAAATAATTTTTTGAGGATAGGTTTCACCGAAGATGACCTGACTGAAGGGGGTAGCGACCGATTATTAGACGCCATAAGACCTTGGGGGGATATACAAACAGTTTCATCCAAAGTTATTGAGCATTTTGAAGCTGGAGCAGATCACGTTTGCGTCCAACTAGTCGTAGATCAAACAAAACAGCATGAATTCCAAAATGGGTTACCTATAAAACAATGGCAATTGTTAGCAGAAAGTCTTCTATAGATGACTAATGAGCATCATTTCGACTCCGAAGGGTTGGAACTAGTTGCACATTTTGAGGTTCCTGAGTCAACCGAGGAACTTCTTCCATCTGTTCTATTGATTCACGGTTTCCCAGAAGGTCCCGGTGGTGGTGCAAATTCAGCTGCAACCTTGCCTGAACTGGCAAATAGGATTTCTTCCGAAATGGGATTCATAACCATGGCTCCACTATTAAGAGGGACTGGAGCCTCAGAAGGGTGTTTCAGTCTCGGCGGTTGGTTAACAGATGTTCGTGCATCAATTGCAGAACTTGGTGACCATTCAAGAGTAGGAGAAATATGGTTAGTTGGTTTTGGAAGCGGAGGGGCAATATCTATTTGCGCAGCAGCTCAAGAAACAAAAGTAAAAGGTGTGGGAGCACTTGCAGCCCCAGCGGATTGGTCTGCATGGGCGGCTTCACCAAAACGTCTTCTTATACATGCGCGCAGAGCTGGCGTAATTCCTGATAATGATTTCCCAGAAGATTTTGACTCATGGGCGAAAGAACTGAAACAAATTTCTGCTGAGTCTTCTATTTCTGAACTCCATGAGAAGAACGTGCTTATAGTCCATGGAACTGAAGACGATGTGGTTTCATCTTTAGAGGCCAGAGCCCTTTCAGATGCTCATGGGAATACAGACATGAGATTGATAGAGGGGGCAGGGCATCATTTGAGACACGACCCAAGAGCTATTGCAGTTCTTTTAGGTTGGTTGGACAGACAAAGACTGATGAGTGAATAGAAACTTAATTTCCTATTACTTTCTTAGCATTAGTTGTTGATAATTGTTACTATCTAAATAGGAGAAATTGTGCTTAACCCAGCGGGAGTGAAAAAGTGACTTCAAGTGAAATAGGCGTAGATCTAAGTAACTACCAGCTTGGCTGGAGTGACGAAGAAGACTACATCTTCAAACCAAAAAAGGGCCTTAACTCTGAAATTATAAATGAGATGTCCGGAATGAAAAATGAGCCGAAATGGATGCACGACTTCAGACTTAAATCTTATGAAAGGTTTTTAAAGAGGCCCATGCCAGCATGGGGCGGAGATTTAGATGGGATCGACTTTGACGACATTTATTACTATATAAAACCTACTGAAAAGCTTTCCGACGATTGGGAAGATGTGCCGGACTCGATCAAAGATACTTATGAAAAATTAGGAATACCTGAAGCAGAGAGAAAATATCTAGCAGGTGTTACTGCACAGTACGAATCAGAAGTTGTCTACCATAAAAACCGCGAAGACCTAGAAGAACAGGGTGTAATTTTTTCAGATATGGACACTGCTCTGCGTGAGAATCCAGAGATTCTGAAGCAATATTTCGGCAAAGTGATACCACCAAACGATAATAAGTTCTCCGCACTCAATTCTGCAGTTTGGAGCGGGGGATCTTTCATCTACGTTCCACCAGGCGTGAAGGTTGAAATGCCACTCCAGGCATACTTTAGAATTAATGCAGAAAACATGGGCCAATTTGAAAGAACCTTGATAATTGCAGATGAAGGTTCTGAGGTCCATTACATAGAGGGCTGCTCAGCCCCTGTTTACACGACAGACTCACTGCACTCTGCGGTAGTGGAAATAGTCGTTAAACCATCTGCAAGAGTTACTTATACGACAATACAAAACTGGTCAAGCAACGTTTATAACCTCGTTACCAAAAGAGCTGTGGTTGAAGAAGAGGGTCGCATGGAGTGGATAGATGGAAATATAGGATCTCAACTAACGATGAAATATCCAGCAGTTGTCATGACAGGACCAAAAGCATCAGGCGAAGTTTTATCAGTGGCATATGCAGGTTCAGGACAACATCAGGATGCTGGAGCGAAAATGACTCATGCAGCACCCGAAACCTCTTCAAAAATTATTTCCAAGTCAATCTCTAAAGACGGAGGAAGAACTAGTTACAGGGGATTGGTAAGGGTGGAAGACGACGCCTATGGTTGCAAAAGCCATGTTCAATGCGACGCGTTAATTCTTGATGATGAAAGCATTTCAGATACCTATCCCTACATGGAGGTCGGAACTTCAGACGCTGTTATTGGTCACGAAGCAACCGTTTCAAAAGTAGCTGACGAGCAACTCTTTTATTTGATGAGCAGAGGTTTGTCAGAAGATCAAGCCACATCGTTGGTTGTAAATGGGTTTATTGAACCAGTGACTAAGACTCTCCCAATGGAATATGCAGTTGAGTGGAGTCGTTTGATCGAATTGCAAATGGAAGGCTCTGTGGGTTAAATAAATTACTAACGCCACTTCAAATGACATACTGTTTATATGCCGATGCGGGAAGACTGTAAACAATTTGAGAGTAGAAGCTACCCCAACGGGGAAACTGTTAGAAAATGCAATTTAGATAAAGCTCCTGAAGCGCCTTGGCGATGCCCAGAGAATTGTGTTGCATTCGAAAAAAGAAGAGTTGACGTAAATTGGAGTTATGGCAGCCTGATAACACCAGAAACACCAGAAGAACCATCGAGCTTAGGAGAGGATCAGAGCATCTCAGCATTATTGAATGCAGCAGAAGATGTGATAAACGAAGCCGGTCCTAGAGTCTTAGCAGAGTTTGAGAAGCAACAATCAAAAAAAGGACGCTCGAGACTGAAGAAAATCGCACGAAAGTCAAAAAAGAAGAAAAGGAAAAAATAAATTGGCTATTGGATCTTTAATATTAAAAACCCAGTGATGCTGAAAGTTTTCTTTCAGATAGTCTGAATCTCTCAAATGCAGGAAACAAAAGTTAGATTCGACCTTCCCGGGAATGAGCTTATGCCAGAGCTATTAGGGCAGAGCGACGAGCTTTTACAGATAATAGAAACCTCTTTTCCGAAGTCAAAGATTCATGTTCGTGGTAATCAGATCGCTATTGATGGTGAAAATGCAAATCTGATAGAGCAGATATTTCGTGAAATGACAAGAATGCTTGAAAGAGGACTTCCTCTTGATGTGAATGTTCTTAAAAAAACAATTGAAATGGTCCGAGAAGACGAGAATCCGTCTGAAATATTAACGACAGAGTTACTTATTACAGCAAGAGGAAAGCCAGTTAGAGCTAAATCTTCAGGGCAAAAGAACTATCTGGACACTGCAAGTAAGAACATAATCACATTTGCCATAGGGCCAGCTGGAACAGGAAAAAGTTGGTTAGCGGTAGCTCTAGCAGTCAGTGCTATGCAAAAAGGAGAAGTAGATCGTATTATTCTCACCCGCCCACTTGTTGAGGCAGGCGAAAGAGTCGGTTTCCTACCAGGAGACCTGATGGCAAAGGTCGATCCTTATTTCCGACCTCTTTACGATGCACTTTTCGACATGCTTGATCCAGAAAAAGCAGAAAGATTAATTGAAAGAGGCCAAATAGAAGTCGCACCGCTTGCTTTCATGAGGGGAAGAACTCTTAACAACAGTTTTATAATCCTTGACGAGGCTCAAAATACGACACCGGAACAAATGAAAATGTTCCTAACGAGAATTGGTTTCGGATCACGAGTAATAGTTACCGGCGACGCAAGTCAAGTGGATGTTCCCGGAGGCCGAAGTGGAATCCATGGGTTGGAAAAAATATTTGCCGGAATAGACGGTTTAGGTTTTGTAAAACTTGGAGCTAGGGACGTCGTAAGACACAAAATAGTGCAAGACATCGTCCAAGCTTATGAAAATGCCGACAGTCAATTCAAAAAAAATAGCGGTAGTAAGTAACTTGATCAAAGAAGTACCAGATAGCGACGATGGAACTTGTATAGATTTAATAGATAAGCGACGGGTAAAAAGTAAAGAAATACGGCCAGAGTTGTTAGTTGAATTTGCCAAAAAAGTAGTTGAAGAAGTTGCTCCAAATAAAAGACCACTTGAAATGAGTGTGATTCTTTTAGACACAGAGGAGATTTCTAAACTTAACGAAAAACATTTGTCGAAATTAGGGCCAACTGATGTATTGGCTTTCCCAATAGATGAACCAGATGCGCTAACAGACGATCCCGTCTATCTCATGGGCGACGTTTGCATATGCCCCGAAGTAGCGGCAGAGCAGGCAAAAGATAAGGGTTTAGATATTAAAGATGAAATTGCTCTTCTTTTGACACATGGGATACTCCACTTATTGGGTTATGACCATTATGAAGAATCAGAGGAAGTCGAAATGAAAGAAATGGAAAAAACTCTGATCAGACGTCACATGAAACACTTAAGAGTTGAAGATGTTTAGCAAGATATTAAAAAAATTTTTCAAACCAAACGAGAACAGAGTCGTCTCCGAAGACGAACTTTTAGAAACTGCTAAAAAAGCTCTTGAGTCTAAATCGATAGAAGACGATGAGCATGAGTTGATCGAATCTGTGCTGGCTTTCGGCGACACCTTAGTTAGGGAGGTGATGACGCCAAGACCTGACATAGTTAGTGTGCCTGATAGTTTCACTGTTTCAGCTGCTATGGAAGTCGCTGTTTTGAATGGTTTTTCGCGCGTTCCAATGAGTAGCGAAAATTTAGACGAAATAGTTGGAGTGGTTTTCGCAAAGGACATGATGGAAGCTCAGCTGGACGGGAACGGTGAAACCCTTGTCAAAAACCTGGCACGTTTGCCACAATTCATCCCAGAAACAAAAAAAGCTGGACTGTTGTTACGCGAAATGCAATCTAATCACTATCACTTGGCGATCGTTATCGATGAATACGGAGGGACAGCTGGGCTTGTGACTTTAGAAGACCTAATAGAGGAAGTAGTAGGGGAGATAGTAGATGAGTTCGACAGTGAAGAAGCTCTTGCAGAACCACTTATCGGTGGAGGTTTGCGTGTTCACGGGAGAATGCCAGTCGATGAGTTGAATGAACTACTAGGAGGAGTCTTGCCTGAAGGAGACTGGGACACTCTGGGTGGTCTCATTTTTGATGCCTTAGGACACGCTCCCGAAGCAGGAGAAAATGTTGATATAGCAGAACACCATTTTGTGGTTGAGAAAGTAGTTGGCAGGAGGATTACACAAGTAAGAGTCACTGCACCAGAGCATTAAATGGATAACTTTTCAGAAAATTATTCCTCAATGGAAGCACCAGAAGGTCATGTTTCAGGTTTTGTGAGTTTAGTGGGTAGACCTAACGTCGGGAAGTCCACTTTATTGAATGCTTTTTTTGAAAAGAAAATAGCAATTGTTTCGGACAAACCACAAACGACCCGTACGGAGATAAGAGGTGTTCTTACCGGTTCTGACTTCCAGATTGTTTTTTGCGATACTCCAGGAATACATAAACCAAAAACCCTTCTTGGAACAAGATTGAATGACACGGCACGTTTCACGTTAAAAGAAATTGATTTAGTCCTTTTTGTCGTAGAGGCAGACTCAGTAATCGGCAAAGGCGACAGATTCATTGCTGAGTCGTTACCAACTGAAAAAACTGTTCTGGTTCTTAACAAGATCGACAAAGTTAAAAGCGGCAGAATACTGACTCAACTAAATGAAGCTTCAGGTTTCTCCTTTAGTGAATATTTTCCAATCTCCGCCTCGACAGGGGAAGGAGTGAAAGAGCTATTAGGACACATCAAGACGAAACTTGTTCCCGGACCACGTTATTTCCCCGAAAATATGGAAACCGACTTTTCTGAATCATTTTGGGTTGCAGAATTAGTAAGGGAACAACTTCTTCACGAAGTTCGTGAAGAACTTCCACATTCGATCGCAACAAGGGTAACAGACTGGGACTGGCCACATATTCGATGCGAGATCTTAGTGGAGAGAAATTCACAAAAAGGAATAGTAATCGGACACAAGGGCGAAGTTTTGAAAAAAGTCGGAACTGAGGTTAGAAAACAACTGAAAGATGGAGCATTTATTGAATTAGTAGTGAAAGTTGAAAAAGACTGGCAAAAGCATCCGCGCTCACTTGACCGTTTTGGATATTGAAGTGCAAAATGTTAGTTGGGTTTCCTGCACGTCTATTAAAAAGATAGTTTCAAAGTTGTGATGCCAGAATACTTAGACCCAAAATTTATTCCCAAGCACATAGCTTGTGTGATGGATGGCAATGGTCGGTGGGCGGAAAAGAGAGGATTAAAAAGAACGGATGGACATACAGCAGGAGAAAAATCGCTTTTCGATGTTGTAGAGGGCGCAATTGAAATTGGAGTCGAGTGGTTTACTGTATTTGCGTTCTCGACCGAGAATTGGAAACGGCCTGCGAAAGAAGTTCAGTTTTTACTTGACTTCAATGAGCAGATCATTATCCAACGACAAGAGGAGTTAAATGAAAGAAATGTAAGGATTTGTTTTCTTGGTCGTCGTGACTCGAAAGTCCCAAAAAGAATTCTCAAAAGAATGAAAGAAGCCGAGGATCTCACCGAAAGTAATACAGGTTTGACTTTCACTGTTGCTTTTAATTATGGAGGAAGAGCAGAAATTGTTGACGCTGTTCAAAAGATGATTGATTCCGGAGTCAAAAAAGTCACAGAGAAGACAATAGAGAGAAATCTTTATAATCCCGCAATGCCTGACCCGGACTTAGTAATAAGAACTTCTGGGGAGTCCAGAGTCTCGAATTTTCTTCTCTGGGAATTGGCTTATAGCGAACTTGTATTTAGTGATACTTTATGGCCAGATTTCTCTCGCAAAGATTTGTTTAAAGCCATAAAAGAATTTCAAGACAGGGATCGGCGATTCGGCGGCCTTGGCGAAAGTTAAGAATGTCTCTTTATCGTGATCAAGGAATAGTAATACGCACTTGGAAACTAGGTGAATCAGACCGGATTGTCGTAATCATTACAGAAGACAACGGGAAAGTTAGAGCTGTGGCTAAGGGTGTAAGGAAAACCCGAAGCAAATTTGGTGGGCGATTAGAACCAACAAGCCATGTTTCCTTGCAGTTATTTAAAGGTAAGGGTGATTTGGGGATAGTCACGCAGGCGGAGACGATAGATCGCTTTCAAAATATTAGATCTAATCCTGACCTGTTTGGTGATGCTTCTTCAATGCTGGAGGTAGTAGATCATGTGGCACCTGATGAGTCACCGGACCCAAATCGTTACAAGATGTTACTTGGGGCTCTGCGAACATTAGACGAAAAAAATCCCCCAATTCTTGTCCCTGCATTTTATTTAAAGTTGCTTAGCCATGAAGGACTAGCGCCTGAATTGGGATTTTGTGTCAAATGTTTGGAGACAGAAAATCTTGTTTCAATATCTATTAGCGAGGGCGGAGTTTTTTGCAGTAAATGTCAAAGAGGGAAGAGCATTTCAGATACCTCCATTGCTGTAATGCGGGCGATTTTGGGAGGCGCATTGAACCAAGCACTCGAAGTTAAGGACGTAAAAATTATTTCTGAAATAGATCTAATTGCTTCTGAAGCTGTGGAGTTTCATTTAGAAAGAAAAATAAGATCACGAAGAGTTATGGATACTTAGAAAATAGTCCAAGATGAGCCCCAGTTGCCTAGTACGCTTCGATCATGAGTGTTAACAAAGAGGAACTTTTCGACAAGGTCGTAAACCTTTCAAAACGAAGAGGTTTTGTATTTCAGTCAGCAGAAATTTACGGCGGTTTTAGATCTACTTACGACTATGGACCTGTAGGGGTCTTGTTGCTGCGAAACGTGAAAGAGCAATGGTGGCGCTCTATGGTTCAGTTTCGTCAAGATGTGGTTGGTTTAGATGCAGCAATCCTTTCGCCGCCTTCTATATGGGAAGCATCGGGTCACTTAACAAATTTCACTGACCCTTTAGTCGATTGTCGCGAGTGTGGGTCGCGCTTTCGTCAGGACAAATTAGAAGATCCTGATAAGTGTCCAACTTGCGGAGCGAAAGCTTCTTTTACTGAAGCAAGACAATTCAATCTGATGTTCAAGACGAACGCAGGACCTGTAATTGATTCCGCCGCCGAAGTGTATTTGAGACCTGAGACCGCTCAGGGTATGTTCACCAATTTTACGAATGTTTTAAATACAAGTAGAAAAAAGCCACCTTTTGGTATTGCTCAAATAGGAAAGTCATTCCGAAATGAAATAACGCCTGGAAATTTTGTTTTTCGTACTAGAGAATTTGAACAGATGGAAATGGAATATTTTGTTCCGCCAGCAGATTCTGACAAATGGTTTGAATATTGGTGCAAGGAGCGAATGGATTGGTATTTGAACTTAGGCATGAAAGAAGACTCTCTGAGATTAAGAATCCATGACTCAGATGAACTAAGCCACTACTCGAGAGCAACCTCTGACATAGAGTTCTCTTTTCCATGGGGTTGGGATGAATTAGAAGGAATTGCAAATCGAACTGACTATGACTTAAACCAACACGCTCAAGCTTCTGGAAATAAACTCGAATACAACGATTCGGGTACAGGTGAAAGATATGTTCCGCATGTGATTGAACCCGCAGCTGGAGCTACTCGAACCGCAATGGCATTCTTGATGGATGCCTATGAAGAGGAAGATGTAAATGGTGAAGTTCGTAATGTCTTGAAGTTGGATCACCGTCTCTCTCCATACAAAGTTGCGGTTTTGCCTCTATCGAAAAAGGATGAACTGATTGAACCTTCAAAGGAAGTGTTGAATCTACTCCAACCGCATTGGATGTGTGATTACGACCAGACGCAAGCAATTGGTCGCCGTTACAGGCGTCAGGATGAAATAGGAACCCCTTATTGTGTAACAATTGATTTTGAAACTCTGGAAGACAAAGCGGTAACGGTGAGAGAACGAGATTCTATGCAACAAGATCGTGTTCCGATAAATGAACTGGTTCAACACTTATCGTCATACTTAATCCCATAGTCGTAATCATGGAAAATGAACACACACTTGACTGGTTAATAGCTTTAGTTGAGAATGCCAAGTCAATAAATACTGAAGAAGCGAAGAAAAACGCGGTGGCTTCAGTAGCAACTTCGCTAGTTGAGTCTTTGATGCATAATGCCGCTTCGACAGAACCTTCAACGGAATTGAAACTCTTCGGAAAGGGAATACCTGCAAGTCCTGGTGCGGCAACTGGAGTTGTTTGTTTCTCAAGCGACTCTGTTCTTGACGCTACTGATGAAGGGAAAAAGGTAATTCTCGTATGCCATGAAACAAGTCCTGCAGACGAGATAGGAATGAGAATGGCAGAAGGAATAGTCACCGTCAGGGGTGGAATGGCAAGTCACGCTGCTGTAGTGGCGAGAGGTTGGGGTATCCCCGCTGTGGTAGGAGTTTCTGATCTAGAAATTTCAGAAACAGAAATCAAAATCGGTGAAAATAGATTAGAAGAAGGAGCGTATATTTCTCTGGATGGGAGTACAGGAGAAGTATTTTCTGGAGAGATGAAGCTGCGGGAATCAAGTGAAGAAATTCCAGAACTTAAAATACTCTTGGATTGGGCGGATGAGATTCGCTCAGAACATATAAAGGTTAGAGCTAATTCAGACACCCGAGAAGATACAGAGCGGGCACTTTCGTTTGGGGCTGAGGGTATCGGTCTTTGTCGCACAGAACATATGTTTATGGGGGACCGCTTGCCATTAATACAACGTTTCATTCTGGCCGGCGAAGAAAGTGAAGAGGAAAAAGAAAGTCTGAATGAATTGATGAATGCTCAACGTTTAGACCTCAGTGAGGTTATTTCTGCTATGGCACCGAATCCGGTAACCGTAAGACTCTTAGATGCACCTCTTCATGAATTTTTAGGAGAGGAAACACCGGATGAGTGGTTAGAACATAACCCCATGCTGGGAACTCGAGGAGTAAGACTGGCGATACTTAGAGAACAGTTGTACAGGATGCAGACTCGAGCGTTGATAGGTGCAATATCAGACGTTAGGGAAATGGGTAAAAAACCTAATGTTGACATTATGGTCCCACTCGTTTCAGAAGTCAGTGAACTTGATTTAGTTAGATCTTGGATTGAGGAAGAGGTGGCTTCTGTGGAGGAGGAATTACGGCCAAGTATAGGAACCATGATTGAAACTCCTCGTGCTGCTATAACTGCAGAGCAAATAGCAAAAAGTGCGGATTTTTTCTCTTTCGGAACGAATGACCTAACTCAGTTGGTTTTTGGATTCAGCCGTGATGATATTGAAAGTCGAGTAATAGGCATGTATGTAAATGAAGGAATTCTTTCTGCTAACCCTTTTGAAACACTGGACGTATTAGGCGTTGGTGATGTTATAAAACAAGCAATTAGTAAAGGTAGAAAAGCAAACCCAGGGCTTGAAATAGGAGTATGTGGAGAACACGGTGGGGACCCTACGTCTATTCAATTCCTTTTTCAGGCAGGTGTTAACTATATTTCTTGCTCGCCTTTTCGTATACCTATAGCCAGATTGGCGGCTGCACAGGCAGTGCTTTCTTCGTCTAACTGACAACGTTGCTTAGCAACTTGCTCTCACACGCTGCTAAGTTTCGACTATGGGAATTGTGGATGATGACATTCGTAGAGTCCGCGAAGAGTCTGACATAATACGCCTCATTACACAGCACACTCAGTTGAAAAAAGTAGGTCGTTCATGGAAGGGTCTTTGTCCGTTTCATAATGAAAAAACCCCCTCATTTACCGTAAATCAAGAAACTGGAAGATATTACTGTTTTGGCTGCCAGGCAACAGGTGACTCAATTGAGTTTTTACGCGAAATTGACAATCTTGATTTCGTAGCTGCTGTTGAAATGCTTGCGGCGCAAAATGGAATACCGATCAGGTATACCGACAAAAATGAAAGTAAATCACGTAACCGCAGAAAAGAATTAATCAAACTAGTAGCTGAAGCTGTTGATTTTTACAATAAAAAATTAATTGACATGGACAACCCTGAAGCGAGGCCAGCCCGTGAATACCTCAAACAAAGAGGGTTGGGCGGGGATATAGCTGAAAAGTTTTCTATTGGTTGGGCACCAGACTCATGGGATTCTCTCTCTAAACATCTTTCAATTTCAAATAAAGATTTAGTTGCCTCTGGATTAGGTGGGATTAACAAAAATGGCGGTCAATACGACTTTTTTAGAAATCGAATACTATTTCCAATTTTTTCGGAACAGGGAGATCCGATTGCATTTGGCGGGAGGAAGCTTCCAGATGGGGAAGGCCCTAAATATAAAAATACTTCTGACGGAGCTGAAATCTACTCAAAGAGCCAGATTTTGTATGGCCTAAATTGGGCGAAGGAAGAAGCGGGAAGGGTTGATGAATTGGTTGTTTGTGAGGGTTATACAGATGTCATCGGTTGTCACGAAGCGGGAATTTCCAGAGCTATTGCAACATGTGGAACTGCATTAACTAAGGAACACGTAAGAAAAATGTCGCGATTCGCTAAAAAAGTGATTTTGGCATTTGACGCTGATAACGCCGGTCAATCTGCCGCCGAGAAAGTCTATGAATGGGAATCTGAGTTCGACCTACTTTTTAAAGTTGCCGATCTACCCAAAGGGCAAGACCCGGGGGACCTCGCATTTTCAGACCCTGATGAACTCAATCGGATAGTAGAAAGTGCAAAACCTCATATGCAGTTTCGAGTAGACAGAGTTTTAGAGAAGGGGGATTTCGAGACTAAGGAAGGTAGAGCAAAAGCCGCTATTGATGCCATGAAAGTTATTGTCCAACATCCAGATGAACTTATTCGTGATCAATACATAGTTCAAATAGCTGACAAATGTTTAATAAGCGCAGACGAGATTAGGCGACGAGCTTCGCAAGAAAATTTTAAAACTGAGGAAAGTATTACAGTTGGAGAAGTCGTTCCTGTGAAAATGGAAAGGTTAACCATTGAATTCCAGGCTCTTCGAATGCTTATCCATAAGCCTGAAGAAGTGACGGAGTGGTTGCACCCTGTCTTGTTGTCAGATCCATTAGCAGAGAGCGTTTATGGGACTTTAATAAGTTCAACAGATCTACATGAAGCCAGCCAGTTTCTTGAAGGGGAAGAATCTGACCTTGTTGGGCGATTGTCAGTACAGGACTCTGAAGAGGATGAACCACTTGGCGTGTTTTCGCGACTTCTCTCATTGGCAGCTGAACGACAAGCGGTTGAGCTCGAGTCTTTAGCTCGCCAGTCAGGTGAGCTTTCAGAGTATCAAGCGGACATTTCCTATTTGAGACGAACTGTGATGGAACTAAATGAAGAAGGAATTCACCAGATTGAGGAAGGAATCGAGTTGCGCTCCTGGCTTATAGCAAAATCAGAAGCTTGAAATAAAAAGTATTCTGTGAAGATTTACTATTTAGTCCTCAAATAGCAACAGGTATGGTTAACTGACTGGTATTATTTCATTCTCCTTCCGGGGTAGCTCAGTTGGCAGAGCATCGGACTGTTAATCCGCTGGTCGTGGGTTCGAGCCCCACCCCCGGAGCTGAATAACTTGTATATGGATTAACGGTTCTACTTTCAGTGGCGGCCCTACAGGAAAGAATTTCTATGAGTGATGAGGTCAAGGGAAGAGGGCAGATAGGTGAATTAATTGCCCAAGTTTTCGAACGTTACGAAAATGAAAAAATTAAAAGTGAAGATGAGTTTAAAGAGAGTGATCCTTTCATACAGACATGAAGAACTTCACTTAGGTTTACCTAGTACATAAAATAAAACATCACTTCGGGTGTTCAAATAGGTGTGAAGCTTTTTCTCTCCAATTATTCGACTCACGGATATCTGTAAGCAAATCGTTAAGTTCGTGGTAAGCAATTTTCAAAGGCTTAAAAGTTTTAATGTTCTTTGTCAGCCCGTATTTAATTTTCCTTACTTCGGGTTCAAAAGTTCCAAAAATTTTGTCCCAGGTAATGAAAATACCTGCATAGTTTTTATCTATGTACTGAGGGTTCGAGCCGTGGTGAACTCTGTGATGTGAAGGGGTATTGAATATGTTTTCTATCGGTTTTGAAAGTCTTCCAATGGTCTCAGTGTGGATCCAATACTGGTAAAGCAAGTTTAATTGTCCTGCTTTCATAACTTGTTCAACGGGAATTCCTAGAAGAGGTAGGGGCATGTGAACCCATGAAACTAAAAATCCTGACCATGGTTGTCTAAGTGCAGTCGAAAGGTTGTAGTGCTCGCTTGAATGGTGCGTTACATGATTAGCCCAGAAAATCCTTCGTTCGTGTTGAAGTCGGTGACTCCAGTAGTAGAAGAAATCCCATCCGATCATCGCAAGTAAAAAAGAAAGCTTCCGACTTCTAAAATTTAAAATTCTATGAGAGAAAAGATATTTGTAAATTTTTACTAAGAACAGAGAGAAAAGAGTATTAATTGTAATATTTCCAGCAAGCATCTTGAGGCTCGCTTTTGTATCGTTTGCTTCGTACCCAACAGGAACTAATGGGTCTGGATTTGGATTCGCCCCAGAAATTTCTTCTTCCGAAGCTAGGTCCATGTCACCCGGTTCACGCAAATTGGGCCTGTTCTGAAGTGTTCTCGATTCGGCGATCATGGTCACGGCAAACAGGGGGAGTGACAATGCATCTATCAAGTCAAATTTTATAATGTTTGTTTTTTTCATCAGTGTTCAGTTTAAACGCGAATATTTCTCCAACTGAACCGAGACCCTAAAAGATGTCCGCCTGGCATGACGACAGTAAGAGTAAGGAAGAAAGCCAGTAAAGGGCCCAGATTGAACCAGTTGACAAAAGCATTAATAGCCAGTAATCGCAAAAACATCAAAGCTCCTAGAGCAAGGTGCACCCCTGCGAGTCTCCTAATTCGGTCAGTTAAAGTTCTTACCGGTCGTCCAGCAAAGGTCCAAAGGTCATGAAGAAGGATCGTGAATAGGATTCCACCTTCGCCCGCTAGGGCAGCTGACCTAGTTAAGTTCCAGTTGTTTAAATCAAACAACCAAACGAAAATTGCTGCATCCAAAATCAAAGCACCCGCTGTAACAAAAAGATATCTAACAAGGGCACGGCTTCTCAATGGTTGTATTCGCAATCTCAACAAATGTCGCAGATAAGAAATGTAGTGGCTTACTGCTACTTTCGATTTTCCTGATGACCGTTCAAGAAAGACATAAGGAACTTCTTGAATTTTGTTTGTCTGGGAACGAGCGAGAATCTCTAAAAGTATTTTATAACCGACGGGATCGAGTTCAGTTTCAGTGATTACTGACCTTTTGACAATAAAATATCCACTCATCGGATCGTTGATTGTTCCTATTGCTCCAGGCAGAAGTAATTGGCCAAGTGTTTGAGCCCCTCTGGAAAGTAGTCTGCGTGAAAAAGACCATTTTTTTATTCCGCCATGAGGTAAATACCTGCTGGCAATTGCAACCTCTTGATCGTTATCGTTAAAAGCATTAAATAGGTCTTTTATGACTTCTGTTGGGTGTTGTCCGTCACCGTCCATCACCCCTAAAAGGCGACCGTTCGAATGGTGCCATCCGCATATGACCGCTGTGGCTAGACCTTTCGTGCCGATTCTTCGTATTACAGTAAGTTCAGGCAGGTCTTCTGTTAGTTCAGCTGCGATTCTCCAAGTCTCATCAGGGCTGTCATCATCAACTAAAATTATTTCAAAGTTAATTTGAAGTTCTTTCAGAGAAGAATGAAGTGAATTTAAAATATTTGAAATTCCAAAAGACTCGTTAAAGGTCGGGATGACGACGCTGAGCTCCACATCTGACGTTGTCTTTTCTGGAACTTCCATCGCATCTAAGTCTTTAACCTCTATTAGGCGTTCGAAATCCACTAAAACTCCTGTATTTGGCTATTAGTCATAAAAATAATCGTACTTGCTTGCTCAGAACTAAGGCAGTTGGCGATTGTTTTGTAATACTGCATTGGGCCGGTAGCTCAGTGGTTAGAGCAGACGACTCATAATCGTCCGGTCGCGGGTTCGATCCCCGCTCGGCCCACTTATGAAAGCAGCATTAATAACTGAAAGGGAAACGGTTAGTTTTCTTGACTTCGATGATCCTGAACCGGAATCAGACCAAGTTGTGGTTGACATTGCTCTGTGCGGTATTTGTGGAACTGATATTCATGGGTTTAATACACCAGGGCCCATGCGAGCATCGATTTGCGGACACGAATGGACTGGGACTGTTAGCAAAACGGGAAATGATGTGACAAGGATCAAAGAAGGAGACCGTGTTGTGGTAGGGGTGCCACCTTCATGCGGTTCATGCGCTTCTTGCCTAGCCGGTCAAATGGATAAATGCAAGACAGTACTCGAAGCGGTAGTCGCAGCAGGCCGTTTTGACACTCCTCACGGCGGATTTGCTCCAAGGATTGCTGTTAACCACTGGAGAACAGTTATTGCCAACTCAAGTCTTAGTGATGTTCAAGCCGCCCAAATAGAACCCACTACCATCTGTTTTCATGCTGTCCGCTCCACACCACCTAAACTTGGTGATGTGGTAGTAATCCAAGGGGCGGGACCAATTGGGTTAACAACGCTTCAATGGGCTCGAGTTGCTGGAGCAGGGACTTTAATATCTGTGGAGCCTGACCCGCTTCGCAGAGAGATCGCTTCAGGCCTCGGAGCTGATTACACAGTTGAAGCAGGTGAAAATGCTGAGGAGTTAATAAAAGATATTACTGCAGGGCTTGGGGCGGATGTTGTGTATGAGTGCGCTGGCGTTCCACCCGCACTTCAGAGTGCAGTTGATTTGGCAAGAAGAGGCGGAGTTGTCTCTTTGATAGGTCTCGCAGCTTCGGATGCTCTCACCAAACCAGGCGAGTGGCTTCGTAAGGAAATAAACGTGTTTGCATCACTTGGTTACACTCATGAAGAATTTGAAATGTCCATGTCGTATGTAGCAGACAGCAAAATTGACTTAGATGCTATTCATACCGGAACTGTTCCTTTGTCGGAGATAGGTGAAGCTTTTTCTGGCCTTTCAGGAGGTGCTTCCGGAGAGCTGAAAATTTTAGTAGATCCTCGCTGAGATCAGATCCATTCTCCAACTTTCCATCCAGCAATTGAACCTGCTGGCACTAGTATCGCGAAAGCCCACCATTCTTCGACTAATCCGCCGGCTATTATTGCTCCTGCTATTGAGAATATTGCCCCAAAAAATAATGGTGCAATTGTTGATTTGCTCATATTGATTCCATCCTTAAAAGTGACAATACAAGGTTAATTCCTTTGGATCATGGATGATTTTTAAAATCAGTGATTACACATGCTGCTTTCAAAATCGATCCTAAAAAATTTCCATAACCACTCGACGTGTCGTTTATTAGAAAAAATAATGACAATTCTCACTCTTCGACATAATTTGACCACAGAGAGTAATAAAATGATTGATGTTACTGACAGGAAGATGGTAGATGGAAAAGGATTTAGAAGATAAAGACAAGGCATATCGAAGCTTTGTGGGAGAGAGAATCCGTTCTATACGTAAACAGAAACGTCTGTCATTGCAAGAGGTGGAAGCAAGGTCGGAGGCTGAATTCAAAGCGTCAGTTCTAGGTGCCTATGAAAGGGCGGAAAGGGACATCTCTGTACCGCGCCTTCAGAGACTTGCAAATTTTTACAATGTGCCCGTCGATCAACTACTACCTAGTGAAGATTTATTAAATGAACTGGACGCGAATTTTTACTCTCAGTCAGATGTTGATACAAGTGAACGAAGCATCGTTATAGATTTGACGAAGCTGAGTGAATCTAAAGCTTCTGAAGCTGCAGTGATAGACCGTTACTTGAAAATTATTCAAGTTAAAAGGCAAGATTTCAACGGTCGAGTATTGACTATTAGACGTGACGATTTGCAGGCACTGGCAGCAATAATAGGGACCACAGTGGAGGATGCTCCTCAACGTCTTGTAGAGCTAAATTTACTTCGCGATGCGATTTAAGACTAAGACCTCAGATCCCAGCAGATAGTCTTAATCATCATGAGTGTTTTATCGCGTGTTCTTCGAAGTGGTGAGGGTAAAAAACTCAAAGCCATTGAGTCACTTGTTCCTGATATAAATTCTCTCGAGCCTGAAATAGAGAAATTGTCAGATCATGCACTCCAAGCTAAGACTGATGAGTTTAAACAAAGACTGGAGAGGGGCGAAGATCTAAACGATTTACTAGTTGAAGCTTTTGCTGTTGTTAGAGAAGCAGCGCGTCGTGTAATCGGGCAAAGACATTATGACGTTCAGATGATGGGAGGTATAGCACTTCATCTCGGATGGGTCGCGGAAATGAGAACGGGTGAGGGTAAAACTCTCGTGTCGACCCTTGCGGCATATTTAAATGGCTTGACAGGTAAAGGGGTGCATCTTTGCACTGTTAATGATTATCTAGCTACTAGAGATAGTGAGTGGATGGGGCAACTCCATAAATGGCTTGGACTGTCTGTTGGACTAGTCGTACCTTCTGTAACTGACCGGATTGAAAAGAGACAGGCTTATTTGTCAGACATAACCTACGGAACAAATAATGAACTCGGGTTTGACTATCTGCGAGACAATATGGCTTTAGATAAGGACGAACTCAGTCAACGAGGTCATGCTTTTTGCATTGTCGATGAGGTGGACTCAATCCTTATCGATGAGGCCAGGACACCGTTGATAATCAGCGGTAAGGCTAGCGACGCTTTGGAGCTTTACCAAAAATTTTCCACTGTAGTTAGAAATCTGAAACGCGATAAACATTATGACGTCGACGAAGAAAAGCGTATTATCGCCCCTACAGAAGAAGGCGTTAAGGCAGTTGAAAATGCCCTAGGGGTCGAAAACCTTTACGATCAGGTTTCATCCAATCTGGTGCATCAACTACATGCTGCAATTAAGGCAAAGGAGCTTTATCAAAAAGATCGTGACTATATCGTGACCGATGGTGAAGTCAGAATCGTAGATGAATTTACGGGACGTGTTTTAGAGGGGCGGAGATGGTCAGATGGAATACATCAAGCTGTCGAAGCAAAGGAGAAAGTTTCCGTAAAGGAAGAAAATCAGACTCTCGCAACAATTACCCTGCAAAATTATTTCCGTATGTATGAAAAACTTTCAGGCATGACTGGAACAGCTTCAACTGAAGCGGCTGAGTTGTCAGGTATTTACGGCTTGCAGGTAGTAACAATTCCAACGCATAAGCCAATGGTTAGGGATGATCGCCCCGACCTTGTGTATAAGACAGAGTCAGGGAAATTTCAGGCTTTAGTTAGTGACATAGTTGAAAGACAATCAAAAGGTCAACCCGTACTTGTGGGAACTATTTCAGTTGAAAAATCAGAGAAAATCTCACGTGAGCTTGAGAAACGAGGTATCAACCACGAAGTTTTGAACGCAAAGCAGCACTTTCGCGAAGCAGACATAGTTTCACAAGCTGGACGACCAGGCGCCGTCACAGTAGCTACGAATATGGCAGGAAGAGGCGTAGACATAATGCTTGGAGGTAATCCATCGACCGCGGGAGAAAAAGTCCTTGAAAGTGGAGGTCTATATGTTTTGGGTACCGAACGACATGAGAGTCGAAGAATTGATAATCAGCTGAGAGGGCGTAGTGGCCGACAAGGGGATGTGGGAGAGAGTCGTTTTTACTTGTCGCTTGAGGACGAACTCATGAGACTTTTCGCATCGGGGGCTCTTAAAAATGTAATGGACAAAACTCTTCCTGAAGATGTGCCAATTGAATCGAAAATGGTCTCCAAAGCTATAGAGCGCGCCCAAACCACGGTAGAGCAAAAAAATGCTGAAGCTAGAAAGAATGTTCTCAAGTATGACGAAGTCATGAATGAACAGCGGAAAGTAATCTACAGGAGACGAAATGAAATTTTAAATGGCGCTAACCTCAGAGATTCTGTACTAGAGGCGATAGGTGGAGTTGTCGCTGAGATAATTGAAACATTTTGTTCTGAAGAGTTGCCTGAAGAATGGGATTTAACTGGATTATTGAATGAAGTGAATGGATACTGGCCAAACAGTATTACTTCGGGGGATTTTGACTCGATTCAAAATATTTCACAACTTGAAGAATTTCTTACAGAAAGTGCACTTGAAGCTTTCGAATCAAGGGAAAAAGATTTGGGTCTGGAAACTTTACGTGAAGTTGAACGTCAGGTCATGTTAAGAATAATTGACCAAAGGTGGAGAGAGCATCTTTATGAAATGGATCACTTGCGTGACGGTATTCATTTACGTGCAATGGCACAAAAAGACCCAACTACTGAATGGCAAAGGGAAGGTTTTGAACTATTTCAACAGCTAACAGAACTCCTGCAAAGAGATTTAGTCCGTTACATTATGCGAGTTCAATTGTCATCTTCTGAAAACGAAGACAGAAAGCCTGAAGAGGTGACTACAAGTGGTCCTGAAGGTCCTGTGACAGGAGCGGCAGCTGTGGCGATGGCAGCAGGAGCTCCAACTGAAGTAAAAGAAAGTAGAAATGTAATAACTGAACAGAAAATTAAGGATGAAAAAGAGTCAACTCCTAGGAATTCGCCTTGCCACTGTGGATCTGGACGTAAATTCAAACATTGTCACGGCCGTTGATATCAGAGTCGATCATTGGAATTGACCATTACCTCTTTTAGGAGAAATAATTATAAATGAATGATTTTTCGGAAGAAATTCTTCTTCTCCGTCAACGTCTCAGTGAAGCAGAGAAATATCTAAAGGTCGACGAACTGAAAGATCGCAAGTTTTCCTTAGAGAAGGAGTCCTCTGACCCTGACCTTTGGAACGACCAGGATAAAGGCCGTCAGGTGCAGACTGACCTAGCAAGAGTAGTTGAGGATTTAGAACGTTATTCGACTTTAGAAAATCGAATAGAAGACGCTGAGACTTTAATTGAAATGGCGACAGAGGAAAAAGATCAAAGTTTGGATCATGAGATTGAAAGATTGATATCTGAAACTGTAATTGACTTTGACGCGCTGGAGGTTCAAAGTCTTCTTTCTGGAGAGTATGACGCTGAAGATGCAGTCTGCCAGATTCAATCAGGGGCTGGTGGTACTGATGCACAGGATTGGGCTGAAATGCTACTGCGAATGTATACGAGATGGGCTGAAAATAAGGGCTTAAAAATAGAATTAGATTCAGTATCGCCTGGTACTGAAGCAGGAATCAGTTCAGCTGAATTCATTGTTCGAGGACGCCATTCATTTGGTTTCCTCCAAAGTGAAAGAGGTGTTCATAGACTGGTGCGCATTTCGCCATTTAATAAGGAATCTAAAAGGCATACAGCATTTGCATCTTTTCAAGTAGTTCCTTTTTTCGAAAAAGTTACTGAGCAGATAGATATTGATGAAACGGAATTACGTATTGATACTTATAGATCTTCAGGAGCGGGAGGTCAGCACGTAAACGTAACCGATTCTGCCGTAAGAATAACTCACATACCCACTGGAATAGTTACTTCCTGTCAAAACGAGAGAAGTCAGCATCAGAATCGTGATAAAGCGATGCAAATGCTAGCGGCTAAACTGCTTGATCTAGAGAGACAGCGTCGTGATGAGCAAATTGCTGAAATAAGTGGAGAGCAATCCAATGTTGATTTTGGCAGCCAGATACGGTCATATGTACTACAGCCTTATCAAATGGCGAAAGATTTGAGGACAGATTTTGAAATTGGTGATGTTTCGCGAGTGCTTGACGGTGATCTGGACGGATTTATTGAGGCTTATTTACGTTGGAACAGAGCGAGATAAATGAAGGAAGAGACGCCAATGAAATGTATTCTTCCTCCCTTTCTGGTACCTTCTCCGCAGTGCAGAAAGTTATTTTTATGAGACATTTATTGACTGAAAGAGATGATCATCTTCAGTTTCTTTATGGCGAGCACGTGATGAGGGGTCAAAATGATTCGATTTGAAACTGTCACGAAGACCTATAAGGGGGAAGTGGTAGCTCTACGTGAAGCATCTGCAGAAATCCAAAGAGGTGAGTTCGTATTTTTGGTGGGCCCTTCAGGTTCAGGTAAGTCGACTTTTATAAGGCTAATAAACAGAGAAGAAGTCCCAGACGCAGGAAAAATATTAGTAGCTGGAAAAGACGTCAGCTCACTTAGTTCATGGAAAGTGCCCTACTTGCGTCGCAATATCGGTTATGTGTTTCAGGATTACAAACTTTTACCAAAAAAGACTGTTACAGAAAATGTTGCTTTTGCACTAGAGGTCATAGGTCGACCTAGGCCAATTATTAAACGTCAAGTTCCCGCAATTCTAGAACTCGTTGGTCTTTCAAGAAAAGCTGACCGACTTCCGGAAGAACTTTCAGGTGGTGAGCAGCAAAGGGTTTCAATTGCGAGAGCTTTCGTGAATAGACCGCTAATACTGTTAGCTGATGAACCAACTGGAAATCTTGACCCAGCAACTTCTGTGGGCATCATGAGGCTTTTGGACAGAATAAACCGAAGTGGAACTACTGTTGTTATGGCCACTCATGACCGTGGCATTGTGGACACAATGAGACGTCGAGTAATTGAGTTGGATAGAGGAATACTCGTTCGTGATGAATCGCGCGGAGTGTACGAATGAAAATACGTTTCATGATTAGAGGGTTACGCTGAGATGATTTTTCGATTCTGGTATTTCATACGCGAAACTTTTGTGAGTCTTTGGCGCAATCTCAGCTTAACTCTTGCTGCTATTTTAACTGTGGCTATTTCTTTAGCATTAGTAGGTTCGTCTCTACTTATAAGGGAAGGTGCTAATCAGGCAACAGCACAATTCCAAGAAGGAGTCGAATTTATTGTCTTCATGAATGCGGACGCATTGGAAAACCAAAATGAAGCAATCCGAAAGGTTCTTGATACAAGCCCTGCAATAAATGAATATGTCTATGTTGACAAATTTGCAGCTTATGAAGAGTTCCGCGAGCTTTTTGTCGATAAGCCTGAATTGGTGGAGAGCGTAACTCCTGAAATAATGCCCCCCTCTTATAGGATTGTTCCAAGTGACCCGGATGCAGACAATGTCACGGAATTAGCAAGACAATTCTCAGAACAACCCGGTGTTAAAGAGGTTGCAACTGCGACAGAAGCAATTCGGCAAATAGAAGATTTTTCAACAAGGGTCAGTCAAGCTCTTTTACTAGCGGCAATAGTTCTTGTAGCGGTCTCTGCGGTGCTTATCTTAAACACAGTTTTCACAGCGATCTCAGGTCGTAAAACCGAAATAGAAGTTATGAAACTTGTAGGTGCAACAAATTGGTTCATACGAATACCATTCATGTTGGAGGGAACCATACATGGATTAATGGGGGCGGGACTCGCAGTTCCAGCCTTGTTTGTTGTCGATAGTAAGGTTCTTGCATACTTCCAAGAATCAGAAGCAGTCCCTCTTTTCAGGGGATTCGCAGTCCCAGACGGATTTGTATGGAATACCAGTATTTGGATACTTGTTATCGGAGCAGCGATTGGAATGATCGGCTCGGCCTTTGCTGTGACTAGATATTTGGATGTCTGATCTTTGTCATCGGAAGTCAACTATCAAATAACTGATGTAGAGCCACCTGATACCGGTCAAATAATCGAAACCTCTCTAGAAGGCCGGGATTTGGTTTTATGGAGGACAGAAAGAGGTGAATTGTGCGCCATGGAAGCACGATGTCCACATCAATGGACACATCTTGCTTATGAAGGTGCAGTTGTTGGAGAGGAAATTATTTGTACAACTCATTTCTGGCGGTTTTCAACAACAGGCGAGGGATGCAAAGAAAATATAAAAGGTAGGCGTGATCCAAAGGGGAATATTGAGGTGATCCCTTGCTACGAGAAAGATGGCAAAATTTGGATAGCAAAAGACTGAGGAGGAGAGTGAATGGGTAAAGATCTTGATCAAGAAAAATTATTAAAATACTCGTTAGACACATGGCTGTTCAAGCAAGGTGAAATGGTATCCCTGATCATACATCTTGGACATCGTTTAGGTCTTTATGAAGCGATGGATGGAATTGGAAGTACCACGGCAGGAGAATTATCTAAGTCGACAGATTGTCATGAGAGGTGGGTATTGGAATGGCTTCGTTGTAACGCTGCCGCAGGTCTAGTCAAAACTTCTGATGGGAGCAATTTTCTACTAGAACCAGAAGCTGCTGCGGTTTTAGCGCAATCAGACAAACCCACTTATGCAGCTGCAGTGTTTGCAAATCTCAAACCAATTGAAGTCGTAGATGGAATAGCTGAAGCCTTCAAAACAGGAATTGGGCTTAGCTACGACGGCCAAGGAGACGGTTCGGAACATGCAGTAGAAGCCATGTGTGGACCAATGTCAAAAGCACTTCTCGTATCGCAAGTCTTGCCGTTATTACAAGGGGTGGAAGAAAAAATGACAGAAGGGGCAAAAGTCATTGATGTGGGTTGCGGAACAGGACTAGCAATAGAGCTTTTAGCCGAAGTATTTCCAGCGTCAACGTTTATTGGGTATGACCCATCCACTAGAGCGATAGCAGTGGCGCGAGAAAGGTTTTCTTCATACACAAATGTGGAACTTTTCGATCTCGGAGCCGAGAGCATCCCTGATTCTGCAGATGCTGATTTTGTGATGACATTAGATTGTCTTCACGATATGCCAAGACCTGATGTTGCACTTAAAGCAATCCATGGTGTTTTGAAAAAGGATGGAACTCTTTTAGTTAAAGAAATTAAATCTTCTGCTACGTGGGCTGACAATCTAAGAAATCCAGTCCTCGCATTAATGTATGCAACTTCGATTACAACCTGCTTATCTTCAGCAATGTCAGACGCAGACACACTGGGACTAGGGACTTTAGGTTTGAATCCGGAATTATTGTCAAGCATGATAAGAGAAGCTGGGTTTTCTTCTTTGCATCAACATGAAGTCGATGATCCAACAAATCTTTATTACGAAATTCGGCCTTAATTCGTGGAAATATTTTTCGGAGGAGCTACAGGAAGAATGCAACCCGAATAATTATTACCTTCGGCTTCTTTACTGATAGTGCAGGGGAATTCATATTCCATGTGTTGAATTTTTGAAGGTCGTGTCTGTTTTTCTAAAGTAAAAGAACCAAACGAAAACCCGGGGCTCTCAACGGGCCCAAGCGTCGACAAGGTTTCATGGATTTTACGGCGACTTGGATTAACACCAGCGTCGAAGAGAGTTCGGGCAATGTAGCGAGTTATCGAGCAGATTTTTAAGACCATTTTGCTTCTTCTCGGCTCAACTAAGTGTTGATCCAAATCGGAGACACGTAAGTATTCTTCTATACACATCTCTTCAAAAGGTGAAAACTGCCCCTCGAAGATTCTTTGATTCTCTACATACGGATATGAAAAAATTATAGTCCCGTCGTAGTATTCCGATGCCTGCCTTCCTCCATAGTTGAAGATGTGATTAGTCGATTGTTCATCATCTTGGTGATTGAAGGCCGACTGAATTATTTGGGGTTTCTGTACACCATTTGAAATCATCTGAGTCAATAATTCAGGTAGTGAGAAAGGGTTCAGCGTGGGAAAGACAACATCGGGAGGATTTTCTAAGAAAGAATCAATAACTCTGTCTATTCCTGTGTTGCAAAAGATTCCACCTTCACAGTTGATCAAATGAAATTCAGCTTTGTAATTGAGTTCTCGAAGCGGTTCGACGAGGCCCGTTATCACAGATTCATAATTACCTAAAGAGTCATCAGCAACTACGGCTATGGATTTATCTGTTAACAGTCCTTGTTCTTCGGCGAGCAAGAGCATCAAAGATAAAGCTTGCTCAGAACTAAAAGAATCAATTAGTAATCTGTTGTCAGAGGAGGTCACATTTCGATTAGATGAAACTTTTGTCGTGATCAAAGCAGTTTTTTGTTCATTAACAACGCAATCCTCAAGAGGTCCAGAGAATTGAGAAATATCGACCACTATTACAGACGGGATATCCTTAGTCGCATTTAGGCAAGCTATGGTCCCTAAAGTCGAAGTGTCTATATCAAATGCTTCTAAAGGGAAGGTGGTGATCTCCTCAAGTTCGATTTTCCTTCCATGAAAACCCCCGCA
>JASLTU010000099.1:0-1459 GCA_030742755.1 Acidimicrobiales bacterium | reverse complement strand
CGATGTCAGCGCCTTTGTTGAGTGCTTCAACGATACCCCAACAGCCTAAATAGGCATTAGCGCTTATGTAACTATCAATTTCGGTTATGGCTTTTCCGGTGTCCATGTGTTTAAAGTCGATTCCTGAGGCGGTTAGCTCAGGTATTCGCGACAAGATGTTGTCACCCTCTATGTAAGCAATAGAGGGTGAAAGGCCTACTTTTTCTGCTGCTTCAGATACAGCTTCGGCGCAACTTGCCGGATCTAGCCCACCAGCATTGCTTATAACTTTTATATTTTTCTCCATGCATGTGGCCATTACTTGTTCCATTTGAGTTACGAAAGAACGCGCATAACCTCCATTCGGTCTTTTAGCTTGAGTTCGGGCCAAAATAAGCATTGTTAGTTCGGCTAACCAGTCACCGGTTAATACATCTATGGGGCCATCGTTGACCATCTCATAGGCAGCGGAAAGACGGTCCCCATAAAAGCCTGAGCAGTTAGCTATACGAATTGGTTCAGTCATTGTTGCCTTTCTAATTTTCCTCATCAGGGTTTATGACGAGAAGGGGCACTCCGTTGTCTAATTGCTGATTTTCACTAACCAGAATTTCGGTTACGGTTCCGTTATAGGGAGCTTTTACGTGATGCTCCATTTTCATTGCTTCAAGAGTTAGGAGCGTGTCGCCAGCAGAAACAGTATCTCCATTTGAAACTCTGATTTCTAGAACCACTCCTGGCATTGGTGCCACGAGACTACCTTCAGCTATTTGGAGTACTGGTGGTTCGAAACGGGGGAGAATCTCAAAAGAAACCGTTCCTTGACTGGTCTGAAGATGAATGCTTTCTTTTCCTTCAGTGATCAGAGATGTCATTCTTTCACCGTCTACTTCAGCTTCAATATGTTCTGCCGAGCAGTGGTTAATTGTCGCTGTGCTTCCATTATTGAAGACAAAAGATCCATTCCGTTTAGTTTTGTAAGAGACAGTAACTTTTTCACCAGAATACAAAAGGGAAACTTCTTGAGAGGGGAGCCGACCATTACGCCAGCCACTAGGTATAGATTTCAGCACGATCGCGTTTTTTCGATTTTTATTTTGCAGCCAAAGTGCAACTGTAATAGACGCCTTTTTAATGTCATCTTCGGTCAATTGAAGATTTGGTTCAGGACAGTTGCTATCAATGAAGTCAGTAGTTGTTTCACCTTTTAGAAATTTGTTGTGTCTGAGGGTCGAAACTAGAAAATTTCGATTTGTGGTTATTCCAGCCAAGTGAAGTTTCTCTAAAGCTCTTGCTAGATTCAATATTGCTTCAGTTCGGCTTGATCCGTGGGATATAACTTTCGCCAGCATAGGGTCGAACTCAACGCCTACAAAAGATCCTTTTTCGACACCAGAATCCCACCTTACATCCGGTTCTTCGGGAGGGGAGAAGGCCAGAATCTCCCCTGTAGCAGGTAAAAATTCTTTTGACGGGTCTT
>JASLTU010000098.1:0-1470 GCA_030742755.1 Acidimicrobiales bacterium | reverse complement strand
GTGTAGATGAAGCAGAAACACGCTTATCCGGTGGGACCCAGTCATTTGCTAGAGCGGCAAACAGCCCATACAGAGGAAATACAAACGCTCCGAATAGAAGGTTTAAAATAATGTGAAGGTTGCTCGAATTAGATACCAGTGCTTGCATTACAGCAATAACGGTAGAGGTAAAGATGCAGGACAGAATGATTATTCTGCGAGGGAATCTATCTGAAAGACGTCCGAGAGGTATTTGGAGAATAATCGCCCCCGTTAGGCCAGCTCCAACAAAAATCGTTGCCTTACTTGTAGACATCCCGGCTTCTATGGCAAAAACGATGGCCATACTGGACATGCCGGCTTGCACGAAAGAGGCAAAAGTTGTTCCGATAATAGCCGATGGAACCAGTTTGTAGAGTTCTCGAAAAGGCATCGACGAACTCGTCGGAGTAGGGGGATTAGAAGAAGCAGAAAGGGTCATAGGTACGATTGCTAGGGAAAGCAGGACAGAAGAAAATATAAACATCTTAAATCCATCTGCATCACCCAAATTGGCGAGAAGTTGACCGCCTGCAGTGCCACCAAGCATCACCACCATGTAACTGCCTAGTATTTGGCCACGATTTTCATTAGTTGCCCTGTCATTTAGCCAACTTTCAAGAACAACAAAAATAGTTGCGTTGCATATGCCTCCAATGAAATAAATTCCACACCAGGTAATGGGAGTTATGAAAGCTGAATTGATCAGTACACCAATTGATGCCAGAGAAGCCATAGCTGAGAAAACTCTTATATGGCCTACTGAACGTAAACTGAGAGGTGCAAATTTTGCTCCTATTAAGTAACCGGCGAAGTGAAATGCCATGACAAGTCCCATGGTTGAAGGAGTAAAACCTTCGCTTTCTCCTCTGACTGGTAACAAAACTCTCTGAATGCCGTTACCTAACTGGACAAAAGTAAAAGACAGAAACAAAGCCCAAATTCCCAACAGTGTTTTGATAGTGGGCGTGCTAGAAGAAGCAGTCGTCATTTGATCTGTCTTATTCCGTTACCCAGATATTCCGGGCGTTTAATTTTTGAATGTCGAAGATCAGTTTCCGTCAGATTTTGTTTAATTGGTTCCTGAATTTCAGAGACACTCGGGATGTCGTTTATTAACGTCACGTGAAGCAACATTGCTTCTTGCGTGGCTGCAAGAGTTAAGTTGTTGCTTTCGTAAAGTGCATGATGTAGATGAATTCTCTTAGAATCGCAGGCAATTAGGATTGTTTCAGTATGAATCGCTGAACCTTCTTTTAGTTCCTCTAGAAAACGAATTTGGGCTTCAACCGTATAAAAGGTTCCATGAGTTGTTCTGTAGTTCGAATCGAATCCCATATGGATAAGAAACTCATCTGAGGCATTAGCAAAGGCAACTCCGTAATAACCTTCAGTCATATGAGAGTTGTAATCAATCCAGTTTTCTGGAATTATCGTCTTCCAGATGGCTAA
>JASLTU010000097.1:0-1559 GCA_030742755.1 Acidimicrobiales bacterium | reverse complement strand
ATCTAGTGTGATTAAAAAACTAGATTTTGACAAACTTCTATTATTTGTTTGCCTTTTAGGATTTTTTATACGCCTTCTATATTTTCTTCTCGTAGCTGCCGACAACCAATTAAGCGGTGACGCTTCCTCTTACCATTTAACTGCAAATATTTTTGCAGATGGTCTTGGCTTTACTGAACCCTTTCGCTACCTCTTCGGAGCAATTGATTCAGTGCCAATTGAAGGAGAACTGGTCGAAGTCATAACTCCGATCGGACACATAGAGCCAACTGCCGGACATCCTCCTATGTGGACATTGCTTCTCTCAATCGGTTCTTTTTTAGGTTTTACAACTGTTTTTCAGCAACAAATATTTTCAATCCTTTTAGGGATACCTTCGATAATTCTTGCTGGTTTAATTGGGAAAAAAATTAGTTCAGAACGGCTTGGTTTGATAGCTGCATCATTGACTGCCACTTATGCATTCATTTGGATTAATGACGGACTACTTATGGCAGAAACCTGTGCAATCACTGGAGCTATGGCGTGTATTCTCGCAGGACTAACTCTGGCTGAAAACCAGAATCTGAAAAATGCTTTGATTTTTGGATGTGTTGGTGGTTTAGCAGCACTATGTCGAGCTGAGCTACTCATCTATCTGCCTTTGGTAGGCGCGATAATTCTATTTAACAAAAATATTTCATGGCGCACAAAAATACTTCAGTATCTCTCAGTTGGATTAGCAGCTCTACTTGTAATTTCTCCATGGGTGATTCGAAATCTTTACTCTTTTGAGGAGAATGTTTTTCTCTCTGATGGTGCAGGCACAGTTCTAGTTCAAGCTAATTGCGATTCCACCTACTATGGACAGAACCTTGGGTACTGGGAACTTAAATGTGGGGAACCACCTCCATATGGTGAAGAGGGTGACCTACTTGACGAATCACAACGAGACATTGTCGTCCGTGACCGAGCTTTTGATTACATTTCTGAGCATAAAAAAAGACTGGTCACGGTTGTTGCCCCTGCACGTATCGGTCGAATGTGGGGTGCCTACAAGCCCATTGAACAACTACGCCTCGACGTGCTCGCCGATCGTCGCTCTTTTGCAATTTCCCTGATCGGTTTTGGCCAATATTTACTTTTACTCCCTCTTTCTCTGATGGCTATTTTTAAATTGTGGAAAAAACGAAGAAATACTCTATTTATAACTTCTGCCTGGATTCCTATTGTTACATTTACCGCTGCGTTAGCTTTTGGGAATACTCGGTACCGCACTGCAGCAGAAGCATCACTAGTTATTCTTGCAGCATTCTCTATTGACATGCTTATAAAAAGATTCGCTGAAAAATCGAACTCTACCTGACGGGATCTTGAGAACATCCATCCGGAGGATCGTCATAACGTCGATCATTAGTCCACTCATCAAACCACCAGTCAACTTCTTTCTGAATGAGAGGGAAACTTTCTTTGATCTTTTCAAAAACAGAGCTGCCTATAAGTGCGGCACCGAATGGGCATAGGTGCCCATCATCTTTACCGTCACGAACTTTGCGTATCTGATAATCCCTGCCATCAAA
>JASLTU010000096.1:0-1706 GCA_030742755.1 Acidimicrobiales bacterium | reverse complement strand
GCTGATACTCCACTAAGTGAAGGAAGACTCTCAGGCTTTCAAGTTAACTGTCCTCTGCATGGAGCTAGTTTTGATGTTCGAGACGGCACCCACAGTGGACCTCCCGCTTATACAGGTGTTCGTTGTTTCGAAATAGTTGAAAATGACTCAGGTGTAACTGTAAAAATTGAGAGCGAAGAACCTGATGCTGAAGCTGGTCCTCAAACAGGTTTTTTTCAAACTCGCTAGCTGACAATCTGCTATCTGGGTTTAGCTCCTCCACCCACTCGAAGGATTTCGCCGGTTACCCAACTTGATGCATCAGAAGCAAGATAGACACAAGCGGCTCCTATATCTTGAGGCGTTCCAAGCCTCTCCATTGGGATTTTCCACTCTTCTAGAATTTTGTCTAATTCATCCTCTTTACGCCCTATTGCTTTAAGCATAATCTCAGTGGGTATCGCTCCCGGGGCGACTGTGTTAACTCTTATTTTTGGAGCAAACTCTGCCGAAAAGGTCCAAGTGAGCGAATGTACTGCTGCCTTTGCAGCGCCATAATGAGCGCTACCTGGCACAGGACCGAACCCAGCCCCAGATGAAATATTTATAATTGACCCAGTGTCAATATGGCGAGCAGCAATTACTGACCCCGAGTACACAGCAGTTAAGTTCAAAGCCATCGTCTTATCCCACTCTTCGCGAGGTAGATCCATTATCGGCATCCGTAAAGGCGAACCTCCAGCGTTGTTAACCCAATCGCTTAAAGAACCGAAACGCTCAACCGCCGCTTCAGCAAGATTCTCTAGCGCTTTGTCATCCGTAACATCAGTGGTAACAGCTAGAGCTTCTCCCCCTTTGTCATTAATTTCACTTGCGACTCTTTCTATCTCCTCTGTTCTTCTTGCAGCCACTACCACAGAAGCACCTGCTTCAGACATGGCTTTAGCTATTCCTTCACCTATACCTCTTCCAGCTCCTGTAATAACTGCCACATGTCCCGTCAAATCAAATAGTTCATCAACTCTTCTTTTTTCTGACACTTCAACTCCTAACTATTTACAATCACCTTATTTGCTTGAAATAAAACAATTACTCGATATCTGATCTCCATACGAAAAGTGACCCAGCTACATACATGAACGCAACCACCCACCACAGTACTTGTATATTTTCGAAAATCTCCAAATCGTTTGCACCACTACTAAGCCCTACAGCAAGCGCAACACCCATTGTCGTACCTAGACGGCGCGAAACCTGATGCATAGCATTAGCAATCCCCAGTTTTTGGGGATTAACCACTGTCAAGGCAACACCAGTCGTAGTGATTCCGACCATCGCCGATCCGAGTGAAACAACAAGTAAACCAGGCAAAAAAGCACTTAAATAACTTGGTTCTGAGTCAACGAAAATCAGCCACCAACCAATGCCCAAAGAAGGAACAAAACCGCCATATAAAATGAGTTTTCTGTATCCAAATCGATCAGCCAAAATTCCAAAAGGAGTCTGAACCAAAATCGCTAGAAGCATTGAAGGCGCTACTGCAAATCCAGTTTTTATCGGTGACCACCCCCAAATTTCAGACAAAAGAATAGGTGAAGAAAAAAAGAATGCGAAAAAAGCTATCTGATGAAAGCCAGCTGCAATAGTAGCTTGACGGTATTTATGATTTTTAAAAAGTTCTAAATCTAGAAGTGGATTTCTAGAACGTTTGCAACTAATCAAAAAAA
>JASLTU010000095.1:0-1747 GCA_030742755.1 Acidimicrobiales bacterium | reverse complement strand
CCAATGCTCCACTTTCAATAAGAGAATCGAAGTTTTCTCTTTCCATCAAAAGTTCCTCAATACAGATTTCCTCAGTGTGTTCCCCTATAAGAGGAGCGCGGGTTATTACTGGGGGCGCCATGATCGATCCTGTTATACAAGCCCCATCGAGAATAATTTCACCTACTCCGCCCAACTGTTCAACTTTTGGTAAGAAGTTGCGTGAAAGTAAATGTTCATCATTTAGTTGCTCTGCTGCATTCAAAACGCGACCGGCAGGAATTCCGACATTTTGGCAGAGTTTTTCTACTTCTAAGGAAGGTAATGAAGTGGTCCAGGAGGAAACTATAGAATTTATAGCCTCTCTATTTTCAATTCTTACGGCATTAGTTGAATATTTATGTCTTACTTCGGAATCAATTTGCATTAAATTTGAAAGTTCTTCCCACTGATTATCATCTATAACGCATATGACACACCATTCTTCTTCACCCTCACACGGGAAAGGTCCCCAAGGAGCCCCTCTTGCTGAATCGTTACCCTGAGGCTTTACAGAACCAGGATCTATGGCTTCTTTACAGAAGATGTCACCGAGAGTGCCGAGGAGCGCTTCAACCTGTGCGACTTCTACATGACTGCCAGTCGCTCCTCGGTTGATGTTGATAATTGAAGCAAGTGCGAAGAGGGCAGAAAGTCTCCCGGCTAGGTGGTCAGGGTGAATTGCAGTTGTCCCTGGTGGGGGTTCACCGTCCTTAAAGGCCCAAAGCCAAGACAAACCACTAACAGTTTGAATAGTGGGTCCGTAACCGTTCCAGTTTGCAAAATCACCCTTGCTTCCCATTAGCTGACTGCTAATCATTATTGCATTAGGGTTAATTTGATTTATCGACTCATAACCGAGTCCTAATGCATCCATGGTTCCAGTTGAGTTGTTTTCGATCACTACGTGAGAGTTTTTGATTAGTTCAAGTACCACTTCGCGGGCCTTGTCATTTTTTAGATTTGCTCCAAAGGCTCGTTTAGTTCTGTTAGATGATGCAAAGGAAGCAGTCATGGTGCCCCCTAGGACAATACGAATAAAGTCGGGATACTCCCAGCTTTCGATTTTTATTACGTCAGCACCATATTCGGCGAGCATGCGTCCGCATTCAACTCCGACTCCACCGTGTCCAAAATCAATTACTCGCAACCCTTCGAGAGGGAGGTCGGCAGGGGTGAGTGATCTGGTGGGTTCAGGGAAAGGATCCTGGTTAAATTCTGGCTCGTCTTGATTGACGGAAGGTGACGGAAATCTGTATCCAATACGTTTACCATCAACTTCAGCAAAACCTGACATCATGGGGGCAGTCAGACCTTTAGCAATTTCAAGATTTTGAAAAGTTCCACGAGATTTATAGTGAGAATTCGTCAAGACGTCAGAGGGTTTAAGCATCGGGGTTGCTATGACACCGCGGTTTTGCGCTTCAATGCAGCCTTCTATCATCGGAAGATCTTTCCAGTGCTCCCAGAAAAGTGGGTTTATAACATCAAGATTTAAATAACGATTTATAGTGCTTTCCCAGTATTCGTCTGCAAAACTTTCAGGAGAGCCCATCCATTCCCACAGTGCCTTCCATTGCCTGGGGGCAAGAATTACCTGCCTGACGAAACCATCAACGCAAGGTATATGCGGATAGAGAGGGCTGTCACCGGACCGTATAAGCGTGGCAGGCCCACCGGAGACCTGACTTGCAGAAGCATTTGGAATTCCCCACGTATTCATTTGCGA
>JASLTU010000094.1:0-2110 GCA_030742755.1 Acidimicrobiales bacterium | reverse complement strand
GACAATGAGGTAGACATAAACCACAAGACACGCAAGCATTAAGTGCTTCAGGTTCTAAGATAAGTCCTCCCTTATGTGTATCAGTATTGATATTCACGTTCATTTAAAAAACACTCCTGCCGGGATTTAGTCGACCGGTCGGATCAAAATTCTCCTTGATTCGATTGGATAGCCGTCGCACTTCTTCTGACACAGGAGCGCTTCTCTTACAGTCGTTTGAATAAACGACACCGGTTTGAAGTTCCATGAATCCATCTTTCAAATCTTTTCCAAATGTTCCCTTTTGTTGAGGAGGTACTTCAATTGATCCATCCAAAACTGTCATTCCAGCTTTCTCAAGCGATGACTTCTCCTTCTCCACATCTTTCTCATAACCCTCAATAAATACAAGTGTTTTAGAACCGTCATACAAAACACTGGCGGGTCGATAACAGTGGCTTACGATCTCTTTAAGAGAAAGTTGACCTTCCATCCAAACTCCCATTTCAGGTTTGGGCCGAGTCCGTAAAGTGACCACCCCCATTAATGCAAGTGTTCCAAGTGAGGAGACCAGAAGTCTGCAAATGTCATAACCAGTGACGTTCTTTACAGTCGGTCCACCTGCGACGAATTGTTTACCGTCAGCGCCAACGCAATCAGCTTGCAGGAGAACGTCGCAAGCTCGACCGATCCGAGCCATTCTGTGGCTACTTGACCCAACGGCGAGACTTCCTCCAACTGTGGAGTCAGCAAGACCCGCAAGAGCAACTTCCTGTTTTAGTTCAGTCAAACCATCCTGCAAGGCAGTTAACTTAGTCCCAGCGCCCACCCGAACGATCATTTCTTCTGGCTTGTACTCGATTACGCCGCTTGGTGCCTCAACTAAAAGTGTCTCTTCTAGTAGTGCTCCGCCTAAATCCCAGCGCGTTCCACCACCTCGAACTGACACGAAAGAACTACATCCAATTTCTTCCCTGAATTCATCCATAGTCTTCATATCCAAACACCTTCTGGGATTTCATTTAAATAGTTCATCTCAGCACAAGAACTACCACTTGGGAGAACCTTATGCGGATTTGATCGATTATCTGGATCAAATGAACGACGAAGCGCATCTTGTGCCTCTAAATCTCTTTCAGTAAATTGCTGCGACATGAATCTCTGTTTTTCTAGCCCTATGCCATGTTCGCCGGAAAGAACGCCACCAGCTTCCAGAGAAATCTTTACTATTTCTTCGCCGGCCTGCTTTACTTTTTCTGAAGTTCCTGGAATACGGGCATCAAAAACTAGAAGAGGGTGTAAATTTCCATCTCCCGCGTGAAAAACATTCATGACTAGCAAATCATGTCTTTCTGCCACTTCATAAACTTTCTCTATAACTTCAGCTAAACGTCCCCTTGGTATCACTGTGTCATGCAGATAATAATCAGGTTTTATTTTAGCAATTGCTCCAAAAGCACTTTTTCTGCCTTTCCAGATGCGATCTCGCTCTTCTTTGTCAGCAGCTATTCGTACTTCCCTCGCTCCATTTCTTTTAGCTATCTCAGAAACAATACCCACCTCATGAGAAACGCCATCGGGCAGTCCATCAAGTTCGGCTATCAAAACTGCTTCTGCATCCAATGGGTAGCCTGCTTTAGCAAAAGGCTCCACTGCTGCCACAACATTTCTGTCCATTAGCTCCAGTGCTGCTGGTAGTACCCCATTTGCAATTATTTGGCTTACCGTTTCGGCTGCGTCAGTAATTTTTTCAAAATCAAGAAGCAGTGTTGCTATTTCGGGTGGATCTTCTGTTAATCGAACTGCTATTTGTGTTGCTACACCTAAAGTCCCTTCACCACCAACAAATGCACCTCTTAAGTCATACCCATCAGCCTCACCATCAGTAGATCCCAAATGTACGACCGAAGCATCAGGTAGCACTACCTCTATAGCTGCTACGTGTGAATTAGTAACCCCATATGCGAGACAGTGCGGTCCCCCTGAGTTGTTTGCAACATTGCCACCTATTGTGCACGCCTGTTGGCTCGAAGGGTCAGGGGCGAAATGCAAGCCTGTTCCTTTCAAGAAATTAGAAAGGTCTAAATTTACGACCCCTGGTTGCACCCAAGCTATTTTTTTTTCTAAATCA
>JASLTU010000093.1:0-2750 GCA_030742755.1 Acidimicrobiales bacterium | reverse complement strand
CGGGTGGATGGCATCTGAGTTACTTCTTTTAGCGGCGTCGATAATTTCTTTTTGATCTAAATAATTTGTTGAGAGTCGAATTGCCTTGTCAGCTTCTTTTACAAAAGGTTCGTTTTTATCAGCATCGGTGTAAATGGCTATGCAGATAATACCCATTGACTTTGCTGTTCGAAATATCCTTCTGGCTATCTCTCCACGGTTGGCTACTAAGAGTGTTTCGATCGTCATAGTCGGAATACTCCGTATTTTTGGGATCCTTCTATTGGCTTGTTGCGGAAGGTGGAGAGACAGATGCTCAGTACGGTTCGTGTGTCTCTGGGGTCAATTATTCCGTCATCGCTTACAGCTCCTGTTGCTACTAGTGCTAATGATCCTTTCTCTTGGATCTCTTCAACTTTTTGAACAATCTCAGCATCAAGTTCTTCGTCAAATTCTTCCCCTTTTCGTTCGGCACGACCCTTACGAACTATCGACATGACCCCAGCGATTTGTTTGGGGCCCATAACGGCGATCTTTGCTGTAGGCCAAAGAAAAGTAAATCTATTTCCATAGGCACGTCCCGACATTCCATAATTGCCTGCACCCATTGATTTGCCTACTATCACAGCGATATGTGGAACGGTTGAGTTGGATATCGCGTTAATAAGTTGTGATCCTTTCTTAATTATTCCAGCTTTTTCAAAATCGCTACCCACTATGAAACCTGGGACATTGTGCAGGAAAAGTAAGGGAGTATCTTGCCTGTTGCATAGCTGAATAAAATGAGCCGCTTTTTCAGCTTCTTCTGGGAAAATAACACCGTTATTACCGAGTATTCCGATTGGGTAACCATCGATTGTTGACCAGCCGCATACCATAGCAGGTCCATATAACGGTTTGAATTCTTCAAATCTAGAACCATCTACAATCCTTGAAATAACCTCTCGAATGTCTACCGGTTGCCTCAAATCTCTATCTACTATTCCCAAAAGTTCTTCAGGATCATGAATAGGTTCTTCTGAAATGTAGCTTGGTGAGGGTTCGGTTTTTTTCCAATCCAGATGAGAAACTACTTCTCTACATATTCGCAGGGCATCCATCTCGTCTTCTGCGAGGTAGTCGGCTAGACCAGATTGTTCAGCATGAAGTTGGGCTCCTCCAATTGATTCATCATCGGATTCTTCACCAGTCGCCATTTTTACTAATGGTGGTCCCCCCAGGGCAACTTTTGATTGCTCGCGGATGAAAATGTTGTAATCAGAGACTCCAGGTTGGTAGGCACCTCCTGCAGTTGCGGTTCCAAAAACAACGCATATTGTGGGGATGCCCATTTTTGAAAGTTCGATCATCTCATAGAAGAAGCGACCAGACTCGGCGAAGTGGCTTACTTGTGCTCTGCTTTTATTTGATTTTCCGCTGCCGGTTGCAATATTTAGATCTGCGCCAGCCGATTCCACGAAGCTTACATAAGGCATGTGGTTGTCTCGAGAAATTTCAAGTGCACGCATCCATTTTTTGACTACGTAAGGAGTCATGGCGCCAGCTTGAACGGTGGGATCGTTGCCGAGTATTACACATTCGGTATCTGCTATAACACCAATTCCAACTACGAAGCCCCCTCCTACTGTGTAGTCCGTGTCAGCTGCTGCCAAAGGACTTATTTCAAGAAAGGGGCTATCAGGATCTAAAACGTTAGCAATGCGTTCCCGTATCGGCATCTTCCCTTTTGATCGATGCCTCTGTGTTGTTTCAGGTCCACCTCCGGCTTCTGCTTCATCGAGAAGTTCTTCAAGCTCTTTTAGTTGTTCAAGTATGTCTGATCGATTGTTATCGAACTGTTCCCCGTGCACATCAAGGTGTGACTCCAGGGCAGGCGCTAGAAGTTTGCGTTTCATGTGTTATTCCTGAGGGTAATTAAGAGGTATTGATCTTACCGTAAGAGTTTTTTTCTAGCAATTTGTAATCAAAAAGTCTCATGAATTCAGTGATTTTACTTATTTCATGTTATGAATACAGATGGAATCTTTCGACTCTGAAGTTATTGATCAGAATTCTCAAAAAGTTCCTTCTAGAAAGATAAAGCCTGAGATTAGGCCTTGGATATCGCTTCTTGTAGCTTCTTCTAGCATATTTTTGATGACTCTTGACTTGGGTCTTACTGCAGTGTCGCTGCCAGAGATTCGAGCGGATTTTCATGAATCAAAGAGACAAATAATCAATTGGGGAGCGACCGCATATTTGGTGGCTATGACCTCGTTACTTTTGTTATTCGGTCGTCTGTCTGACCGTTATGGTCGTCGAAAATTATTTTTAATTGGTCTGTCTATAACGACAATGGCGGTTTCTTTAGCTGCTTTCACTCCTAATGCCGAAGTATTTTTGGTCGCTAGAACTTTACAGGGAGCGGGTATCGCTATTCTCGTTCCAACAGCGTTGGCGATGGTTCTTGGTGATATACCTCAACAACGTCAAGGTGCAGCAGTGGGTCTATGGGGTTCGATCGGTGCTGTTGCCGGAGTTTTAGGACCGATATCGTCGGGTTCATTAATTGAGATTTTTGGATGGCGAGCTACTTTTGCTTTATTGGCAATTCTAGGGGCTCTAGCTTTGTTAGCTGGAGTAAGAGTCCTTAATGAAAGCTACTTGCCAGAAGTACCTGAAAACTTGGATTTAATGAGTGTTTTCAGCGGGATTGTTTCTATAGGTTCAGTTACCCTAATCCTGTTACAGGGAAATGATTGGGGCTGGTTTTCTAGGAAAATTATTTTTCT
>JASLTU010000092.1:0-2808 GCA_030742755.1 Acidimicrobiales bacterium | reverse complement strand
AGCCAGGAGGTCTTACCTAATGCTCGTGGACGGCCTAGAAATAAATAATTGGAACCGATCAACAGTAAAGGAAGTCAAATCTGGCGGGATTGACGTGGTCCATGCTACTTGCGGAGTTTGGGAAGACTTGGCGGGAGCAGTTACCAGAATCGGAGATTGGCGACACTTTGCGCGTGAGAACTCCGACCTCGTCAGAATCGTAAGAAACGTTCAAGAAATGAATGAGGCTAAAGAGGAAGGGGTTCTGGGAGTAGTCTTAGGTTTTCAAAATAGCTCTATGCTGGGTGACGATCCTGAAATGGTGGGAATTTTTGCCGATCTCGGAATACGGATAATTCAACTTACATATAACATTTCAAATCACCTTGGGTCTAGTTGCTGGGAACCTGAAGACGGCGGACTAACTAGAGTGGGTCATCGCATGATCAGCGCCTTCAACTCGTCCGGCATACTTATTGACATTTCGCATGTTGGGAATCGAACTGGTCTCGAAGCTATAGATAGTTCTGAGAAACCTATTGCAGTGACTCACGGCAACCCCTCCTCTTTTTGTGATTCTCCGCGGAATAAACCTGACCATCTAATAGAAGCTCTTGCAGGTCGAGGTGGTATCATCGGTTGCACTCTTTACCCACTTTTTATGGGTGGAGACACGATCACACGTCTTGATTGGTGCCGTATGATCGCAGACACTGCGGAAAAGATTGGTGTCAACCATGTAGCGATTGGCAGTGACTCAGTGGTTGGCTGGGCACCTGATGCCTTGGGTTGGATGCGGAGTGGACGCTGGGACAGACCAAAACAAGCTGAAGATGTACCTACTTTCCCAAATTGGCCTAAATGGTTTAAAGGGCCAGAAGATTTTGACTCATTATCTGAAGGATTTTATGAGGTGGGTTTTTCATCAGAAGAAATTGCTTTAATTATGGGTTCTAACTGGATTCGTTTGTTTGAAGATGTGTTCAATGAATAAAGCAAGCATTCTTGTGGCTCCAAGAGAATTAAAGGACCAAGTCGAAAGAGCAAATCGTGTTCTTGGCTGTGAGGCTAGTGTTGCTGATCGTTTGGCCGAAGATGTGACTTTCTGTGAAATTAACTACGGTCAAGGAATTTCCTCTTGGCTTGAAATAACAGCCTTAGATTCAGCGACCCTAGATGAGGTTTTGGGAAGTTCGCTTCGATTAAGTCTGCCGACAAACACTGAGTCTGTTGAAGTGCATTTTGACTCTCCTGTCTTGTTTGTTTTACTCGCGCGCACTTTACACAATCAAGAAAATTTTGGAATTACTTGGTGCTGTGATAGCGAAGTTACTTCTGGTCATTCTCCAGTTGTCTCTGTTTCTCTAAAATCCAATACCTCTCTCTCTCCGTCAAGGAATCAGAAAACAGTCGATGCTTTATCAACTGGATTAAAGGTTTCACTTCATGAATGGAATCAGTTAAACGAAATTGCTTCTCAGTTTCTTATGTCAGAAGAAGTTTTGGATGCCTCTTAGAACAATGATCTCATCGATGGAAATGATCTATAACAAATGGCTAGTAACTTGCTAATATCTCTCGATGAAATAGAAGCAACTACAGAAAAAGCACTTACTGTTCATGGCGCTTCTATTGAGATTGCATCTCTTGTCGCTCACGCAGTTCGCACTGCCGAAGAAAGAGGAAATAAGATATGCGGCCTCTACTATGTCGAAAGTTACTGCCTTCAGTTAAAAACTGGTCGAGTTGATGGTGTAGCTGAACCGATTGTTACTAATAACAAAGCCGGAACTGTAAGAGTGGATGGCCGGTTCGGTTTCGCTCAGTCGGCTTTTTCGGCAGGTTTCAATAAAGCGATCGCGGCAGCTCGCAACAATGGAATATGCAGTTACTCGGTTGAACACACACAAACTTGTACTTATTTAGGATATTTCACAGAGCAACTAGCTAAATCGGGAATGTTAGCTATAGGGGCAACCAATGCTTCTGCGGTAGTAGCTCCTCCGGGTGGTTCAGTACCTGTACTGGGAACTAATCCAATTGCTATGGCAGTACCAGATGGAATGGGAGGAGTAGCTTTCCAATTTGATTTCAGCACAAGCGCTATAGCCCTAGGCAAAATTACAATGGCAGCAGCGGCCGATGATCCAATTCCTATTGGCTGGGCAGTCGACAAAGAAGGAAAACCGACAACCAACGCTAAAGATGCTTTAGAGGGCTCCTTGCTTTCTACAGGAGGATACAAGGGCTATGGTCTTGGACTCATGGCAGAACTATTAGCTGGTGCATTAACCGGTTCCAGGCTGAGTGTCGAGGTTCCACCCCTGAAAACACCTGAAGGTGAACCGCATGACTTGGGTCAGTTTTACATAGTGATTGATGTAGAAGCTTACGATGACAGGTTTCTAGAAAGAATAGAGAAACTGGCTGATGTAATCGAATCGCAACCAGGTGCTCGCCTACCTGGTGCAAATATGCCTGCTCCTGATGAAGTTGAAGTTGATGATGTTTTATGGTCAACCATAAAACATCTTTCTAGCGACTAAAAATATTCCTAACCTAAAGAGGTTCTTTTTCGGATATTCGTATCATTCGAGCTGCATCCACCGGTAAAAGATTCTTTTCAGGAGGGGGTGAAATACCTTTAGAAATTAAAGAAGTTGTTAATTCATTTATATTTCTAAAATTCAAATACCCCTTCATTCCTCTATGAACCACTGAACGAGAATCAGCGATCCATAGCAACCATTCAGTTAAAAGTGGTATCTGAATAATAATTCTTGATTTTTTCCCAGAATGAGTCTCATAAATTACCGGCGGATTCTTTCT
>JASLTU010000091.1:0-2871 GCA_030742755.1 Acidimicrobiales bacterium | reverse complement strand
TGGCACTCCGAAGGATTTATGGAACCGAAACAGAATATGGGATAATTCACCGTGGAGTTAAAGATTCGAATCCTATAAGTGCATCATCTTTCTTGATTAATGCGTATCTAAGTAAGACATCTGATCCAGGTTTAGCTCCTAACTCTCCCCGGGTTGGATGGGATTTTATAGACGAAAGTCCCGAAAGTGATATACGTGGATTTGCTCCGATCGGTTCACTGCCTCCTGAGATAGAACCGAATTTAGTTAATGCAGTGTTACTTAATGGTTCTCGATATTACGTTGATCATGCACACCCTGAACTCAGTACTCCAGAATGTTTGGATCCACTTTCTTTGCTTAAGTGGGACAGAGCGGGCGACGAGATACTTATTAAGTCAATGTCAGCTGCTAATGAAGCACTGCCCGAAGGAGAAGAAATAATTGTCTACAAGAATAATTCAGACGGGAAAGGCAATAGTTACGGCTGTCATGAAAATTACCTGCTAAGCAGAGAAACACCATTCGGACGAATAGTTCAACATGCAACTACACATTTTATAACTCGACAGATTTTCACTGGATCGGGAAAAGTGGGGAGTGAAGCCGCCGGTGAGAAAAGAATGGAAATACCTTTTCAGCTGACTCAAAGGGCAGATTTTTTTGAAGAAGAAGTCGGCTTAGAAACGACACTAAAACGACCAATAATAAATACACGAGACGAACCACACTCTGACCCTCTTAAATATCGGCGTCTTCACGTGATCGTTGGAGACGCTAATCTTTGCGAAGTTGCTACTTTTTTGAAGTTGGGAACAACAGGAATTTTGATGGCGATGATTGAAGATGACTTTTTAGACGATCGGTTAAAAATAGCGAATCCTGTTTATGCGCTTAGGCAAGTTTCACGAGACATCTCGTTAGAAGCCCCTATTCTTTTAGAAGACGGTAAAACTGCGACAGCATTGTCTTTGCAGTGGCATATCTTCGAACAATCCGAAAAGTACATTAATAAATTTGGGATTGAAAATGTCGGTGGAGAAAGTGCATTGAAAGTTATGGATTATTGGAAAAAAGTCCTGACAGATTTAACTTCGGACCCAGATGGATTATTTGGCCGTTTGGACTGGGTAACGAAGAAGAAAATTATTGATTCTTACGCAGATCGCCACAAGCTAAAAACTGACGATTACAAGCTTTCGGCTCTTGATCTGCAATACCATGACCTGCGACCAGAAATGTCACTATTTTCTCGAATTTCATCTGAAAAAATTCTTTCCCCTAAAGAAGTGATTTCCGCGGTGGAAAGCCCTCCGGAGGACACTCGAGCGTTTTTCCGTGGCAAATGTCTAGAGAAATGGCCTGAAAATGTGATTATTGCCAATTGGGACTCGATGGTTTTTGACACTGGAGAACAGAATCTTCACCGTGTGCCGATGACAGAGCCGTTAAAAGGAACTGCTCAACATGTTGGAGATCTGATTGATAGTTGTGAAACGGTAATAGAGTTAATTGATAGCATTTCGGAATCCGTCTAATAGTTGAGGTCAATAAAATGGCTGAGAGAGAACAAAAAAAACGTAAATCATCTGAAAATAATCAAGCACCTGAAGAGATAAGTGGATCTACTTCTAGTCGCAGTGAAGAACTTTCCTCGGAATTGGATGAACTTCTTGATGAGATAGATGAAGTTTTAGAGACGAATGCGGAAGAATTTGTTAAGAACTATGTTCAAAAAGGCGGGGAGTAGACAAGCGTATTCGCCTTGTAGAGTTCTATTGTGACACTTCCAATTTTTACCCCACAAGAAGATCCCGGTCCTAGTTTCTTTGGCCTGCTACAAAAAGTTGGAATTCCAGAAATGGTTTCTGAAAAAATCTCGAACGATATCTCAATCACGCATGGAACAACTATTGTCGCTATTCGCTACGAGGGTGGTGTTCTCATGGCCGGAGATCGTAGAGCAACGAGCGGACATTTGATCAGTCACCGAACGATGGAAAAAGTTTTTCCGGCGGATGCTTTTTCAGGTGTGGGAATTTCAGGTGCTGCGGGACCAGCCATGGAAATGGTTCGGCTATTTCAATTGCAACTTGAGCATTACGAAAAAGTTGAAGGTTCCCCATTGAGTCTTGAAGGAAAAGCTAATCAGTTGAGTCTTATGCTTAAGGGGAATTTTCCTGCAGCTATGCAAGGTCTGGGTGTTATACCGATTTTCGCTGGCTACGAGGAAAAAACAGGCGAAGGAAGATTATTTCAATTTGACATAACTGGTGGACGGTATGAAGAAAAAGACTTTGTGGCAACCGGGTCTGGAAGTCTTCATGCAGCCACCGTTATAAAACTCCGCCATTCATCGGCAGTGGAACTGAGTGAAGCGATTGACATTGCTTTAGAGGCACTTTTAGAAGCATCTGAAGAAGATAGTGCAACTGGTGGACCTGACCTCTTAAGAGGCATTTTTCCTGTGGTGGCAAAAATTGATTCAAATGGATTCGACCGTATATCCGATGATGACTTAGCAGGACGTACTGAAATAATGCTTCAGAATATTTCACAAAGAGGAAGTTCCTAGCATGACTATGCCAATGTATGTTTCGCCTGAGCAACTGATGAAAGACCGCGCCGACTATGCGCGAAAAGGGATTTCACGCGGTAGGGCCGCGGTTGCTTGTACGTATTCTGACGGGGTTTTATTGTGCGCAGAAAACCCATCGAAAACTCTGAGAAAAGCTGGCGAGATATATGACAAAATTGGATTTATGGGAGTTGGTAAATACAGCGAATTCGATCAATTGCGAATAGCCGGGATACGACACGCTGATTTAAAAGGTTATTCGTTCAGCCGTGATGATGTTGATGCCCGTTGGCTAGCTAATCAATACGCACAGA
>JASLTU010000090.1:0-3130 GCA_030742755.1 Acidimicrobiales bacterium | reverse complement strand
TGGAGGACATGTGGAAGTCCTGAAATCAGCCGTAGACACGCTTCTACTCGTGATGGCACCCGCTACTCCTCATTTCTGTGCTGAGCTTTGGGAGATTAGAAACTCAGCTCATATACATCAAGAACCCTGGCCACAAGCAGACAAATCTAAAATCCAATCTGACACAGTAACGCTAGTAGTGCAGATAAACGGGAAGCTTAAAGATCGTATTGAAGTGGCATCAGATTTAAGTGAAGAGGAAATTCAAGACTTGGCTTTAGCTTCGGAACGCGTAAAAGAACTATTAAACTCCCAGAAACCTAAACGTATAATCGTAAGACCTCCTGCTTTAATAAACATTGTGGTCTGAGAAACTATCGATTCAACTTTCTTCCTGAGAACGGAGAAAACTCTGCAACTCTTCAGCAAGATCATCACCGGAAGGCAAACTGGCATCAGCGCTATTTAACTGGTCATAGGCAATTTCTAATTTTTCTATCATTGCCAAGTGTTCTTCGTTGCTGCCAATTAGTTGGTCCAAATGACTTCTGGTGTTCAAAGCTTTCCGATCTAACTGTAAATCTTGACTATAAATACCGGAAATACCTCTAATGCCTTCCAATAACTCGACTGCAGCAGGAGGGTACGGTCCAGTTGAGAGGTAGTGAGGGACTTGGGCCCATAGGCCAATAGAAGGAATTCCGGTAAGAGCAACCTCGTTCTCAATCACAGCTTGAAGTCCAGCAGGAACTTTGACTGAAGCAGTAACAAAATTAAGTTTTTTAGCCATTTCAGGAGAACTAGCAGTGCAAGAAAGCCTTGTAGGCCTGGTATGAGGTACTGCAGCGGGGTACGCCCCAAGACCCACTACCAAGGAGACATCAAGCTCATGGCAAATATTTGTTATAGCCTGAGCAAAAATTTTCCACTCATGGTCTGGTTCAGGACCATGCAATATGCAAGCATCAGGTCCTTCTAAACCTTCGATATTCAAAAGCTCTATTGAAGGCCATTCAAGATTCTCTACTACACCATCATTTAAATTAAGAATGGGTCGACGAGCACGATGATCTAGAAGTTTGTCTGTGTCGAACTTGACCATTGTTTGACTTTGAGCTTTTAATAAAAGGGAGTCTTTAACACTGCGAGCAATTCCGGATGAATCTATCCAACCCTCAAGAGCCAAAATTAAAACAGGTTTTTTTAGTTCCTCAAGTTGAATGAATTCAAAAAGATACTCATGATCATTTTTCATCTTTTAGTCCTTCAAAAAATCTTGGAATGTTGAATTAGCTAAATCAATTAGAAGAAGAACACGTTCTCCAAAAACTTCAATAGCAGCGGCATCAGCTTCATTTCCCATCACTCCAGCTGCATACCTTGTGTAAACCCCTTCGAGTATGCATGCGAGTCTCCAATAAGCAAACGCTATATAGAAATCTAATTCTGAAAGATCTCTTTCACTTAAGTCGCTATAAAGCTCACGCACTTCTCCAGGGGTAGGGAAACCTTCAACTGACATAGCCTGTGTTTCCATGCCCGTAAGGTCATTTGAATAGGAAATAATCGCTGCAAGGTCTGAAAGAACATCACCTAATGTGCAAAGCTCCCAGTCTAAAACCGCAGCCACTTCACCTGTTTCGCTCATGATTGTATTGTCTAATCTGTAGTCGCCGTGAACTATTCCAACTCCCTGCTGCTCAGGAACATTTTGGAGAAGGTTGTCATGGATTTCAAAAACACCTGGTATTTCTCTATTAGTTGATTGTTCAAATTGCGCTTTCCAACGTTTTAGCTGACGTTCGATGTAAGCATCTTTTCTAGCCAAATCACCAAGTCCCACTTCATCAACATCTACTGCATGTAAAGAAACAAGTGTCTTTAAGAGAGACTCGCCCATTTTATTGCGAACTGAAAGAGGCTGAGAGCGGGCGATTTCAGCGTCACGCACCACTATTCCTTCCACGAAGTCCATTACATAAAAAGGAGCATCGTTAATTGTCGTGTCTTCACAAAGGCCAACCACTCTGGGAACTGGAACTTCACTGCCTGCGAGTGCTTTGATTACCCGGTATTCACGACCCATATCATGAGCGGTTGCAAGAACGTGTCCTAGAGGAGGGCGTCTAAGAACCCATTTTCTTCCAGAATTCTCTGTAACCGTATAAGTCAAATTGGAGTGTCCGCCAACGATTTGATGATATTCAAGTTCACCTTCAACTCCGCCGACATGCGCATCTAACCACTTACGAACCTCGTTTTCTCTTATACCCGGAGTTGTATTCATGCTCAGACGGTAGTGGACTAAAGAGGATCTCTCTACCCTAAAGGTAAGGAAATTTGTTTTCTTGTTTGGTGGATGAAGATGACTCTTGAAGTAACTGATATTGATTTCGAAAAAGAAGTACTAGAACGTTCAGAAAATACCCCAGTGGTGGTTGATCTCTGGGCGCCCTGGTGTGGACCGTGTAAAAGTTTAGGTCCGATATTAGAAAGGGTTATTGAAGAGACAGAAGGAAAAGTTATTCTCGTCAAAGTAAATATTGATGAAAATCCTGGTGTGGCGGGAGCATTTAAGGTTCAGTCAATTCCGGCTGTTTTTGCAATACACAACAAGGATGTTGTCAGCAGTTTCGTTGGCGCACAAGGTGAAGAAGCTGTGAGGGACTTCGTTCAAAAACTTTTACCTTCCGAAGAGATGACAGAACTAGAGAAACTAATAAATAATGGAGATGAGTTGTCTCTTAGAAAAGCTTTAGAAATAGAAGCGGATAATCCGACGGCAGTAACAAGCCTCGCCCAACTACTTGTGACAAGAAATGAAGAGGGAGATAAAGACGAAGCAATAAAACTTCTTGAAAAAATATCCGAGACTCCTGAAACGAGAAGAGTGTTAGCGATAGCACGTCTTGAGAATGTAGAGGATATTGATTCTGAATTAACTGAATTGATTGAGAGAGTTAAAACAGATGAAGATGCAAGAGATAGATTTATCGACCTGCTTGAACTATTAGGCCCTGAAGATCCAAGAACAAGTGAATGGAGACAACGCTTGACCTCTGCGCTCTTCTAGTAGGCAGAAAGCAAAAAGACTGTGACTAAAGATACGAAAATTGAAGTTCCGGCAGTAGAAGGTTTCTTCACTATCGAG
>JASLTU010000008.1:0-46780 GCA_030742755.1 Acidimicrobiales bacterium | reverse complement strand
GCGGTGACTTCTTCGGAAAAATTGTTCTGAATCCTTGAATAATGGCTGTCGACGCTCCATACCCTGAAATAAAAAAAACACATACGATGGCGCATAAAGGTCGCCCTTGGACAGATTACAAACCACCACCCGCAGCACCTGTTTGGAGCGTTATAGAGGGACTGGGTTCTTACTATATTTTGCTTGCTGCAATAGAGCTAGATGTTTTTGACACTCTTGAATCAACAGGGCCAGTAAAAGTTGAAGTTTTGTCGAAGAAACTTGAAGTCTCTAAACCTCACCTCCAATCTTTACTTGATTCTTTGGTTGCGCTTGGACTTTTAGATCAATTTGTAAATGTTTACGAATTGAATGACACAGCTAAAAGGTATTTAACAAGCAATGGCCCAGCATCGATGGCAAATTTGATCTCGATAGCTCCTGGCCCTCATAACAATTGGAAATCTTTGGCTGAAACTATTCGTAATGGAACTCCGAGCACTCCTATAGATAACGATCCGGCTTCTTTTTATGTGCCTCTTGTTGAAGGCACCTTCACAACAATTTTCAGAGCAGCAACTCGCTCGGATTTGAAAATTCGCTACAGCAATCTTGAAGCCCCCCATGTTCTTGATTTGGGAGCTGGGGGTGCACCTTGGTCTATAGCAATTTTGAAAGCATGCCCTGAAGCGACAGCAGTAATTAATGATTTGTCGCAGGTTCTGGAGGTGGCTAAGAATAAAGCAAAAGAGCATGAAGTGGCAGACCGTTGCGAGTTCAGACCAGGAGATTTTCATAAACTCGAACTCGAGAGAGACTCTTACGATTTCGTGGTACTGGGCCACGTCTGTCGGACAGAGGGCGAAGACGGAGCGAAAAGTCTAATAGACCGTGCTTTTTTATCATTAAAACCCGGAGGAAGATTGTTATTAGCTGACTATTTCATCGACATTGAAAGAAAGTTTAATCCACACGGTGTTTTAATGGGAATGACAATGATGACAAGCACTAAGAAAGGTTTTCCCATTACAAATGAACAGGCAACCACGTGGCTACGAGAAGCAGGGTTTAACTCTTTGCGCTTAATCGAGCCAATTGGTTTTCAGTTTTTGTATGTAGCAACAAAGCCAATCTGTTAATAGGAGGATCAATGAGAGAGCAAATAGATACTTTGATAAAGGCGTGGTACGTCGTGACTATGAATGAGACGCGCGACATTATTCAAAATGGCGCTGTTGCAGTAAATAATGGATTGATAGTAGAAGTTGGGAAATCAGTAGATTTAGAAAATAAATTTGATGCGAAAGAGACTCTAGGTAGTGATCGCTTTGTTTTAACACCAGGCATGGTTAATACTCATATACATATAACAGGTGAACCTTTGACCAGAGGCTATGTCCCTGATGACACTCCTTTTGAAGAAAACGTTTTTGAGTGGCTTTGTCCACTTTATTCTGTGTACACGGCAGAAGAAGAAAGACTGTCAGCACAACTGGCTTCTGTGGAAATGTTGAAATCAGGCACAACGACGTTTTTAGAAGCTGGAACAATACGTTTTTTAGATGATGTGTTTGAAGCTCTTGAAGAAGTTGGGATTAGAGGACGCTTAGGCAGGTGGATCTGGGATTTACCTCCTGAACCGGATGTATACAAACAGGACACTGATGAATCAATAAATCTTTTGCAGTATCAGTTAGATAAGTACAAAAATGTTGCGCAAGGAAGACTTGGAGCTTGGTCTACTTTGGTTGGCCATACGACCTGCTCTGATCCGTTATGGAGAGCTGCTCGAGAATTAGCCACGGAGCACAACACGGGTATGAGTTTCCACATGTCACCTGCGAAATTAGACCCAGATTTCTTTATATCTGAATTTGGACATCGCCCTATGGTTCACCTAGATGAACTGGGGATTCTTAATGATGATGTGGTAATGACGCATTGTGTTCAAGTAGATGATAAAGAAATTTCGGTAATGGCTAATTCAGGTGTGCATGTGTCTCATTGTCCTACCACGGCTCTAAAAGTTAGCTATGGGATCACTCAAGTGGGAAAGATTCCTGAGATGAAAATGGCAGGTATCAATGTTGCTATTGGAACTGATGGAAATAACGCTTCTAACTACTCCGACTTAATGAGAGCTACATATTTGGTAGCAGGCTTATTTAAGGACAGTAGGCAAGATCCACAAATGTTTCCTGCAGAAATCGCTTATGAGATGGCGACATTAGGAGGGGCAAAAGCAATGCAGCTCGAGAATGAGATAGGTTCACTTGAAATTGGTAAGAAGGCTGATTTAGTTCTTCACGATACAGACAGACCAGAGTGGAGACCGTTACTAAATGTTATGAACCAACTCGTATGGTCGGCCGATGGGAGAGGTGTCCACACGGTTTTAGTAGATGGAGTCAAAGTAGTAGAAGAAGGACGAGTCACGGCATTTGATGAAGAGAAGTTTTATGCAGATTGTCAGGATGCTGGAGAAGCAGTAGTTCAGCGTTCAGGCCTGCCTGACAAGTCAAAGTATCCAATTTTGTGAATTCACTTACGTTTGAAGCAGAGATAACTCCTGGAATGGGTGTAGAAGAATTTTGTGACTTGGCAACAGCTGTTGAAGACGCTGGTTTTGACCGTCTTGGAGTTTCAGATGTTGCACTTTGGCCTGACACCTACCAATTACAAGTTTTGGCGGCTCGATCTACAAAAAAGATCATGATTGGCTCAATGGTTACAAACCCGTACACAAGAAACCCTGCAGTTCATGCAAGTGCTCTAGCCACTTTAAACGACGCTTCAAATGGCAGAGCTTTTTTTGGCATTGGAGTAGGGGCTGGATTAGAAGAAATAGGAATCAATCCAGTAAGACCGGTAACCACGTTAAGGGAAACAATTACAGTCATAAATTCACTATTAAATGGTGAGGAAACCGTTTTTCATGGTTCTACTTTGAATTTTAATACCTCAGGTTTGGTTACACCCTGTTTAGGAATGGTTCCAGTTGCTATAGGCACGAGAAGCCCACAAGTGATGCGTTTAGCAGGAGAAATTGCTGATATTGCCTTAGTGGGAGCTCGAAATTTGTCTCATTCTTCTGTAGCTAATTACAAACAGTGGTTGACTGAAGGAGCAGATCGAGCAGGTCGAGATGTATCTGAAGTAAAAATTGCCCCAAGGGTGACATTATGTGTAAGTGAAGACTCAAAATTAGCTCATTCGAGTGTTAAAAGATATGCAGCACACTATTTAGAAATAGTTGGCGAAAATGGCCCTCAGGTTGAAAAAGCAAGAAAAAATCAGATCTTCGAAGCACTTTCTCGCTCAAGAGGTTGGTATTTCGATCATAATCGTTTTGATGACCCTGAACTTGAGTCTCTCGTGGATGACGATTTAATTAGAGAATTTGCGATTGTTGGAACACCTCAAGAAGTAACAGAACAGCTACAGCAAGTACTAGATCTTGGTTTCTCGCAGATTAGTTGCAATCTTGCAGCGGTAAGAAGACCAGGAAATTCAATGGCAGAAGGCCTGTATGAAACGATTAAAGGAAGTAGTTCAGCGCTCCAAACTTTGCGGAAAAAAAATTGAGTTTAACCGATGTATTAATATTAGCTTTTGGTGGTCTGGCAGCTGGAGTTATAAACACCATGGCTGGAGGCGGCTCTACTATTACTGTTCCACTTTTAGTTTTTGCAGGAGTGCCTGGAACATACGCTAATGGTTCAAACAGGGTTGGAATTTTGCCAGCTTGTCTTGCAGCTATTTTTTCATTTCGACGTTTGGGTATTTCTGGTTTTAGTGATTCCAGAATTGTTTTTCTACCAGTAATTTTTGGTTCTTTGGTTGGCTCTATTGTGATCAACGAAATGGGCGATGATCAATTCGAGCGTCTTTTTGGCTTTCTGGTTATACCGATAGTTATATTGACGCTTTTGCCGCCTACACCCAAAGAAAAAGTTTCTCCTTGGAATAGGCCAACTATGATTCTAATTTTTTTTGGAGTTGGACTTTATGGCGGAGCTATTCAGGCCGGTGTGGGTCTATTAATGATCTTGGCTCTTTCGCGCTCTGGTTTTGATCTTGTGGTCGCAAATAGCATCAAAGTGATGATCAACGCTCTTGTAACTCTAATTGCATTACCTGTATTTATTTTCTCTGGAAAAATTTCCTGGGGTCCCGCTCTTGTTCTCGCAGCGGGATTGACATTAGGTGGTTGGATAGGCGCAAAGTGGACAGTTGAAGGTGGGGAAAAAGTGGTTAGGTGGGTAATGGTTGCGGCTGCTTTGGGTCTTTCAGGAAAGTTATTGGGTCTATATGGGTGATTCTAAATTTGGCTAATTTTTTTACTTTTTATCCTGTCGTTTTAAACATGGAGGGTATTGCTAGTAGGTGGTTATAGGCCAGTAGGAACGAGGGTTTAGGCCAGCTGATTTAAGAAGATTTTTCTGTCTTGATTTGGCTTCATCCGTCAGACCCAATTCGTCGAAATTTTTGCATTTCTTGCCTTCCACAATGAGCTTCCCTCCAACTATTACCGAATCTATATCTGACGAACTGGCCCCCCATATTAGTTGCATTACAGGATCAGGAGCCAGTGGTTGCCACGAGGGACCACTTGTGTCTATCAGTACCATGTCAGCGCGTTTGCCTATTTCAATAGACCCTATTTCTTCTTTGAGGCCGAGTGCTTCAGCACCACCGATCGTTATCAGTTCAAGTGCGTAATGAGCTGTTGGTTTATCGATATCTAGTTGAGCTTCCTGCATTAAACCAGCGAACAGTCTTGCTGTTAATAAAAGATCTTTGCCGTCTCCTGCATTTTCTGTATCGCAACCAAGACAAAGCCTGCCACCTTTGGATAAGAATTCAGGGTGCCTTCCGAATTTTGTAATACCTTGACCTAGTTTTAGGTAGGCCCACGGTGAGGATGCTACTGCAGTATTGCTATGTAGAAGAGTCTCAAGTTCCGAGTTGTCAAGGTGAACTGCATGTCCGATGAGAACGTGGCTGCCCAATACGCCAAGTTCGTTGATGTAAGAAACAGGTCTCATTCCAGTTTTTTCTAGATATTTAGAGGCTTCGCCGGCATGCGGTGAAAGGTGAAAGGTCAAATTTGTCAGATTGTCTCTTGCTAGATTTGATGCTCTTTGTAGTAGGTCGTCTGACATTAGATCATGCCCGACTAAAGTAACCCAACCTTTAACAGAAGGATGATTTTTAGTTAGTTCTATGACTTGCAACTGTCTCTCGATTACACCATCTGTTGAATCAGCGTATGGGCCATCACCGATGTCCCATCCCCAAGACCCGATAGATCCACCTACTCCTACAGTTTCAAAACCTTTTAAAACCATCTCTGGAAAAGCTACAGTTCCAGCCTCGACTGTGAAGGTAATTCCACAGCGGGCACTTTCGGCCAAGGATAAAGTAGCTGAGATTTCATCATCTTCTGGGCTATGTGAAGCGTGAATAGGTACGGACCAGTCAAAAATCGCTTCAGTGTCTTTTATGGAACTGGGAATGCATGATTGAATTAAGCGGTCGCCCGTCAGGTGTTGATGCGCGTTAATTAAACCAGGTATAACCATAAAATTTTCGCTACCAATAACAGAAGCCTCAGGGTTGGAGGCTATTAGCTTTTTTTTGGTTCCAATTTCGACTATGCGGTCTTTTACGATTTTTATGGCTGCGTTTTTCAAGATCTGACGATCTTTGTCCATAGTTATGATTGTGTTTCCGTATAAAATCACGCAGTTTTTTTCTGTCACATGAACACATTAGATGAAGTATTACTGTTTTGTGGTAGACACTGAAAGAGAAAGACAATGGAAAGAAAGCTCAACTACACAGATGGATTTGTTGATAAGCCAGTTTTAAGAAATTATTGGTATGCAGTTGCTTTGTGTGATGAGGTGGAGTCAAATCCAATCTCAGTAAAACTTTTAAACGAAGATTTTGTTATTTGGAGAGAATCAAATGGCGGTCTGATTGCTGCTCCAGAAAGATGCCCCCATCGGCAAGCACCTCTATCTCATGGGCATTTAGAAAATGGCTGTCTAGTGTGTCCTTACCACGGTTGGACGTTTAGCGAATTTGGGAAATGTGTAAATATACCTTCGGCAGCTGATGGTGTACCTATACCTTCGAAAGCACATTTAGATACAGCCGAAGTTATTGAAAAGTATGGGTTGATTTGGCTTTGTCCAGGAAAACCACTTAAGCCACTTTTTGAACTAGAGGAAGAACTTGACCCTTCTTTTAGAAGGATAAATACTGAAGTGCAAAAGTGGGAAGTTGCAGCCACACGCATGGTCGATAATTTTCTAGATATAACCCATTTCCCTTACGTGCACGCAGGTACTTTTGGCGCAGGACAAGAAACGAAAGTGCCCAATATTACTCTCGAATATTTAGATGAAGATTTTTTTGGTTATCGCTACGATATTTTGGCCGCAAACCCAGAAGAAGCTAAAAGCACTTCAGGCTCAAACGAAAAGTCTGTTGAGAGGTCGATGAGTAGTGGATTTAATTTGCCACTAACTGTTAGAAGCACGATTGCTTATAAATCAGGGTTAGAACATATCATTCTTCTTTTATCTACCCCGATTGATGAGACTTCCTCATATTTCACTTTCGTTATTTGGCGCAATGATGATTTCACTGTCCCAGCGGATGAGGTGATTTCATTTGATCGTGCTATTGGTGAAGAAGATCGAGTGATGTTGGAAAAACTAAGCGGTGTAATGCCTTTGGATAGGACCGCTTTAGTCAATGTCCAATCTGATAAAGCTACTGTTGAATGGAGAAGACAGTTGTCAAAGCTAATCAATGGTTGAGTCTGAGTTCAAAAATTACTATTCGAGCATTGACATGGATTTAGCTGTAATCCACTCTCCGGAAATAACTGGCTCATAAGAAGATTTTTTGTCTTCGCTTACTGTTGTGGGAATAGTTTTTATTTCAGCTGTATAACTTGGCTGGAAAAAAAAGGGAATTGAAATCCTGTCGCGCTTACGGTAATTAGAATCTTCCGGAACAACTACTCGATGAAGAGTGGAAGTCCACCTATCATTCGTCCACCGAGCTAGAAGGTCACCGATGTTTACTACGTAGCCATTTTCAACGAGTCCTACATCAACCCATTGGCCTTGTACTGCAATTTGTAAACCTGGTATCTGTTCTGGAGCAACAATTGTGAATGCCCCGTAGTCAGTATGTTCTCCACGTCTTAGCTGCCCTGAAGACACTTCTTTTGTTACAGGCGGATACCAGTTGGCCATTAAGAGGGAAGTAGGGTTTTCAAATTTGTCGTCAAACCAATCTTCGGGAAGTTCTAAAGCAATGGACATTAGTTTTAAAAGCTCAGAGCATAGATTCTCCATTTCAGCGAAATAAGTTTCATATGCGGTTTTTAAAATTTTAGGGTTTTCAGGCCAAATGTTTTCACAGAAAACAGCTTCCGCCCCAGGCACCTGGACTTTTGAACGCATTATCGGATCGTCGAACCTGCTTACATTAAATGATTCACATAAATCGGGTGGTGTTTCTATATCAAGAGTTGAAGCGAGGGCAGTGGTGTCAAGGCCTAGGTAGCCACGAAAATGGTTAGGTCCTGGGGGAGCAACTTTAGCTTTTTCAGAAATAGGTAGCTGGAAAAATTTTCTTGAAGCATCGATCACATTTTCCAAGAATGCTCTTTCGACTCCATGCCCTATTGCCACAAAAAATCCCGTGGATCTGCATGCAGAATCGATTTTCATGGCAACTTCATGTCGGTCAGATTCTGATCCAGTAAATGCAGGCTCTAAATCAATAGTGGGCGCATGTTCCAATTTTAATTCTCCTCCAATCCGATCGGATGTCCGATTTGTTTAAGAAAGGTCAGACTGTCGAAGTAGTCAATTCGACTTTTTATATAACCGTTCACAATTTTTAAATTGAAAACACCGTTAATTGAAATGTTATTTCCGTCTACTTCCGCTTTCATTAAATAAGAGATAAAGACTTTCTCATCAAGAGCGATCATCTCCTCACATTCGTATGTCAAATTTTTAAATTTTTCCAAAAAGCCAGGAAGTTTATTTCTGTAAGATGACCTGCCCTCGCAGGGATCTCCAAGTGCACTTGTGTGAATGTTTTTGAAATCTTCCGAGACATGCGAAGCAATTAGGTCAGGGTCTCTTTTTGCGAAAGACTCTAGATATGAAGTCGCTACTTCGATTGGATTTCGAGTAGTTTCCATTTTATTACTTCGTTAACTCCTGAAATGTCGCGTAAACCCCCTGATCGAAGGAAAATTCAAGAGTGTTGCCATCTGGGTCTTTCGCCATGAAAATCCATCCTATTGGTGGAGGCATTTCTTGAACTGGCATCACAAGGGATCCGGCAGCTTGCATTTGTTCTGCTGCTTCTTTGAGGGCTTCCAGACTGGGTAGCTCTATTCCAAAGTGAGCGAAAGGTCCTAGAACGGTATTTGGTGCATCAGCAAAAGGATCCTTATCGGGAAAAAATTGAGACAGGACCAGAAGAAAAGGGGAATCTGGATTGTCTTTATGACCAAGCCAAGCTGCATAACCCATCTCGTCTTCACGTTGAGTTATGAGCGACAATGGGGTATTTGCCGTGTACCACTCAATAGTTGCATTTATGTCTTTGACCCTTAGAGCGACGTGTGTCCATCTGGCCTCAGGGGGGTGGATGTTGTAGGTGGTTTTCATGAGATTTCTTTCTGTTTGTTATTCAATCGTCCAGCCATCTGGGATGAGTGCTTCTCCTATGACTTGATGGGTTTCTTCATCTACCTCAACGCCTTCAAGGTGTTGCCAGAGATTTATCTGGTTTCCCCAAGGGTCGATGAAAGATGCGTTAGCTCCACCGAATTCAGTCCAGAAGTGATTCCTCCAAAGGACAGTTGCTCCTAGGCTTTCGGCAGTATCTAGTATTCGGTCGAAAGAATCGTCGTCACTCACCAAGATCCATGCTCTTGTTGACCGGCCTCCCGTGCTCAGAGCCGTCGGTTCGGGGGGCTCAGGATTTGGGTGAGGTCTAGTGTTGGCAGCTTGAGAAATTCCCATATGCAGATTTCCGGTGGGGCCTTGACTGCCATCGTCCAACTTGAAGTTTTGTCCAGGTACTATCCTGTGAAAAATTCCAGGTATTCGTTCCTCTATTTCCCAATTAAAGACTTTGCTATAGAAGTCGTTTGCTGCGTCAACATCGTCAGTAGGAAAGTCAACAAAAACTAGAATGTTTGGATATGTCATGGTTCTCCTTAATTGATTAGATCTCAAACAATATCAAAAGGTCTGATTGTCTGACCAATCGTATTTGAGGTATATTTTTATTAGTTACAAGGGGGAATGCAAGTGGAAACTCCAATCGCATTTGAAGAGTTGGTTAAGTCACGAGGGTCCTATAAGGATGCTGTCGGTTTACCTCCGAGTGTGTATAGTGACCCGGATTTTTTTGCCTTTGAAATCGAATCGGTGTTTTCTTCAGAGTGGCTGTGTGTAGGGCGTGAGGAGCAAGTCAGCGAAGTGGGAGATTTTTTTTCTGCTACACCAGCTGGAGAGCCGATAATAGTGGTAAGAAATTCAGAATCTGAAATACGAGCAATGTCATCTGTTTGTCCTCACAGAGGAATGTGTGTCACTGCTGATCTCGATGGAATAGACGATCAAAATATGCTCGAACCGACGAAGTTCCTTTCGGGTAATGCTCGTTATTTTCGCTGTCCTTATCATTGGTGGGTATTTAATTTAGATGGCCAACTTACAGGTGCGCCTGAGATGAAGGATACGGATTGTTTTGTTATGGAAGATACGAGCCTTGCAAAGATTGCTGTAGAAATTTGGAATGGTTTTATTTTCGTGAATTTTGACCAGAATGCAGATCCATTAGGACCGAGGTTAATAAAACTTGAAAACACAGTTACTAATTACAATCTTTCTTCACTTAAAACTGTAGACCCTGCTGTTATCCCAGATGTCCCATTTAATTGGAAGATTATGATTGAGAATTTTATGGAGATGTACCACAACAGCCGCCTTCACAAAGGAATACATGACTGGGCGCCCTCTTCAGGAGCATGGTATTCGGATGTGGAGCCGACAGATGGAGCAATGTTTGGGTTTAATCCCTCCTTGGAAATCGACGGCGGGTTTAATCCAAGCTATAAAGCTCTTTTTCCTCCTTTACCGAACCTGTCTGAAGAGGAGAGGCAGAGAGTTGTTTTTGCTTTCATTCCTCCAACTCTTTTGATTGGAATGCAAGCAGATTCCGCATTTTGGTTTACGGTTAACCCAACGGGGCCTGAAACTCACGAGCTCAGCATGGCGTACCTGTTTCCAGAGGAAGTTCTTGAAATTCCTTTATTCGATGAATTGCTAGAAGCTGCAATACGAGGAGTTGGGTATTTTAATCGTCAAGATATACCCACAAATATTGCTTCTCAATTGGGGCTGAGTTCACGATTCGCAAATCGAGCCAACTACTCATGGCAAGAAGCTGTCATACCGCAATTCAATTCTTGGCTTGTTGATCGTTACGAGGAATCCTTGAAAGGCTGATAGATGTCAGAGTCGTTCGCTGTTTTAGGTAATTATTGGCACGCTGTTGCAACGAGCGATTCTCTAGAGTCCGGGATTTTCTCTGTGAGGCTCTTACAAAATGATTATGTTTTATGGAGAAGCCCCGATGGTCAGATAGTGGCTGCTTTAGATAGTTGCACGCATAGGCAGGCTCCTTTGTCGAAAGGAAACCTAGAAGATGGCTGCCTGAGGTGCCCTTATCACGGTTGGTTATTTGGAAATGAAGGTCATTGTTTGGAGGTTCCTTCTGCAAAAAAAGGTTTGTCTGTGCCGTCAAAAGCAAACTTAAAGTCTCTTTTTGTTGAAGAAAAATATGGACTCATATGGATGTGTCCAGGTCAACCGCTCGCACCGATACCTGAGGTAGCTGCTGACAGCGATGAATCTTTTACACGTATGAATACAGAGATGCAGATATGGAATGTTGACAGTACGAGAATGATAGACAACATGCTCGACATTTCGCATTTTCCATACACTCATCGTGGAACATTTGGGATAGAACAAGAAACAGTTGTTCCAAAAATAAAACTGGAGCAACTCGATGACACTTATTACGGATACGGGTACGAAGTAAAGATAAATAACGTTGGTTCAACAAAGATCATGTCGGGTGGGGGAGCGGATGTAATAAAACTTTTTATGACCACAGGCTTTGCATTACCTTTTTCAGTGTTGAGCACAATGAGTTATGAGACAGGTGTAGAACAGAAACTATTTATGACTGCCGCACCAATAGAAGAAGGCAGGTCTATCTACACTTTTGTCTTGTGGCGTAATGACGATGTTGATTTATTGGTTGAGCCAGGCCGGACAGTAGCAAATGAAGTGCTTGAGCTAGAGACTGCAGTCGTTCTAGAAGACCAGATAATGTTAGAGAAGTTGCAAGGTCAACTTCCCTTAGAACGAGGGGCGTTAGTTGATGTGCAGGCAGATAAACCATCATTAGAGTGGAGAAGACGATATAAGGAACTTATATCAAGCTAGGTGCGCTGTTGCTTGAGCGTTGATAGGATCTATCTTTGGTAGGTAATCCAAGGGGGATTACTTGAGGTCGGGTTCGAGACTCCGATCTTTCCTATAGCCTTAGAGGTGAAAGTTTTAAGGCTTGAATCCGATATAGAGGAATATATGTCTAGCAGTACGCCTGTTAAATCTGAAACAATTTCTGAGCATCAGTTGCACGAGAGTGATACTGGTTCTCCTGAAGTTCAGATTGCTTTAATTAGTGGAAGAATCAGCCACCTTACCGAACATTTGAAAGTCCATAAAAAGGACCATCACAGTAGGAGAGGTTTGTTGATGCTTGTAGGTCGTAGACGAAGAATGCTTGATTATTTAGAAAAAAATGATGTTGAGCGTTACAGGTCAATTATTGCAAAATTAGGTTTGCGCCATTAGGCCACTGACTTAATAAGTTCCTAAACTTAGTTGATTAAGGAACATATATAAATAAGACCCTACGAAGTTAGCAGTTTTAATTTTTGCTTAAATCGCTTGGTGTCGCCCTGATCGAAAATGTTTCGTTTAGGTAAAGAAGAATAGAAAAAGAAAAAAGAGAATAAGAATGAATAAACCAATTTCCGTGTCCCACACATTTTCTGGGACAGAAAAAACAATCAGTTTTGAGACTGGACGTCTGGCTGGATTAGCTGGAGGGGCAGTTTTGTCTCAACTGGGCAAATCGACAGTTTTGATGACAGCAACGGGTGCAAAGTCAGCTCGGTCAGGTGCTGACTTTTTCCCATTAACTGTTGATATTGAAGAAAGAATGTACGCTGCGGGAAAGATCCCAGGATCTTTTTTTCGTCGAGAAGGTCGTGCATCAGAGTCGGCAATTTTGACATGTCGACTAATTGATAGACCTCTAAGACCCATGTTTCCAGATGGTTTTCGTAATGAAGTGCACATAGTGGGAACAGTAATGGGAGCTGACATGGAAAACCCTCATGATGTTTTAGCTTTAAATGGAGCTTCAGCGGCACTCATGATTTCGGGTGTACCGTTTGATGGGCCTGTAGGGGCTGTTCGAATTGCATGGGCAGCATCGGGAGAGTGGATTCCTCATCCCACTTATGAAGAAGCTGCAGATTCAGCTTTTGAGATGGTTGTAGCCGGTCGTTTATTAGAAGACGGGGATGTTGCGGTCATGATGGTAGAAGCGGGTGGCACGGAAGCCACCTGTGATGTTTATGATGCGGGGGCACCTTTCGTCGATGAAGCTGTACTGGCTGATGGGCTTGAGTTCTCAAAGAAGTTCATACAAGAAGTCATTGAACTGCAGCAAGAGTTAGTCAAAGCGGTAGGAAAATCTGAAGGAATGGAGTATGAGGTTTTTGCTGATTACAGTCCTGAAATTTTTGCTGCTGTCGAAAATGCTGGAGCAGAGAGAATCGCAGAGACTCAGGTAATTGTTGATAAGACGGAAAGACAAAATGCTGAGTCGGATTTGAAAGAAGCACTTAAAAACGAACTCATTTCTGACTTTGAAGAAATAGAAGATGCTGAGAGTCAGATTTCTGCTGCTATCAGGAGTGTCACTAAAGAGACTGTAAGAGATCGAATTGTTAATGAAGGAATTCGAATTGATGGACGTGGAGTGTCGGATATACGAGCTCTCTCTTCAGATGTAGGAATTATTCCTACATCTCATGGTTCGGGCCTTTTTCAAAGGGGTGAAACTCAAGTTTTGAATATAACTACCTTGGGCACTGGGAGAATGGATCAGATGATAGATGGTATTGATCCGGTTGATCGCAAAAGGTACATGCATCACTACAATTTTCCTCCTTTTTCAACGGGGGAAACTGGTTTCATGAGAGGACCAAAACGCAGAGAAATCGGTCACGGCGCGCTTGCTGAAAGAGCTCTATTCCCTGTTGTGCCAAGTTTTGAAGAATTTCCTTACACGCTTCGTTTAGTGTCTGAGGTCCTTTCATCAAATGGTTCAACTTCAATGGGTTCTGTTTGTTCTTCCAGTCTTTCGATGATGGATGCAGGTGTCCCTATAAAGGCACCAGTGGCCGGTATAGCTATGGGCTTGATTTATAAAGACGGCAAGTATGTAACACTTACCGATATTTTGGGTGCAGAAGATGCTTTCGGAGATATGGATTTTAAAGTCGCCGGTACAACTGAGTTTGTTACAGCTTTGCAGCTGGACACCAAAATTGATGGTATTCCTGCAGACGTACTTGCTGATGCATTAAATCAGGCCAAAGAGGCTCGACTAAAAATACTTGAAGTAATGACTGCCGCGATTCCCGAACCACGTGAAGATGTAGGTGAGAATGCTCCAAAAATTCTAAGTTTTGAAATTCCGGTTGAGAAAATTGGCGAAGTGATAGGCCCTAAGGGGAAAATGATAAACACTATTCAAGCCGAAACTGGAGCTGAAATTACTGTTGATGATGATGGGATGTCTGGGATTGTCTCCATTGCATCACCTGATCGTGAGAAAGTCACTGAAGCAGAAAGACAGGTAATGTTGATCGTAGATCCTCCTTCAGCAAATGTAGGAGAGGTTTATGAAGGAAGGGTTGTAAACATAACCAAGTTCGGAGCTTTTGTTAATATTCTGCCTGGAAGAGATGGATTAGTTCATATATCCAAATTAGGTGGCGGAAAGCGTATAGATAAGGTTGAAGATGTTCTTGAGCTCGGTGATGCTATTGAAGTTGAAGTCGAAGATATAGACCCGAATGGAAAAATTTCTCTGAGGCCTTTATTAGATGATGATAATTCAAGTTCTAAAGAGAAGCCTTCTGAAGTAATTGAAGAAGATGACATTTCAGATAGTGATGAAGATTCTTCTGATCCAGATGACTTCAATAAAAAAGATAACGATTCTGATGATCGAAACACTAGAAGTAAGGCAAAGTCGTCAGCTTCTTTTGAAGATGCTTTTCAAGCAGAGCTAGAAGCAGTGCATGGTGATTTAGGTAAAGGTTCTTCCAGAAGAAGTGGTGAGCGAAAAAGAAGATAGCTAGTTTTATCTTTGGCTTAATTTGATTCTTAAACAATTCCAATAAAGCCACTTTGGGGTACTAACCTCTGTCATATGGTAAAAGGATCTTTAAAAGTCGGTGTTCTAGGAGCGGCTGGGCGTATGGGTCAGTCGGTTTGTTCTGCAGTAATTAAAGCTGAATCTTTGGAACTCGTCGCAGCTGTGGACGCAGCTTCCGACGGGTCGGAAGAAATGTTCGGCGATATTCGACTTTCTCAAGAAATTGGCGCTTTTTTTGAGGCCGAAGTCGATGTTGTAGTCGACTTTACTATTGCAGAGGCTTCAAAAAGTAACTTGCCTTTGTTGGCAGAAGAAGGAATTGATGTAGTAGTAGGGACAAGCGGTCTTTCTGACCACGACGTTCTGACGATTGGAGAAAAGTTTAGTGAAAGCAGTTGTTTGATTGTTCCTAATTTTGCAATAGGAGCAGTTCTTATGATGCATTTTGCAGCTATTGCGTCGCCTTGGTTCAATACAGCAGAAATAATCGAATATCACCACAACCAGAAAATAGATTCGCCTTCTGGCACAGCAATCGCGACTGCGGAGAAGATGTCATCTGCTTCTAATCAGTGGGACGATGATCCAACAATAAATGAGAATATTGAAGGTGCTCGTGGAGCTCAATTAGAAGGAATACCTATTCACGCAGTACGAATGAAAGGAATGGTCGCCCATCAGGAAGTGATCATGGGCTCGGCAGGTCAGACGTTAACGATACGTCACGACTCTCCCGACCGTGAGTCTTTCATGCCCGGAGTTCTATTAGCAGTGCAGGGGGTTGCTTCTCTTCCGAATGGGATGAATGTCGGTTTAGAAAAATTGCTTGGAATTGAATGATTTCCAACTCTCGCCGTCTGCTGAGACCGAGTTGGCTAATTTCACATATTTTTGTGATAGCGCTTCTCGTATCCACTGTAAATCTTGGTCTCTGGCAACTCCGGAGATTAGATGAGCGCAAGTCAAACAACGCCCAGATAATCGAAGCTACTGGTAGGGATCCGGTCTCACTCAATGATTTACAAGTAGGAAACTTAGATAGTTACAAGATTTACACCCCTGTGAGTGCCGTAGGCAATTTTGACGGAGATAGGCAGATCTATTTGATCAATAGATCCCGAGATGGTGTTCCAGGAGTTGAAGTTATAAATTCTTTTACTCTTGAAACTGAACCTGTTTCACACGTAGCTGTTAACAGGGGCTATATTCCCCGAAAGATATTCAATGAGGACAGTTCAGAAGCTTGGAAACCGTCTTTGGAACTATTTGAAATAGAAGGATTTATCATGACTTCATTTTCGAACGGAAAGTTACAAGGTGATGAAATAAGTCGAATTGACACCGAGTTGCTTAGTGATGAATGGGGGATTCCTTTACTCCCTATTTATTTGCAACAAGATCAACAAACATCGAACACTTGGCCGGTCCAAATGGAACTACCAGAATTAACTGAAGGGTCACATTTCAGTTACGCAGTTCAATGGTTTATTTTTACTTTAATAGGCTTAGTTGGCTATCCTTTGGTGCTGAGACGCATCGCAGCTGAAGATCGACTGATAACGTGATTGCATGTCAAAAATAAGTGAACCTAACCTTCTGGTGCTCCAAGTATTGAGAGTAAAGGGATTCGTTGATACCGAAGCTGTTTCAGAAGCTGTTGGTTTAAGCGAAGAAGATACTTTAGATATGTTGAATCAATTCTCTGAAGACGGTATGGCAAGTTATAGAGAAGGTCGAATGGTGGGGTGGATGATTACACCGGAAGGAAGATCATTTGGTGAGCAACTTTTGGCAAATGAAGTCGACAATTTAGGAATCCGTTCAGAAATTGAGACTGCTTATAAAGAATTCTCAGAATTAAATGATGCCTTCAAAGAACTTTGTACGGATTGGCAACTAAAACCGTCGGCTGATGGAAGTGGAGAGGAACAAGTCCTAAATGATCATTCTGATCCGATTTACGACAAGGGAGTCATTGATCGCCTAGTTGAATTAGATAAAAAAACGCAACCTATGTGCGCAAGACTTACTGAGCAATTAGAGCGTTTTTCATCTTACGGAAGTAGATTTACCTACGCTTTGGAAATGGTTCTTAAAGGTGACACTGACTGGATTGCCAAACCTATGATTGAGTCTTATCACACAGTGTGGTTTGAGCTTCACGAAAACTTTTTTTCGACGCTAGGTATTGATAGAGCATCCGAGAGCACTTAAAGGTTAGGGAGCATAACTATGACACCACGTTTCGGACGAGTTCTCACAGCAATGATTTCTCCGTTTACAAAAGATGATGAGTTGGATGTAGAGGGGGCTCAAAGATTAGCTAAATGGCTTGTTGAGCAGGGTAACGAAGGTCTAGTTATTGCTGGCACGACAGGGGAGTCTCCTACTCTTACACACGAAGAACAAATAGAATTGATTGCCGCTGTGATTGAAGCAGTCGATGTTCCTGTGATAGCTGGAGCTGGAAGTAATGACACAAAAGCTGCTGTCGAATTGACTGAAAGCTGTACAGACGTCGGGGCTTCAGGGATTCTGACAGTCACTCCTTATTACAACAGGCCTTCTCAGCAAGGATTGATAGCACATTTTTCGGCGATAGCTAATTCGACTAATTTGCCAGTGATGCTTTATGACATTCCTGTTAGGTCAGGCAGAAAAATTGACACATCAACAATTTTGCAATTGGCTGACGAAGTTGAAAATATAGTTGCACTTAAAGATGCCGCAGGAGATGTAGCTGAAACGGCCAGATTGATAGCAGCGGCTCCAGAAGGTTTTGAAGTTTACAGTGGTGAAGATTCACTGACTTTGTCATTGCTTTCTGTAGGTGCTGTAGGGACAGTAAGTGTTGCTTCGCATTGGTCCACGCCTGAAACAGTTGACTTGATGAAAGCTTTTTTTAGTGGAGATTTTATTAGAGCTCTAGAAACTAATCGTCGCCTTATACCTTCTTATGATTTCGAATCTGGAGATCTAACACCTAATCCAATACCTACGAAAGCAATGATGAAAATACTTAACCTGCCAGGAGGCGACTGTCGTTTGCCAATGGGGCCTGAGCCAGAGTGGTTGGCTGAAAAGGCGCGTGGAATTCTAAGTGCCCTAGGGCGCGGTTAATTCACTAAGAAATAAATTTTGAACAGTTCAGTACACATAACTTTTCTAGGTGGACTTGGCGAAATTGGAAGAAATTGTGCAGCGATTGAAGTAGACGGGCGTGTTGTGCTGCTTGATTGCGGTCAGTTGTTCCCTTACAAGCATCCAGGTGTTGATTCGATACTTCCAGATTTTAAATGGCTGCTTGAAGGAGATAAGAATGTAGAGGCTTGTATAGTCAGCCATCCGCATGAGGATCATATAGGCGGGATACCTCACTTATTTCGCCACCTTTCAGTACCTATTTATGGTTCTCCTTTTACTCTTGGGATGATTAAGGCAAAATTGGAGAGCCACGAAGTGGAACTTCCGCCGTTTGTTGCGGTTAAAGATAATGAAACCCACACAGTTGGTCCTTTTGAATGCGAATTTCTACCTGTAACTCATTCAACTTCCGGAGGTCTAATGACTGCCTTCAGGACTCCTCAAGGTGTCATTTTGCATTCCAGTGATTTCAAATTGGACCCAACCCCAGTAGACGGACGCCTCACAGATTTGAACAGAGTTTCTGATATTTCCAAAAAAGAGGGAATCCGATTATTGTTAGCAGATTCCACAAATGCTGAGAGTGAAGGAGTATCTCTTTCAGAATCAGAGATAGGTCCTTTAATAGAAGACGTTTTCCTAGACAATGAAGGACGTCGAATAATTATTGGAACCTTTTCTAGTCATATTCATAGAATCCAACAAATTGCTGATGCTGCTAAAAAAACAGATCGGAAATTAGCGATACTGGGACCTTCGATGATCAGAAATGTAGCATTAGCGAGAGAGTTGGGTCTCTTGAAATTGTCGGACGAGATTCTTTTAAATGAAAAAGAATTGAAAAAGTTTAGATCCAACAAAGTCTGTATTATCTGCACAGGGTCTCAAGCGGAACCAAGGGCAGCTATATCGATGATGTCAGTCGGAAAGCACCCTCTGGTTGAAATAGATGAAAATGATACAGTTATTTTTTCTTCTGCTCCGATTCCGGGTAATGAGGCTTCTATTTTCAGAGTGCATAATAATTTGGCACGACTGGGTGCCCATATTATTCACAGTGGCAAATTGAAGATCCATACGACAGGTCATGGTAAAGCTGGTGAACTTCTTGCATTGCATGAAGCGAGCAATCCGGAACTTTTTATACCAGTTCATGGTGAATACACGCACTTATTAGGACACGAAGAAATCGCATTGGGTAGAGGAATGGATTCATCCAAGGTCTTCAGGTGTGTTGATGGTGACAGCGTCCGCTTGGATGAGCATGGTTTAAACCTAGAAGGGCGTGTAAGTGATGAGTACTTGATGGTGGACGTTCGAGGGGTTGAGGTGAGTAAGGATTTGGTTAAAGAGCGGCTTTCTTTGGGGGGAGAAGGTTTTATTTTAGTGAGAGTGGTGATCGACAAAAATAAAAGAAAACTCTTAGAACGCCCTTTTGCGACAACTCTTGGCTGGGTCGAGATTGAAGATAAAGATGAATACCTCAACGAGGTGATACAGGAAGTAGTAAAGGTTTTGGATGTTGCCATAGCTGAGGGTCAGTTTGATCAAAAAGAGTTAACAAGACTTGTTCGTAGGGCAACTGGGAAATTTGTCGACCTGACAACTGGACGTCGACCCATGTTGGTTCCACTAGTTGAAATCAACTAAAAATCGCAAAGGACACCCTACGTCACGCCCTAGTGCTACCGTAAAACTGTTGTAGTAAAGGTTTCTATGGGCGAAGAAAAATCTGAGAATTCTGTTATTGGGTCGGACAGTGCGAATAGTAAAAAGTCTGCACGCGCTCCTAAAACACCTCTAAAAGAAGGGGGTGAGGCAAAGAATTTCCTCAAAACTGCTTTTGCAGGACGAGGGAATGAAATGTTGGGGCTTGGTCTTGTACTCGGTGGTCTTTTGGCGGGTCTCTCAATTTATCTTGAGCAGGCAGGCCCTGTCGGTGATGTAGTTGATGGTGCAGCAGGGTGGACAATTGGAATAATAAAACTTGTTCTTCCTGTATTGATGGTAATCACAGGTTTGGCGATGTTCAGAGAACGCTCTGAATTTGGAGAGATAACTAAACGGTTACCTGTAGGACTGTTTCTTGGACTTGTAGGAGTATCTGGTTTACTGCATTTAAGCCGAGGTCGCCCTGGTATTAGTGATGGGGTGGATGAGCTTGGAGATGCAGGAGGTATTTTAGGTCTTGCCGCGGGGGGAGGTTCAAGAGCAGCCATAGGTACTTGGGGTTCTGTTCTGGTTCTTGTCGCTTTTATTTTGGTGTCAGTAGTTGTCGCTACAAGAGTTTCCGCGCGTGATGCGATAAGGATTACTGTTAAAAGTGCCGGAATCGCTGGTAAGCAGATGTTCAAAGGGATTGCTTTACTTCTGACAGTTTTGAGTCGTTCTCTTGGTAATTGGATCAGAAGTTTATTAACACCACCGGGATCTACGGAACAACGGGAAATACCGGACCGAGTAAGAGAAGAGGATACTTTTCAAGAAAATCCTCCTACGGAAGCTGAGATTACAACTGTTGATGAACCTCAAAAAGAATCTAAACCTAAGAAGAAAAAACCAAAATCAAAAGTAAAAAATACTGGAAGTGAACAGCTTACGATCCAGCTGGGTAAAGCAGTTGAAGGGTCTTCTTGGTCGTTACCATCTTTGGATATTCTTTCAACGAGCGACACACACGACGTAGATGCAAAGGCTGCTGAAGAGCGAGGAAAGCGACTACAAGAAGCATTGGAAGCGCATGGTGTAGAGACTCGGCTCGTCGATATGACTATTGGGCCTACAGTCACACGCTATGCATTGCAATTAGGTGATGGTGTGAAAGTCTCTCGAATCACAAGCCTTAATAAAGACATTGCTTATGCACTGGCTGCTGCAGATGTTCGTATTTTGGCACCGATACCAGGTCAACAGGCAATAGGCATCGAGGTTCCAAACGAAGACAGAGAAGTGGTTGCTTTAGGGGACATTTTGACTTCAAAAGAATCCAAGAATGCAACTCATCCTCTTGAATTGGCGGTTGGTAGAGATATAAAAGGCAAAACCTTGATGCTTAATCTTGCAACCACTCCTCACCTTTTGATAGCTGGAGCTACCGGGGCCGGAAAGTCTTCCTGTATTAATGCGATGGTTACTTCTGTTTTAATGCGAACCACACCTGATCAAGTTCGTCTAATACTCATAGACCCAAAGCGCGTTGAAATGGGGCAATATGAAGGCGTTCCTCATCTTTTGACAGCCCCAGTGACAGACCCTAAGAAGGCTGCAAATGCACTTCATTGGGCTGTGCGCGAGATGGAGCGTAGATACGACATTCTTTCTAATTGTGGTTTTAGAGATATAGCCGGCTACAACGCTGCATATGATCGAGATGAATTGCCGGAAATGGACTTTATTGAAGAGGGTTCACGCGAGTATGAAAGGCTTCCTTTCATCATGGTTGTAGTGGATGAGTTGTCAGATTTGATGATGGTTGCCGCACGAGATGTTGAGGATTCGATCTGCAGGTTGGCTCAGATGGCGAGAGCGGTTGGAATACATTTGGTTGTGGCCACTCAGCGTCCTTCAGTAAATGTTATTACGGGTGTTATTAAGGCTAATATTCCTGCCCGATTAGCTTTTGCAGTTTCGAGTCTTGCTGACAGTCGAGTTATTTTGGATCAGCAAGGAGCTGAAAGACTCGTCGGGAAAGGAGACATGCTGCTTCTGGGTCCTAGTTCAAGTACACCTCAGCGTATTCAAGGTGCGTGGGTCGAAGAGAGCGAAGTGCGTGAAGTGGTGGCGACATGGAAGGCTCAATTCGACAGTAAGGAAGAACACCCAGTCGCCCAAGATCTACCTGATGTGCTGGAGCCACCTGTTTCGAGTGAACCAGTGATTGATATCACTGAAGACTTTTCTCGCCCTACTTCCGTTGCTTCTGAACAAGATGACGAATTGTATGAAGAAGCTAGAAAATTGGTTATCTCTAGTCAACTTGGTTCAACTTCGATGCTCCAGCGGAAACTTCGTGTTGGATTCGCTAGAGCTGGTCGGTTGATGGATTTATTGGAGGAATCTGGAGTGGTGGGGCCATCTTCAGGGTCAAAGGCACGTGAAGTTCTAATTGTTGCGGAAGAGTTTGAAATCCCAAATGAAGAAGACTTCTAAGGTTCAATTAACTTAGGTACTCTTTTATTATGCTTAAAGACTTTTTGGTCCTAATAATTGGGTTATGTGTCCTGGTTTTTGCAGCGGACCAATTCTTGAACGGGACATCACGTCTAGCTGAAAGATTTAATATTCCTAAAGCACTTGTGGGTGCCTTGCTGGTTGGTTTTGGCACGAGTGCACCCGAGTTGGCGGCATCGCTTACTGCCGTATTTCAGCAAGAAACTGGTGGCGTTGAGCTAGCTGTGGGAAATGTAGTTGGATCTAATGTTGCCAATCTTGGTTTGGTTCTGGCTTTACCGATTCTCATTTGGGGTAATGTCATCCCTCCTCAGGGCACAAAAGAGCAGGCTGGGTATTCATTTTTGGGTGCTGGACTTTTTGCTGCTGCCGTGTATTTGAAATTGAATTCAGCTCTAGGAGGAGTTCTCCTCCTCCTTTTTTTCTGTTTTGCGAATTATTTTATTTTTAATTATTTCAAAAGGGCAGGAGTTGATCCGCCTCAGTCGTCTAGAAAATACAGCTGGTCGGTATCTCGTGAAGTCATTGTGATGACTGTCGGCCTGGTGCTAACAGTTTTATCGCCACGATGGATTGTCAGCTCTGCAGTTTCTATTGGAAATGAATTTGGATGGGAAGGAGGTTTCATAGGCTTTTCTTTGGTAGCGGTAGGAACTTCCCTGCCAGAATTGGTTACTTCTTTGGTTGGGGCACGCCGAGGAGAATGGGGATTGATAATTGGTAACCTCTTTGGTTCTAATTTGTTTAATAGTTTGGGCGTCGGAAGTGCAATATTGCTTGCTCATTCCGGTTTAGGGCGATCTTCAGAACAACCTTTCATAGATGGTTCAGTTCTATTAGGAATGTGTTTTCTATGCCTATTTGCTTTTTGGTGCATGAGAAAGCCTGTGAGTATTTCAAAATTTAATGCGTTACTACTTTTATTTATCTATGCGCTTTTGTTTTGGCAAATGATAAGAAGTCTTACTGGTTAATCAATTCTTAGTTCTCTTTGCATCTAACCTTAAGTGATGGGAAACGGTTCAAAATTTCACCTAGTTACTCTCGGGTGTCCAAAAAATGAAGTCGATTCTGAAAAACTAGCTGGATCATTACTTTCAGATGGAATGGAAGCTACGGATGATCTAACCAATGCAGATTTGATAGTCGTAAATACTTGTGCTTTTGTCGAGGAGGCAAGAGAGGAATCTATAGAGACAATCTTAAATATAGATGAACTCAGAAATGAAGAGAGCAAAATTGTTGTAACCGGTTGCTTGGCTGAGAGATATGGTAGCGAATTGCAAGATTATTTGCCTGAAGTTGACCGTGTGGCTGGATTTGGTGTTCCAGTTTCTTTGAACAAAAAATCCAATGTTCCAGAATTCGATCTATTAAATTTACCTCGTCCTGCAGCAAGCAAACCTTGGTCGTATCTGAAGGTGGCGGAAGGTTGCGATAGGGCCTGTGGTTTCTGCTCAATACCATCATTCAGAGGGCCACAACGAAGCCGTGATATGGATTCCATACTTGAGGAGGTCGATTCCTTGCAGGTTAAGGAAGTTGTTCTTGTGGCTCAAGATTTGGCAGCATACGGAAGGGATCAGGGTGTTGGGGAAAAGTCAATTATTCCTCTGGTGGAAGAAATAGCGCAAAGGGTTGATTGGGTGAGACTTCTTTACCTGTATCCATCGGAATTAAACCAACAGCTCATAGATGCTATGTGCTCATTGACGGTTCCTTATTTTGATCTTTCTTTACAGCATGTTTCTCCATCTTTATTAAGGAAGATGAAGCGCTGGGGTAGTGGTGACCGGTTTAAGGATTTAATATCTGAAATTCGAAAAAATTCACCCGAAGCTGTATTTCGTTCAAATTTTATTGTTGGGTATCCAGGGGAAACTGAGGAAGATCAGGATGAGTTGATTGATTTTGTAAAAGAAATGCAACTGGACTGGTGTGGTTTTTTTCCTTTTAGTGATGAAGAAGGCACCTATGCATCAGGTCTTGAAGGGAAGGTCGATAGGGCACTTATTATTGAACGATTGAAAGAACTCAGCAGCTTGCAAGATGCTATAACCTCTTCGAAGAGAGATGTCTTAATAGGTGAAAGAATATCTGTATTGGTGGATTCGCTTGGGGTTGGGAGGACTTACCGAGAAGCTCCGGAAATAGATGGAATTGTTTGTGTGCCTGAGTCTTGCGAGGTGGGGGAGTTTGCTGATTTGATTGTAAAAGGAGCGTTAGGGCCAGACCTGGAGGCTGATTTAATTTGATTAAAAGAGATGATAGTCAACGACACCCATTAGCCACCGTTGTAAGTCCAGCGAATCTAGTTTCCCTTTCTCGTCTGTTGCTTTCCCCTTTATTGTTTTGGGAGGTTTTAGAAGCGGAAGAAAGCATTGGAACTTCATGGTTGGCAGTTTTGTTAGGTTTTATTTTGGCTGCTTCGGATATTTTGGATGGCCATCTTGCTCGAATACGTGGAACGGTGAGCAGGTGGGGCGCTTTTATCGACCCTTTAGCAGACAAAGTGGTAGTGATAGGAACCGCACTTTGCCTCGTTGAAGTAGAGAGGTTTAATTTTCTGCCAGTCGTGCTTCTTGGAGTTAGAGAGATTTTTATAACTTTCTATAGATTACTGATGGCGCGGAGAGGTTTATCAATTCCAGCCCGCAAGTCCGCTAAATGGAAGACGACTGTCCAAGGCATTGCTTTGATGATTGCGGTCATACCTTGGTTGGAAAATTCTCAGTGGGTTGTTGATTCAGGACTATGGGTGGCTGTTATTTTTACTATTGTGACAGGGGTTCAGTATCTAATGGATGGAATTCTTGCGACAAGTACGACTGGTGAATAGGGTTTTGTAGTGCGTTGTGAAATAGTTGCGGTTGGAACTGAGATTTTGTTAGGTCAAATAGTTGATACTAATTCAGCTTGGATCGCAGAACGTTTAGCAGAGACTGGTATTGATTGCCATTTCCAGACCGTTGTAGGCGACAATCCAGGAAGAATGTTAGAGGTATTTGAGTCAGCGCTTGAAAGAGCAGAGGCTTTAATAGTCACAGGTGGTCTTGGTCCCACTCAGGATGATTTGACACGTGAAGTTGTAGCAGGGTTGATGGGTGTTGATCTTGTCAGGGATATGGAGATAGTGGAACGAATCCAAGAAAGGTTTTCCAATCGCGGGAGGCCGATGCCTGAAAATAATCTTAAGCAGGCGGATGTCCCAGTTGGTGCAAATGTGATCGAAGAGATGCCAGGTACAGCCGCAGGGCTTATTTGCCCCGTGGGTAAAGGGAAAGTGATTTATTTAGTTCCGGGTGTCCCTGCAGAGATGAAGCAAATGCTTGAGGGTACTGTGCTCCACGATCTAACTTCACGGTCTGGTGAGAAGTCTGTAATAAGTTCCAGAGTGCTTAAAACATGGGGTCATTCCGAATCAGGTCTTGCAGAAGATCTGGCGGAAGAGGTGGAGCGTCTTGACAGTGACGGTGAAGTCACTCTCGCCTTTCAAGCGAGTGGGATCGAAGGGGTTAAGGTACGAATTACTGCAAAAGCTGCCAATAAGGAACAATCTGATTTGCTTTTAGCTCAGGAAGAAATTGTTTTACGAGAGCTGATAGGGGAATATATTTTCGCTGTAGATAACCAAACCATGGAGTCTGTGGTATTGGATCAATTGAAAGCTCAGTCATTAACTTTTGCTACTGCTGAATCTATAACTGGGGGGATGATAGGTAGCAGAATAACGGAGGTGCCTGGGTCGAGTGATTCATATATTGGATCAGTTGTCGCATATGAAGCTGACATAAAAAGATCTTTACTAAAAGTTCCAAAAGGTATTTCTGTGGTTAGCCAGGAGGCAGTTGAAGCAATGGCGTTGGGTGTTTGTGACCTTTTGGGATCTGATGTTTCGGTAGCTGTAAGCGGGGCAGCTGGTCCGTATCCTCACGAAGGGGAGGACCCAGGAACTGTTTGGATGGCAACGAGTATCAGTGGGGACGTTCAGTCGTTTAAAGTTATTTTCCCTTTTGATAGAGCTCAGATACGTCAATTTACGGTGATTACCGTGCTGAATGCACTTCGGAAGCGACTTGAATCCGCTGAATAACTCCTTAAGTGTTTATTAAGAAAAGAAAATATTTAGAGTCATTCAGGCATCAAGTTCAAGCATGCTGAGTTGATGCAGAATCGTTTTCCAGTGGGTTCCGGACCATCAGGAAAGACATGTCCGAGATGGGCATTACATGATGCGCAAGTTACTTCCACTCGCTGCATTCCGTGGCTAGTGTCAATTTCAGTTTCTATGGATTTTTCATCAACTGAATCCCAAAAGCTAGGCCAACCGCTTCCTGAGTCATATTTTTCACCACTATGAAAAAGATCAGCGTCACAGACAATACATCGGTAAGTTCCTTGTGTTTTTTCATCTGTATAAATACCAGTAAAAGCCGGTTCAGTGCCAGATTCTTGGGTGCAATGGAATGCCATCTTCGATAGGCGATTTTTTAAGAGTTCAGTATCTGTAAGAGAGTCGGTGTTGTTTGAAGGGTTTGAGTTCATAGATGAAAGTTAGCAGGAGAATGGCATTTATAAAAAATAATTGATAAATGCTTGCACGAACACATGTTCGCAATTACGCTTATGTTATTAGCAGTGATTGGTAACCGTTTTAAGTACTGTCACACCGGTTTCTTATTGTTAATTAAACATATTAAGGAGTCTCATAAAGTTTGAGCCTTCATTAAAAGAAGCAATTTGTAGAAATGAATGGAGAAATAAGATGAGTAAGGCGGCAAAGGGAACAAAAACTCAAGAAGCTCAAGAAAATTTTGACGCACGAGCAGCTAATAATGCGGACAGGGTAAAGGCTCTAGACAGCACTTTAGGACAGATTGAAAAACAATTTGGACAGGGAGCGGTCATGAAAATGGGCGACAAAGGTTCCATGTCTATGGAAAGTGTTCCTACAGGAGCGCTAGCTCTTGACCTGGCTCTCGGAATAGGTGGAATGCCAAGGGGTCGAATAGCGGAAATATTTGGTCCGGAAGGTTCAGGAAAAACAACACTCGCTACCCATGTTGTTGCCGAAGCTCAAAGGAACGGTGGTATATGCGCCTATATAGACGCAGAGCATGCAATGGATCCTGTTTATGCAAAAGCTATTGGTGTTGATGTGGATGAATTATTAATTTCACAACCTGATACGGGCGAGCAGGCGCTTGAAATCGCTGACATGCTTATACGTTCAGGTGCTCTTGATGTTGTTGTAATTGACTCTGTAGCTGCTTTGACACCTCGAGCTGAAATTGAGGGTGATATGGGTGATACACATGTCGGCTTGCAAGCTCGACTTATGTCACAAGCTCTTAGAAAGTTAACTTCCAACTTGAACAAGTCGAAGACAATATGCATTTTTATAAACCAATTGCGTGAAAAAATTGGCGTAATGTTTGGGTCTCCGGAAACTACTCCTGGTGGCCGTGCGCTTAAGTTTTACTCATCGGTTCGACTTGATATAAGGCGAATTGAAGCCATCAAAGATGGAACAGAAATTGTAGGCAACAGAACAAGGGTAAAAGTTGTCAAGAATAAATGTGCTCCACCTTTCCGTCAAGCAGAGTTTGACATTATGTATGGCGCCGGAATAAGTCGAGAAGGTTCAGTGATTGATCTTGGGTCTGATCTCGACATAGTCAAGAAGTCAGGTGCTTGGTACACCTATGAGGGTGAACAACTGGGCCAAGGAAGAGAAAATGCAAAACGTTTCCTCACGGAAAACCCTGAGGTGATGATGGAAATCACTGACAGGGTTTGGCGTGAAGCGATGCCTGATACTGAAGAGCCAGTAAAAGCCGTTAAAGAAGAATCAGAGCTAGTTGATGAATTCACAGAAACTGACGATCTTCCGATTGAGTTAGAAGAATAAAGAAGTTTTTTACTTGCAAAACAACTAAAAATGACTGACTTTTAGCAAGTCTTCCTAACTTGACCTAGCCTGAATACATGGAGCGCCGAAAGTACGCGGTGCGCACCTACGGGTGCCAGATGAACGAACATGACAGTGAACGCATATCCGGTCTGCTAGAAGCGGATGGATTAATTCCTGCTGTATCAGAAGAAGAAGCGGATGTCATTGTTCTTAATACCTGTTGTATAAGGGAAAATGCTGATAATCGTCTTTATGGTGCTTTAGGCAATTTGAAAACTTTAAAGGCTGAAAGGCCTAACGTCCAGATTGCAGTCGGTGGTTGCTTAGCTCAAAAAGACAGGGAATTGATTCAGGAGCGTGCGAAACATGTTGACGTTGTATTTGGAACTCACAATGTTCAAAATGCTGTAAAACTCTTAAAGGAATCAGAGACTCAGGGGCCCATAATTGAGATTCTGGAAGAATTAGTTGAAGAGGACCATGAAGCCTTTCCATCGGCACTTCCTGTTAGGAGAGAGGTAGATCATCGTGCATGGATAACGCTTCAGATCGGTTGCGATAATACATGTACGTATTGCATAGTCCCCTCAGTACGTGGGCCTGAAATTAGTAGACCTTTCGGACAACTTTTGGATGAAGCAAGAAATTTCGCTGATCAGGGAGTAACAGAAATTACCCTGCTGGGTCAAAATGTGAATTCTTACGGGCGTGATTTAACAAAAAAATTAAAAGGAAGCGACCCTTCCAAGACAGATGCTTTTCAGGTTGGATCTCTTTGGTTGGAGGCTGATAGTCGAAAAATTAAACCACTTTTCGCAGATTTGTTGAGAAGTGTTGGATCAATTGAGGGAATCGAAAGAGTTCGTTTCATAAGTCCTCATCCAAAAGATTTAACTTTAGAAATAGTTGACGCAATGTCTAAGACAGAAAGTGTTTGTGAGCATTTACATCTTCCCTTGCAGTCCGGAAGTGATTCAGTTTTGTCAGCGATGCATCGTGGTTATACAAATGAACGATTTTTGCGAAAAGTACAGCAAGCCCGTAGCGGAATTGAGGATTTGTCAGTGACGACAGATTTGATAGTCGGTTTTCCGGGTGAGAGTGAAAAGGATTTCGAAGAAACTCTTGAAGTGGCAGCCGAAGCACAATTTGATGCCGCATATACTTATATTTTTTCTCCGCGACCTGGGACAAAGGCGGCGGAGATGGAATCACAATTTGTTGATCATGGTGTCGCTGTGAGGAGATATGAAACTTTGCGAAAGGTTGTTACGCGTTCCTCATTGTTGAAACACAAAGACCGTGTTGGCAGAATAGAAGAAGTTCTAGTTGAAGGTCGATCAAAAAAAGGAAATGATCTTGTTAAAACTAGAACAAGACAGAATAAAATTCTTCATTTGAACTTCCAAGACTCTCTCCGTGTAGGAACTTATGCTCGTGTTCTAGTTACGGAGGCTCCTTCTCATTACCTTCTTGGTGAGTTATTAGAGGTGGTTGCCGCTCCTAAGCACCGCAAACGTATTCCTGTTATGGCAGAGCAAAGTGTCTGAGAAAGATATTGAACCGCCTATTAACGGAAATCTGGTCATAGTAGGGAGTACGGCGTCGGGAAAATCTTCTTTAGCGCTTGAATTAGCGAGACGTCGCTCAAATGTTGAGATAATTTCGATTGACTCTATGGCAATTTACAGAGGAATGGATATAGGTACTGCAACCCCAACTCTTGCTGAACAAAAGGAAATACCTCATCACTTGATAAATATCGTTGATCCTTCAGACGAATTTGCACTTCCTCTTTTTCAGTCAGCTGTCGAAAAAGCTTTGAAGGAAATAAACAACAGAGGCAATAGAGCAGTTTTGGTTGGAGGAACAGGACTGCATGTTCGTGCAGTGATTGACAGTTTAGAAATCCCTCCCAGATTCTTAAGTATCCGAGACGAAATAGAGTTAGTGTCTGAAACTTCCTCTTTATACCGAAAACTTAATGACTTAGACCCAACTGCAGCTGCAAAGATCGAACCAGGGAACCGTAGGCGTATCGTTAGAGCACTCGAAGTTGTATTGGGAACTGGTCGTCCATTTTCTTCTTTCGGACCTGGTTTGGATGTGTATCCTTTTTCTCCTTTCACTCAAATTGGTTTAAAACTTCCAAGAGATTTGAATGATTTGAGGATAGTCGAGAGGTATAAAAGGCAAATCGAGGATGGGTTTGTCGAAGAAGTCAAAGAGCTAGTATCTGGTGGCAGAAAACTTTCCAAAACTGCTTCGCAAGCTCTTGGTTATAAGCAATTTATTTCTTATCTTGATGGAGAAATTACCCTTGATGAAGCGATTGATCTGGCGATTGCATCGACAAAACGTTTTGCAAGACGACAGGAAAAGTGGTTTAGAAGAGATCCGCGAATTGAATGGATGGATGTTAAAAATAATCCCCTCGAACTAATAGAAGAAGTAATTAAGGTGTTTGATGTGATTGGCCGAAATACTTTAAATGAAGTCGTCAAAGTTCCTGATTATCTGTGAAACTAGCTAGATGGAACTAACTAGACATCAAGGTCTCGGGAATGTTTTCTTGATTGCCCTTTTGGAAGAACTGCCTAAAGACCCTTCTGAGCTAGCTCAAAAGTACTGTGACTCTACTCATGGAATTGGTGCTGATGGTTTAATTATTGGGACACCTCTTCCGGAAACCTCGAATAGTGCAAGTCGCTTTTATCTTTTTAATAAGGATGGTGGGCGAGCCGAAGTTAGCGGCAATGGGCTTAGATGTTTTGCGCAGGCTTTATTTATGGGTAAAAAAACATCTAAATATGAATTTAATGTTGAAACAGATGTCGGAGCTAGATTTCTGAAAATTGAAGAGTTGTTGACTGAAGATGAAATGAGAGTAACTGCCGAGCTTGGTAAAGCAGATCTTTTAGAGGTTCTAGAACCTGATCAATTTGAAGAGCAGCGATTACTTCGAGCAGCGAAAGTAGATATTGGTAATCCTCACTTGGTTGTACAAGTGGCAAATTTAGATGATTTGCAGCTCGAAGCATTTGCGGTTAGTGAAAATGAAAAGGCTGCGCCGGTTGGAATAAATGTGCACCTGATAGAAGTAACAGATCCTAGGAATATAAAAATGAAACACTGGGAACGAGGAGTGGGGATTACCGAGGCTTGTGGAACGGGAGCATGTGCTGCAGTTTTTGTAACTTCAGAATGGGGTCAGACTGAATCTATAGTCAGTGTTCATATGCCGGGAGGTACAGGAGTCGTATCTATTGATCAATCAATAGCACTTTCCGGTCCAGCCGTATTTATGGATAAACATCAGGTAAGTAATGGATAGATCCTTTACTGGAGATCAATCTGCAAAGGAAGAAACCCACAGAGGTGGATTCGGTGAGTTTGGAGGCGAAGAACGTGGTCTAATTGATCGTTCATTTCGCGAACGTATTGTATTAGCCGGTGTTTCTTTGGAAGGTGTTGATAAAGAAATTACAGAATCCTCCCTTGAGGAGCTTGAGAGGCTTGTTGATACAGCAGGAGCTGATGCTGTTGCTGTCATAATTCAGAATAGGCAAGCACCAGATAAAGCTACTTTCGTAGGGAGTGGCAAAGCTCAGGAAATTCGATCTATTTCAGAGGAATTTGATGCCGACACGGTAGTTTTCGACAACGAATTGACTCCTGCTCAACAAAGTAATTTAGAGGGGATACTTAAGCGTTCAGCTCTTGACCGAACAGCTGTGATCCTCGATATTTTTGCTCAGAATGCAAACAGTCTTGAAGGTAAAGCTCAAGTGGAACTAGCGCAGCTTCGGTACCGTTTGCCAAGGCTAAGGAAGTCCGGCCGTACTTTTAGTCAGCAAGCAGGAGGAATTGGAACCAGAGGTCCAGGAGAAACCCAGTTGGAGGTGGATCGAAGAAGACTTATGCGTCGAATTCGGCGATTAGAACAAGATTTGAATAATTTGCGTAGACATCGGTCGACTCAGTCAAAGGCTAGGTCTAAGACAAGTAATCGTTCAGTAGCAATAGTTGGTTACACGAATGCTGGAAAATCTACGCTTCTTAACAGACTTACAGACGCAGGAGTATTAGTTGAAGACCGCTTGTTCGCAACCCTCGATACCACAACTCGTAGAATGCAGTTACCTGGTGGTGAGGCTGTTTATTTAACTGACACAGTTGGTTTTGTACGTAAATTGCCTCATCAATTAGTTGAAGCGTTCAAAGCCACTTTAGATGTGGTAGTCGATGCGGATTTACTACTTCACGTTATTGATGCTTCAGATCCAGACCCAGAAGGATGCATAGAAGCTGTAAGACAAGTATTAGAAGCAATAGGGGCTTCTGAAGTTCCCGAGTTGATGGTTTTCAATAAAATTGACAAATCAGATGGTGTCGATAAGAGACTTCTCAAACGAGATGAAAACTGTGTGGCGGTTTCTGCTTCAACAGGTCAAGGTATCGATGAGTTAGTGAATGAATTAGCGTCTTCACTTAGGAAGTCAGAAGAAACGATTACGTTAAAAGTGCCTTTTGAACGGGGTGATATTAGAGCAATGGCGCATAGGGAAGGTTTTGTAATAAGAGAAGTTTTGGAAGAGTCCAATTGGTTAATTGAAGTGAGAGCTGACGAGAGTTCAATAGGTAGGCTTGAACAGTTCGAGATCGATTTCGATCTTCAGAGTTTGAATTGATGCAATGAAAAAAAAGTTCTCGCCTCCTCCTTACCCATACGAACAACTTGACAAGTTTAGAAATTTGGCTGAATCTTTGTATGGTGGAGCTGTAGACCTTTCTATAGGCACACCGTGTGATTCTGTGCCTGAAGTCGTTAAAAGGTCTATCACCTCTGAAATGAGTCTCGATTCGGCTCGTCCTTATCCGTCTTCAGTCGGAAGTGAGGATTTTTTGAAGGCAGCTTCTGAATGGATGGAGCGATGTCTTAAAGTTGAAATTCCGGAAACTTCTATAGGGGCTTGTATTGGAAGTAAAGAGATTGTTACAGGACTGCCTGCAGTTCTTAAATTGAGGAATCCAGATAAAGACACAGTTTTGTATCCAGCGGTTTCGTACCCGTCTTATTCGATGGGTGCTCAATTAGCTAATTGTCGTTCTGTAGCAGTTCCTGTTGATGAAGAATGGAGAATTGATCTTTCGAGAATTGATAAAAAAGACATAGAGCGAGCAATTTGCCTATGGGTTAATAGTCCCGGTAATCCTGCAGGAGCAATTGAAGACTTAGAGAAGATAGCTGATTGGGGGAAGGCAAATGAGGTGATGATTTTGTCAGATGAATGCTATGTCGAATTCACATGGGGAACTTCTCCAAAGTCTGTTCTTCAAAGCAGCAAGGAAGGTGTCTTAGCTATCCATTCCCTTTCTAAAAGATCAAATTTGGCTGGTATGAGAGTCGGCTTTTATGCAGGGGATCTAGAACTAGTTAGCTATTTGCGTGAAGTTAGAAAACATCAGGGTTTCATGCTTTCTGGCCCAGCTCAAAACGCAGGCATAGCTGCTATGAATGATCAAGCTCATGTTGAAGAACAGAAACAGTTGTATCTAGGAAGGCTTTCTAAATTAATGAATATTTTTGATTCCCTTGGAATTGAAACAGCCATGCCAGAAGGCGCTTTCTATCTTTGGATAGCCGCACCTGAAGCTGATGAATGGCGACTAGTTCAAGAATTGGCAAAAAACCTAGGCATGGTTGTTACTCCAGGTGAATTTTTTGGTGAGGAAGGTAAGGGTTATATAAGAGTTGCAGCGGTTGCTACTGATGATCGGATTGAATTATTGGAACAAAGGGCTGGGGTTTAGTTAAAAACTTGCCTTCTAGTCCATGAATAAGAGGTAATCTCAGGTATGACTGATTTAGCCAAAGAAATAGAAAAGATTTGGGAAAAAAGAAATGAATTAACAACTGGTGACTCGGAAGCTAATTCTCTCATACATGAGGCTATAAATTTGCTTGATACAGGTGAAGAGAGGGTGGCGGAATATGACACCGAAAATGGTGTACGAGTAAATGAGTGGCTGAAATTAGCTATTCTGCTACTTTTTCGTCAGTCAGAAATGTCCATTGAAGAAGTAGGGCCTTTTGAATTTGTTGACAAAATACCTCTGAAGAAAAATTACATTGAGAGCAAGGTGCGAGTTGTCCCAGGTGCATCTGCTCGATGGGGAAGTTACCAAGCTCCCGGTGTTGTAATGATGCCTAGTTACGTGAACATCGGAGCTTATGTGGGTGAAAATACTATGGTCGATACTTGGGCAACCGTTGGTTCATGTGCTCAGATAGGAAAAAATGTTCACCTTTCGGGCGGAGTCGGTATAGGTGGTGTTTTAGAACCACCTAATGCTGTACCAGTGTTTATAGGGGATGAATGTCTTATTGGAAGCAGGTGCATAGTGGCTGAGGGAGCTTCTGTGGGCGAGGGATCAGTTCTTGGGGCTGGCGCAGTTTTAACTGGTTCAATACCAGTCATTGACGCTGAATCTGGTGAAGAGTTGAGTAGAGGGATTGTGCCACCTTGGTGTGTAGCTGTTCAGGCAACTCGAGAGAGGCAATTTACTGGAGGAAGTTTTGGATTGCCTTGCGTTTTGGTTGTTCGATACTTAGAGCCTGGGGAGCGACATGACAAGTCAGCCTTGAACGAAGTTTTGCGTACACATGGAGTAACGACTTGAATATTGGATCTTCTAGCTATGCGTGATCTATTGGAATTGACTGCAGAGTTGGTGAATATTCCATCTGTAAGCTTTGAGGAAGGTCCACTTGTTTCGTTAATAGATAAAGAACTAAGCGCTATTCCTCATTTGTCGGTTGATCGTGTCGGAGACAATTTGATAGCGAGAACTAATTTTAATAAAGAACAGAGACTGGTTTTGGCGGGTCACACTGACACGGTGCCGGGAGACACGAAGTCTGGGGCAAGGATTGAGAATGACACATGTTGGGGCCTTGGAAGCGCAGACATGAAGGGTGGCATTGCTGTAATGCTAGAACTTGCTAGGTCTGTAAATGAATATGCAATTGATGTGACATGGGTTTTTTACGCTCGTGAAGAAGTGGCAAGCGAGCACAATGGTTTAAAAGAAATTTTTACCGAAGCACCTCAACTATTGAGTGGAGATGCTGCAGTTCTCGGAGAGCCCACCAGTGCTTTGATTGAAGCAGGCTGCCAAGGAACTATGAGATTTTTGTTGACATTGAAAGGAGAGCGGGCACATTCAGCGCGTCCATGGATGGGTAGAAACGCAGTACACCGTTTAAGCGGCGTACTTGAGGCTTTAGAGAGTTATCAATACAGGAAACCGCTTATAGATGGTTGTGAATTTAGAGAGGCATTACAAGCAGTTGGTGTCGAAGGGGGAGTGGCGGGCAATGTAGTTCCTGATAACGCAACTTTGTTGATTAACCATCGGCATGCACCGGATCGCAGTTCTGATGAAGCAGAAAATCACGTGAGAGACTTTCTTTCTCCATATATGGAAGATGGTGACACTATTGAATTAGTAGATAGGGCGCCAGCAGCAGCTCCTGGGATGAATCACGCTCTTCTTGCTGCTATAGGCGAAGGTATTGAAACTCGTGCAAAATTAGGTTGGACAGACGTAGCTTTTTTCTCTGAACAGGGGATTCCAGCAATTAACTTTGGGCCAGGTGATGCAACTTTGGCTCATACAGCTGAGGAGAGGGTAGAGCGTGAAAATCTTGAGCTAACTTTCGAGACACTTAGAAAAGTGTTGGAAGTGAACTAGATCAAAGATCTCAGATTTTTCGCAAAACAGTTACAACTTTCCCGATAATTTTTACTTCACCAGCACTGTATTCGATGTCATCAAAGTCTGGATTTGATGAGCAGATTGTAACTTTATTCCCGTGCCTTTTAAGTCTTTTAACTCCTACGGTTCCATCGGCCTCGGGTAATTCAACTACTAGGAGTTCATCGGAGGAGCTGGAAGAAGTTTCAGATTTAACGACTACGTAGTCGTTATCGAGTATTCCGTCACCTGTCATCGAATCACCTTTGACTCTGAGCATGAAAAGATTTCCGTCTCCAGTAAATTCTGCTGGAAGTGGAAGAGATTCCTCAATATTTTCCTGTCGGAAAACTGTGACACCTGCGGCTACTTCACCGACCAGAGGAACGTGTTGAACGGCTCCTCGGTCTACAGCCGCTCCACTGATCGGGTCAAAACATACTTCTATAGCTCGAGGTTTGCCAGGGTCAGATCGTCGCAAATAACCTAATTTTTGAAGACTGGAAAGATGAGCGTGCACAGTTGAAGGGGATGTTAAACCTACTGCCGTACAGATTTCACGAACAGAGGGTGGAAAACCTCTCTCCCTGGACTCGCTGTCAATGAATTCGAGTATTTGTATTTGTCGTTTAGTCAGAGAATTTTCATTCATAATAAAAAACCTTTTTTAGTTGCAATCGAACATATGTTCGATATCATTATAACATGATCGAACACTTGTACGACGCACATATGTTCCCCGAACAAACGTTCTTTGTCAAGTATTTAAGGGTTTTTCCTTATAAAACAGCTCTGTCACACCCCTTTGAAAGGATATATACATGAATACAGCAGTCATTTATAACTCCTACGGCGCTACTACGCCGAATTTACAGACTCTCCCTTTCAAGCCACTACCTCAAAAGGTTTATAGACGTCGACGTCTATTTTTTCTATCGATGGTCGGTTTAATAGTATTTTTGAGTGTTTTGATGGCTAATGAGATAATTGGCCGAATCCATGGTGTCCCTGGTGGTTCTGTAGTCGAGGCTGCAGGGACACCTGTTGTATATGTCGTTCAACCAGGTGACACTCTTTGGGAAATTGCCGACAAATTTAATCCAGAAGGTACAGATATACGACACACTGTTGATCAACTAGCAGATATTACTGGTGGGGTACAACTGCAACCTGGTCAGCGTATTGTTCTGAACAGAGGTTTATAAATCCCCATTAATTGTTAGATAACGACAAAATAGAAATTCTTCTTCTAGCAATATACGGTCCAACGAAAGTTCAGTAGGGGAATCAACTGGTCGGTTAAGAAATGTTGCAGGATCTTCTCCTCCGACTGCTCTAGGTGAAACGCTAAGACAGAATTCATCTATCAAACCAGCAGTCAACAAGTGTGAATTCAAGTTGGGTCCTCCTTCGCAAACTACAATTTTTGCATTTTTGTTAAAGAGGTCTTCGACGATTTTCGAAACATTCATTTCTGGTTCTGGAAAAGCTACAATCTCAGCGGAAGAATCAAAACCCGAAGAACCTCTTTCGAGTGATTCACTTTTCGTATAAATCAGGGGTGGCTTATCTTCTAGATGACGGTCAGCGAATAAACCCATATCAGGATCAAGATTTAACTCACCTGAAATGACAGCGATCCTGGGTCGTTTTTCTTGCCCTCTGGACTCTCGGAATGCAGCCAAATCACCGTCCGGTGTTTTTGGAGCTTTATATTTTTCTGCTCGAATGGTTCCTGCACCAACCAAAATGATGTCAGCAAGCGCTCTGATTATTTGGTAGATATTTTTGTCCGCTGGTCCACTTAATCCCCCCGCTCTGCCTTCGAAGGAAATGAAACCATCAACAGAATTAACCATATTTAGTAATATCCATGGCCTGGATTTCAAATGCGTTCTTACATCACTGTTGTAAACAACAGCAGGGTCGACTTCAATTTCTTCAGGAAAGATTTGCTTCATATAAATGACAGTATCGTCATTGCCAAGTTTTTTTTATTTCAACAAAGTAAATATTTGAACAAAATTAACAAGATTCGCATTCAGTCATTTCTTTATTTTTTAAGTACTATCGTCAAATTAGGTTCTATAAATAGGTATAAATGTGTCAATGGAAATATATTTAGTTGCTTCAAGTTCTTTTAAAGGGTTCTTCTGATGGCTTCTCTAAGGTTTTCTTTCGGCACTATGGGATCAGGTAAGAGCACCTTGGCCCTGCAAATTCATCACAATCTATCATCTAGGGGTTTGTCCGGTATTCTCTGCAGCCAGCTAGATAGAGCGGGCGGCAAAGTTTCTAGTGCTTTGGGTGTTTCCGCTGATGCTGTTCAAGTGTCTCCAGGATTTAATCTTTATGAGTTTGCTTTAAGTGAAAAAGAAAACAATGGCTCTCTTGATTACATGATTTGTGATGAAGCACAGTTTTATTCTGTTGATCAAATAGAGCAGTTAGCTCGTGTCGTTGATGAGATCGGAGCAGAAGTTTACGCATTTGGACTTCTTACTTCATTTCAAGGGGAATTGTTTGAGGGTACGAGAAGACTCTTAGAACTCTCTGATGAGCGGATTGAAGTGCAAGTCGAGGCGCGTTGTTGGTGTGGCCGTCGAGCTACACACAATGCGAGATTACTTGAGGGTGAACAAGTTTATGATGGTGACCTTGTAGTAGTAGATGACCCAGAAGATCAAAAAGTCACTTACGAGCTGCGGTGTCGGCAACACTGGTTAGATGGAGATTCTGGTCCTGACCGTCAGGTCGTTCCTATACATGCCCCACACAAAGAAGTGAAATCAGCAAACGGTTAGCTCGAACAGCGGGTATTACGTCAATTTCGCTAACCTGAAAATATGACTGAATATAAACCGCCTTTAAACGACATCAGATTAGTTCTAAATGAGATCAGTGATATAAGTAGGTTGTGTGATCTACCTGGTTACGAACACGTAGATACTGACACGATTGATGGCGTTCTTGAAGAACTCGGACGTTTTGCAGCCGAAATAATATCACCAGTTAACAAAATTGGTGATCAAGAAGGATGTTCGGTTTCTGACGGGGTGGTGACCATGCCAGAAGAGTTCGGACAGGCTTGGGATCACTTTGTAGATTCTGGTTGGGGAGCTATTTCGCAAGACCCAGACTATGGAGGTGGTGGCTTTCCGTTAGCTATCCACACTGTTTTGACAGAGATGCTAGCAACAGCGAGTCGAGCATGGTCAATGGGGCCCATGCTGACGGCAGGTGCAATCGATTGTTTGCATACTTTTTCCGACGAAGCCCAAAAAGAGATTTTTTTACCAAAATTAGTTGCTGGTGAATGGTCAGGAACGATGAATTTGACTGAACCTCAAGCGGGTTCTGATGTAGGTGCTTTAACCACTAAGGCCATACCTCAAGAGGACGGAACATATAAAATTTTTGGAACTAAAATTTTTATAACTTTTGGCGAGCATGAGTTAGTTGAAAATATCATCCAGTTGGTATTAGCACGCACTCCAGATAGCCCACCAGGAACAAAAGGAATATCCTGCTTTATCGTTCCTAAGTATTTAGTTCAAGATGACGGATCACTAGGAGAACGCAATGATTACCGTTGTCTGTCGCTTGAACATAAGTTAGGCCTTCACGCCAGTCCCACTTGTGTAATTTCTTATGGTGAAGCTGGGGAAGGAGCAGTTGGCTATTTGATTGGTGAAGAGCATCAAGGAATGCGCTACATGTTCAAAATGATGAATAATGCTCGTTTGGGCGTTGGAGTTGAGGGTTTAGCTGTAGCAGAGAGAGCGTTACAACAAGCTTCTTCTTTTGCTCTGGAGAGGCGTCAGGGTAAAGCCATAGGAGCTGAAGCAGGTGAACAGTCTTTAATTATCGAACACCCAGATGTAAGGCGAATGTTATTGACGATGAGGGCTTATACAGATGCAATGAGATGCATTTTGTATGCGAATGCTGCTGCTCTAGATTTAGCAAAGAGTCATCCCGATAGTGATGAACGACAATTGGCTTCAGATAGAGCTGAGTTGTTGACACCTATTTCTAAGGCTTGGTGTACTGATTTGGGTGTGGAAATGACTTCTCTTGGAATTCAAGTTCACGGAGGCTATGGGTATGTTGAGGAAACAGGAGCAGCTCAACACCTCAGAGATTCACGTATTTCTCCTATCTATGAGGGAACGAATGGTATTCAAGCGATAGATCTCGTTGGAAGAAAATTGAAGATGAATGAAGGAAAAGTTATCAGGGATCTTCTTGACGAGATAAAAGACTTTACTGAGGGTCTTGCCGAAGAGGGAGCAGAATTCGAAACCATCAAGTCAAACCTTACTGATAGTTTGCAGGCTGTTGAAGAGGCAACTGCTTGGCTTTCTGAAAAAGGAAATGAAGATCCTATACAAGCTATTTCTGGAGCTACACCCTATCTACGAATGTTAGGACAGTTAGTAGGTGGCTGGTTCCTAGCGCGCTTAGCGATTGGGGCGAGAGGTAACGAGAGCATCGGAGATGCAGATTTCCTTAATAGTAAAATGACCGTAGCTAATTTTTATGCTGAGCAGCTTTTACCTTTGACAAGGGCTCAACTTGGAGCTGTGACTGCTGGATCGTCAGACTTATTTGCAGTGTCCGAAGAACTTTTCTCTATTTAATTGGGGTTATTCTAATTTTTAATTTGGCTTCCATTCCCAGCCCGTCTTCGAGTTCATTTCATATCGGTCCAATTGAATTACGTGCCTATGGACTCATGATCGCTCTTGGGGTTCTAGTAGCAATCTGGTGGTGTCAGAAACGCTGGGAAAATAAGGGCGGCAAAGCTGAAGAAATTTCTGAGATTATGATTTGGGCAGTACCTTTCGGCCTTATAGGAGCACGTCTCTACCACGTAATAACCGATTGGAGATCTTTTCGCGGGAGGTGGGAAGACGTGCCTGCCATTTGGCAAGGAGGTTTAGGGATACCAGGCGGTTTGATACTGGGAGTTATTGTCGGAGTGGGCATTGCTAAAAAGAAAGGTATAAATACTGCTAAAATTTTAGATGCGGTTATTCCTTCAATACCCATCGCACAAGCGATAGGAAGATGGGGCAACTGGTTTAATCAAGAACTATTTGGGAAACCCACAGAATTGCCTTGGGCTCTAGAAATAGACGTTCAACATAGGCCAAAGAATTTCATTACAGAATCGACCTTCCATCCGACCTTTCTGTATGAGGCAGTTTGGAATGTTTTGTTAGCATTTCTTTTAGCTAGATGTGACCGAGCAAGGTTCTTAAAACCTGGACGTTTGATAGGACTTTGGATACTTGGATATGGATTGGGAAGACTTTGGGTGGAGTCACTGAGAATTGATAACGCCTCCTTAATATTTGGAGTAAGGGTAAATATTTGGATGAGTTTGGTAGCAGTTGTTTCTGGCTTATTGATTGTGGCCTCTGGAAGAGAACGATCTGTTGATTCAATGAATTCCTAAGAGAGGTTTTAGCAACTACGGTCTTTGTGTGGATACAGATTTCGTGCTGCGAAGAGTGGATAGAACTTTTGCTTTTATAGATCTTTCTGGTTTCACGGCTTTTAACGAAAGAGCTGGCGATGAGCAGGCGGTTGACGTATTGGTTGAGTTTCGTAACGCTGTTCGCAACATTGCAAGCAAAAGAGGAGTGAGAATAGCTAAATGGCTAGGTGATGGTGCCATGCTTGTTGGGGTGGAACCTGAAGAAACAGTCGATTCGGTACTTGAAATCAACTCGTTGATTAATGATTCAGATTTCGAACTGCCTATAAGGGCCGGAATTGCGCGTGGTTGGGTTCTCTTGATCGAAGGTGATGATCATGTAGGGAGAGAGGTTATTTTAGCCTCTCGACTATGTGATAGCGCTGGCCCAGGTCAAGTTTTAGCACCAAAGGAACTGGTTTCACCGTTGATGAACCTAACTCAAATTGAGTTGGGGGATGTCATGGTCGATGGATTTGCTAAGCCTTTTCAGTTGGTTCAATTGGAACAAGCTGATTGAGCATTTCAGAAGGTGAAAAAAGTTCAAGCAAGTTCAAAATTTTGCCATAGTTGGCTGTAGAGGTAAGGAAGCGATGAACATCGGATTTTCCGAATTGGGAATAGAAAAAGATTTGGTTGAGGAATTAGACCGTCTAGGTATCAGTGAACCGTTTGAAATACAGAAAATAACCATTCCAGACATTCTGAAGGGACGAGATGTCTGCGGAAAGGCAAAAACGGGGTCGGGTAAAACAATTGCTTTCGGATTGCCGTTGATACAGCTCTTGCAAGCCTCAAAACCAGGAGAACCTAGAGGTCTAGCGCTTGTTCCGACGCGTGAATTGGCTGTTCAGGTTTGCAAGGAGCTTGAGCCTTTAGCTTTGAAGAAAGACCTAAAAGTAAAGGCTATCTATGGAGGCTCTCCTATAGAGAAGCAGATTGATGCACTTAAGAAAGGTGTTGATTTTGTAGTGGCTACGCCAGGTCGCTTGATTGATTTATTAGAACGAAAAGATATTTCAGTAGCTAGTGTCGAGAAAATCGTGATTGACGAAGCTGATCGAATGGCAGACATGGGATTCATGCCACAAGTCGAATGGATCTTACGTCAAGCGGAACTAGATCATCAAACTTTGCTATTTTCAGCAACTTTAGACGGCATGGTGAGTGGTTTGATAAGTCGTTATCAGCAAGAACCTGTAATGCATGAGGTTGAATCTCGTGAAGTGACAGTTGCTGAGATGCAGCACCGTTTTATTGCTGTGCATGAAATGGATCAGGTAAAGGTAGCTGCTGCAATAATAAATTCTTCTAACAAAACAATAGTTTTCACTAAAACGCGGTGGGGGGCAGACAAGTTGGCATCCAAACTGTTACAAGAAAATGTAACTGCAGCAGCCATACATGGGGATCTGAGGCAGTCGCAGCGTGAAAAAGCTTTAAAGGACTTCACCAAGGGGAAAATAAGAACGTTAGTTGCAACTGACGTTGCAGCAAGAGGAATCCATGTGGATGATGTTGAGGCAGTAATCCACTACGATCCACCTTCTGACGCAAAAACTTATTTGCATCGATCCGGCAGGACTGCAAGAGCAGGTGGGAGCGGTGTGGTTGTGAGTTTGATCTGTTGGGATGAGGAGCTTGAAATCAGAAAACTGATGCGACGCCTTGGTCTTAAACAGCCAATAGTCGAGATGTTCTCTAATGATGAGAGATTAAAAAATTTAATCTCATGGAACCCTGATTTAGAAGCAAATTAGTTCGTATAAAGGGCAAAATTTCTAAGACTGTGCATGATGTTTTCATGCTCCTCTTAGAATGGTATTACATCAAGAGAGGCTCAAATTTGGGTCCGGCAACCTGGGATGGACACCCAAGGTGCTCGCTTGCCTAGTAGGTGAGGATGCGGTTTCGGAAGAGACAATGAAGTGTCCGGCGGGTGGTTATTTTTCCCTGCCGGCTCCGATTGGGAGTCTGTTTGCGGAGGAAAAATGAGGATAAAAAGATTTATTAACGGCAGACGTAAGTCTGTGCGTTTGCCTTTTCATCCTCGATCCTACAGCGATGATATTCCCGCTTCAGGAGCATGGTCTATCGAACAAGGTGTAGGTAATCGTAATTTTGTCGAAGTGGTAGATGGACAGCCATTTGTTTTAGAGAGTGGAGAAACTCTTGACTATATAAGCATGGCTTATGAGACGTGGGGCGAGCTATCCCCAGAAGCGGATAACGCAATATTGGTATGTCATGCTCTAACAGGTGATTCGCATGCTTATGGCGACGTTGAGCCCAGCCATTCTACGCCTGGCTGGTGGAATGGTCTTATCGGTCCAGATTGCGCATTGGATACAGAAAAGAATTTTATTGTCTGCGTAAATGTTTTAGGAGGCTGCCAGGGGTCGACGGGACCTGCGAGTATCAATCCAAGGACCGGCAAGCCATTTGGACCTGATTTTCCTGTAATAACAATTCGCGACATCGTGAGATGCCAAAGGCGTGTAGCAGATCATTTAGGTATTGAAAAATGGAGTTGTGTAGTCGGTGGTTCAATGGGTGGCATGCAAGTGCTCGAATGGGGGGTTATGTTTCCTGATCGAGTCTCATCTTTAGCACCCTTGGCTACTACCTTAAGAGCCAGCGCTCAACAGATCGCTTGGAGTGCAATAGGCAGGACAGCTCTTTCCTTGGATCCTAGATTTAGAGATGGTAATTATTATGAGGCTAAACCAGGAGATGGGCCTGCAGCAGGAATTGCAATCGCTCGTTCTGTGGCTCAGACAACCTATAGAAGTGAAGCGGTCTATTCGGACAGATTCGGGAGAGATCTGGTTGACCCGCGTTCTATCTATGGTCTATGGGATCGGTTTCAAGTTGAGTCTTATCTTGATTATCACGGTGAGAAGTTAGCGAGAAGGTTCGACGCTAATAGCTATCTGCTTCTCAATAGAGCAATGGATTTACATGATCTTGCGCGGGATAGAGGAAGTTTGAAGGGCGCGTTGGAAAGAATTGCACGCGTACCTGTAATGACGTTGAGCATTTCTTCAGACGCTTTATATCCTCCCTATCAGCAGAAAGAACTTGAGGAAGCAGTAATTGAAGCGGGAGGGGAATGCGAATACCACATGGTTGATAGTCCAGATGGGCATGACGCTTTTCTTTTGGCAGTGAAAGAAATAGGAGTTCATTTAGAAGGTTTCCTTTCAAAGGTTGGTGCCAAGTAGTTGTGAATGTCATTTGCAATTAAAACTGTCATGCACGAAACAGGTACTACGATTGGTTTGAGGTCATAAATAATGATGTTTAAGAGATTTTTCTTTATAATTGCAATTGTTTGTTCCGTTTTTGCTTATTTTTCGTACGTTGATTTTTCTTTAGCTCAAAATATGACAATTGAGACCATTCCACCAGAGGTAGATGAAAGCGGGAATACAACTGAGGAGAGAATCGACCAGATAGTAGTAACTATAAGAATTCTCGCTGGAGTAGTACTGGTTGGAACCGTGGGCTACTGGTGGCATACAAAACCAAAGAGGTTAGCTATGAAAAAAACTAAGGTAATCGGATCTGATCAGGATAAGACCGACGACTTAGAAGTTGATTCTATGGTTAGTGACAGTTATGAAGATATGGAAGAAAATAACTGATTAGAGGTCTTCAAGAGCAACTAAATGCATATTGCTTTGTTGATTGGTAGGGTGATTGCCTACGCGGACGTAGCTCAGCTGGTAGAGCATCACCTTGCCAAGGTGAGGGTCGCGAGTTCAAATCTCGTCGTCCGCTCAGCTAAAAGAAAAAATTTAATGAGCAACGTTAAAAAATCATTAGTATTATTTTTCCTATTCACTTTTCAGAGCATTGTTCTATTCGGATGTTCATCAAATACTGATTTAGCAGATTCTGTTGAATCGCTAAAAAGTATCGATAATGACAAACTGCTTGCCTTGCTTAGTGATAAATCTCCTATACCACTAGATAGTGAAATTAGTTCTGGAACACTCGAGAATGGAATAACATATTTTGCATTAAGCAATGAGAATCCTGGTTTAAATTTTGAGGCCCGACTTGTGGTTAAAGCAGGGGGATTAGCACAAGTGCCTGTTGATTCTGGAATCGCTCATTTTGTAGAACACATGGTTTTTCAGGGTACACAAAATTTTCCTAATGGTATTTTTGACGGACTGGAAGGCTATGGCATAAATGTTGGAACGCATATAAATGGTTGGACTTCTTGCGATGCAACAACTTACGCTTTTAGAGCCACTAGCAGAGAGAACCTTGAGATGGTGCTTAAAGCACTTGACGATATAGCGACCTTAGCTACATTTCCTGAAGACCGAATTGAAGTTGAGAAAAATATCATCCTTGAGGAAGCTCGGCCTGACGAATCGATAGATGGAATAAAGCATGAACTATTTCGGGAAATGTATACGGAGGGAACTTTGTATGAGGAATGCAATACGATAGGAACCTCTGAAGGTATAAGAAATGTCACCTCTCAAGACTTGATTGAGTACTACGATTTGTGGTACCGACCTGATTTAATGGCTGTCATTCTTGTAGGAGATCTTCCAACTGAAGAACTCGAAACCAAGATAATTGATCATTTTGCAGATAATCCTGAAAAGAGTGGTCCAGGGTCAATTCGGACACAGACTCCGAACCCTTACGGGGAAATGAAAATAAGAACCTTTGCTCATTCAGAAGTGGAAAATATTGTCTCTATTGATTTTTCGGCACCATTTGCTTCACAAGGGACGTCAGGCAGTGAATACGAAAAATTCCTTTTAAATTTAGTGTTTGATTTAGCACATGAACACATGTTGACCCGTGCGGAGTACGGAGATATTACATTCTCAAAACCATGGGGCTATGTCTGGTCAGAAGATTTTAATTTGCGCTTCTTTGGGTGGGGGTTCGACTCAGATAATCCAGCAGAGGAGTTGAAAGAGTTATTAAAAGAAGTTCGTTTTCTTAAAGAAACAGGATTTTCAGAAGGTTTACTTGAAAAAGAGCTAGCTGAGCTAACGAATGCTTTAAATGATGGTCTCGGCGTGAGTGCCGGACGTCAGGATGGATCGTATGCAGATGATCTTGTCACTCACTTTATAAATGGAGTCCCCGTAGCCGATCCGCAATTTCTTACAGAGACATGGCTTTCTTGGGTAGACGAAGTCACCTTAGAAGATGTAAATAGTTATTTCGTTAGGCTAATGAATGAAACTGCACCCCAGGTTTTCATTCTTGGTAAGAGAGAAGCTGAAACACCAAACATTAAAGATTTGGAAAAGGCAATTCTTGATTCTGCAACAGAGTCGCTTGATGGGATTGAAAATGCAGTCGTAGTACCGTTATTCGACAATCTGATGGTCACTCCAGAAAAATCTAGAGAGTCTGTTAATAGAATTTCACATGATGATTTTTGGGAGCAAGAAGTTGTTGAACTGAATTTCAGCAACGGAAGCACTGCTATACATACTTACAGCGACATTACACCAGAGAAAGTTAATGTGCTTGCTTGCTCCCCGGGTGGCTATTCTGAACTTCAAAGTGGAGATTCAGCTTTAGTTAATATTGCTACTAGCGCGATAGATCAAAGCGGGGTAGGCGATCTCAGTTCTCAAATTGTTAATAATTTTCTTGAAACAAATAGAATTTTACTGATATCAGTTATTACTCCAAATAGTGAGTGTCAATTGGGAGCAACATCCCCCGAGTCTTTATTTGGGTTGATG
>JASLTU010000089.1:0-3414 GCA_030742755.1 Acidimicrobiales bacterium | reverse complement strand
AAAGCAGTGGGCATATTCTCAGATCCGAAACAGGTGGACCTGCGATAGTATCCAATGTTTTAACAGATCCTGTAGATGGAGAAAAAGGTCATTTCACAGTTTCTCAAATTGAAGAAAGATTAGATCAAACAAGCCGCTACAGGCCACCTACTTCGTTGGTGTGTTTGGAGCAAACTCACAATTTTGCCGGTGGAACTGTTTGGCCTCTAGAACTCTGGGCGGACGTATGTTCTTTCGCTAAGAGCAAAGAAATGAGAATTCATGTTGATGGAGCACGACTGCTTAATGCTGTTGTGGCATCCGGTGTGTCCGCGGAAACTTGGGCCAATCAAGCTGACACGATCTGGATTGATTTTTCAAAAGGTTTAGGGGCACCTATGGGGGCTTGCATAGCGGGAAGTGCAGAATTGATAGACAAAGCATGGCTTTGGAAGCATCGCCTTGGTGGTGCTATGCGTCAGTCGGGTCTTATGGCAGCCGCAGCTATTTACGCTTTGGACGAAAATATTGAAAGGTTGAGAGAAGATCATGGAAGAGCAAAGCGTTTAGCAGAAGCACTTAAAAAATTAGGAGCAGAAGTCATAGAACCTGAAACCAATATTGTTTTCTTCGATATGACTTCATGTGGGAAGAGCAACTACGAAGTCGTACAAGAACTAGCCGAAAAAGGTGTACAGGTTAGTGAGATAGGAAATCAGATACGGGCTGTAACACATTTGGACATTGATGACACTGACATTGACTTAGCTATAGGTGCTATAACTCAAGTTGTAAATGGATGATTCAGGTCGATAAGTCTGGTTTACCCATGTAAATGCGGTTAAGTGTCCGTTTACTGAAGAGCCATTTGTCATTTTCAAAAATATATTCGTCATCGTAAAAACCGTGAAGAACAAGAGGCTCTCCTTCTTTTGGTTTTAACCATTCTGTGACATAAGCGCGACCAGAACCCAACCCTGAATCGGTATTCAGCTCAGAGATACTGTTGCTGTATGTGTGAACTACCTTTTCGAACCTAGACATTGAAGAAATCCAAAAAGATTTCAGAGACTCTCTTCCAGAAACAGGATCTCCGTGACCTAGGTCCCAAATACCCGAATCGCACCATGTGTTTGTCCATTGATCAGCATCTTGCCTGCAGACAGCATCAGAGTAAAGATGGAGAAGATCTTTTATTGGATCCAATTAAACTCCTTCGAAAACTTTCGTTATTACTTGTTTATATTTAAGAAGATTCCTCAACCATACGATAAAAACTTGTTAGTTCTTTGTTGGGTTCATAAATCTCAACAAAATGTCCGAAAATCTTTCTTGCATCATGCATAGCAAAAGGAAACCCAGAGGATGTCTCGGCATACAAAATTTCGTTAAAACCCATCTCTTCTAGATTTTTAGAACCTTCTTCAAAGTCATTAACAAATACTGCACAATGATGAATGGAAGGGAAAGCCCCTTCTTTTTTACTTGAATAATCAAAGAGGCTCTGAGTATGCTCGCAGATTAATTCAAGCATGAGGGGACCCCATTGGGCATATGCCGATGAATGATCAAAAGTGGAACTTTCTCCGTCTACACGAACATTTTTCAAAGGTATGTTTTCCTTGATGAAAAAAGGTCCAACACCGATACTTTCGCTCCACGATTTGGTTGCCTCTTCGAGGTTTTCAACTGCATAAGCGACTTGAACTATGGGGCCCAAATTAGGGATTGACCACTTTTTCATTACCTTCAGTCCATATTTTTGTCAAGACTCGACTGGCGATTTTCCAGTCCTTGTCTATTCGAATGAGTTCATCTTCGTATTTCCCGGCGATTATAAAGTTAACCCCTTCATCTGCGGAAGTTCTCACGTGTTGGGCTTGAAAATAGCATTTACATTTAGCTTTATTTTGATCGATCTCAACCATGTGATTGCTGACCATATGATGACTGAAGTCGAGAGGAGTAAGCGCCGTCTTGCAACGTTCGATAATCGAGTCGACGCCTTGGTGTTCTGTAACACCGTATTTCGCATAGGCATCTGGAGAGAAAACTTCAGATAAAGACTCCCAGTCTCTCTCGTCTAAAGCCCAACAGTATTTAACTGTTAAAGCGATTATCTCATTTATATCTTTTTCATTAAAATCTTCCACGCTTAAACCGTATCGTTGGTAGTTTCCTAAGTACTCGTTGGGCAGTTAGTTATGGTGAACTGTTACGAGTTAATCTTTAATCTTTAATCTGTTAGGAGAAGTGGAACATGGAATTGGGACTTTCGGGAAAAAAAGCACTTGTAACCGGATCAACAAAGGGTATCGGTAGAGCGATCGTCGAATCCCTCATGAGTGAAGGAGTGGAAGTAGCAATATGCGCGCGAAATGCCGAGGAGGTAGAGAAAGCGATTGAAGACCTTTCCGGAAAAGGCAGAATCATAGGATCTTCAGTTGACGCCGGAGACAGCGCTTCGCTCACTGCATGGGTCACTTCTTCTATTGAAGAGCTAGGTGGTATTGATGCTTATGTGCACAACACATCTGCAAAAGGCGCTAAGTCTTTAGAAGCTTGGGAAAACAATTTCAATGTTGACTTAATGTCTCTCCTTCATGCAGTGGAAACCGCCAAAGACCAACTGTCGGATGGTGGTGGTGCGTTAATAAGCATCGGAACGACAGCAGCGGCTGAGCATTTTGGACCTGGTGCGGGAAGTTACTCAGCTTTTAAAGCTGCTGTGACTAACTGGACTTTGGGTCAAGCTCAGGTTCTTGGGAAGCTTGGAATTAGGTCAAATGTGGTATCGCCAGGACCTATTTTTGTTGATGGAGGTGACTGGGATTCGATTAAGGAAAGAATGCCAGAATTTTTTGAATCAACAGAAGCAGCTCACCCTGGTGGAGCGATGGGAGTTGTTTCTGATGTTGCGAATGTTGTTACTTTTCTAGCTAGTGACAAAGCAAGCCACATAAATGGTGTGAATATCACTGTTGATGGAGGTTTCTCCAAGAGAGTCGATTACTGATTCAACAAGTTGGAGAAAAGATGTCTGAAATAGTTGATGCATATCTGGTAGCAGCCGGCAAATATCACGATATTGATTTTGCACGTTTCGAGTTGCTCAAACTTCTAGCTGAACATGAACAAATTCGGGTGACTGTGGCTTCTGATTATGAGAACGTTGAAGAAATCGAAAAGTGTAGTTTTATGGTTAGTTACACCTGTGACGTGCGTCCATCGCAAGAAGCACAGACTTCTATAAGAAAATGGGTTGAAAGTGGTGGGCGTTGGATGGCGCTCCATGGAACCAACTCGGCATTAGATATGGGAGGAGAGAATGGGGTTGACTCACCTCGTTGTTTTCCAATTTGGGCGGAAACATTAGGTAGCCAATTCGTGGCTCACCCTCCTATAGCTCCTTACCCTGTGGAGATTAGTGACCCA
>JASLTU010000088.1:0-3505 GCA_030742755.1 Acidimicrobiales bacterium | reverse complement strand
AGGTTTCTTAGAGCACGATCGGGAGGTTCCAGAAAGACGACCAGTTTCAGTTCGCTTGAAAGACTGGGATGAAGTTTATGAAGATTTTTCAGAAAAACGTCTAAAGATTCAGGCAAGTCGCTGCATGGATTGCGGTATACCATTTTGCAATAATGGTTGCCCTCTAGGGAACCTAATTCCTGAATGGAATGATCTTGTCTATAGGGATCAATGGGAAGAAGCAAGTCATCGCTTACATGCAACAAATAACTTTCCGGAATTCACTGGACGCTTATGTCCAGCTCCTTGTGAAGGGTCTTGTGTGCTTGGAATAAATGAACCGCCTGTGACAATCAAACAGGTAGAGGTCTCAATAATTGACCATGCATGGGAAATGGGATGGGTAAAGCCAATAATTCCGCAAATACAAACAGGAAAACGAGTGGCAGTTGTGGGTTCTGGTCCTGCAGGTTTAGCCGCAGCCCAACAACTCACACGAGTGGGTCACGAGGTAGTTGTTTTTGAAAAAGCCGACCGTATCGGCGGTTTATTAAGGTACGGAATACCTGAATTTAAGCTTGAGAAAAAGCATCTCGATCGTCGGCTAGCACAAATGGAAATAGAAGGTACAGAGTTCCGTACTAATACAGAAATTGGTATAGATATTTCTGCCGAAGAATTAATGAAGGGATTTGAAGCAGTCGTATTAGCCGGTGGTGCTACTCAATGGCGTGACTTGCCATTACCTGGCCGCGAACTTGATGGAATACACCAAGCGATGGAGTACCTTCCTCAAGCGAATCGTATTCAAGAAGGTGACAAAAGTACTGACGCTATTTCTGCTAAAGATAAAAAAGTGGTGATAATAGGTGGGGGAGATACTGGTGCTGATTGTCTCGGAACGGCACTCCGTCAAGGTGCCGAAATCGTGAACCAGTTTGAAATAATGCCCCGCCCTCCCGAAGACCGCTCTGATTCAAACCCATGGCCCACTTGGCCGTTAATTTATCGAGTTTCCTCTGCGCATGAAGAAGGTGGAAAAAGGCTATTTGCCATCAACACTTCAGAATTTGTAGGAGAGGATGGCTCCGTCAAATATTTGAGAACGCATAAAGTGGAGCAGGTGTTTGAAAATGGAAAAATGTCATTTCAAGAAATTTCGAACTCCGAGCAAGACATTGAAGCAGATCTCGTTTTTTTAGCTTTAGGTTTTACAGGCCCTGAAAAGTCGCCACTACTTGAACAACTCGGAGTTTCACTCGATGACAGGGGAAATGTAGACAGGTCGGAAGATTATGAGACTTCAATTGAAAAAGTGTTTACTTGCGGTGACATGGGACGCGGTCAGTCACTAATAGTCTGGGCTATAGCTGAAGGTAGAAGCTGTGCATCTTCCGTAGATGAATTTTTAATGGGCACGACCGAATTACCTAGATCTGTTTCAGCAAAAGAAACACCGTTAAATTAAAAAGGTTGAGCGTCTAAAAAATCCAAAGCTGCATCAATAAAACCAAAATTCTTTGGTGTTGCGAAATGGTCAACTCCAGAAAGGGTCACCAGTTTAACGTCCGGAAGCGAAGCAACTAGTTGATCTGGTGGGTACACGAAGTCTTTGTCGCCGACCACAATAAGGGTAGGGGTGGTTAAATTGGCAAGAGTATCAGGTGAAAATTCAGGAGGGCTTTTACGCCTCATGAAAGCAGCTAAAGCCTCACGGTTTGCCTCCGGAGCTTCTGGTAGTTGAGCAAAATATCTAAGTTCAGGATTCTCAGCCAAACCTGTCTCCACGGCTTTAGCGATAGCATCACGAAAACTTTGATCTCTATCGAACAGATTTCGCCCAACACCCGATACCACTAGTCGATTGAATTTCTCAGGGGTATTGGAAGCAAGATGTAAAAGAACTGCTGACCCCATTGAGAAGCCAATAGCGTCGACTGGTGTATCGGGAAAATGAGAAAGAACATCTTGCTCTAGAGCTTCGTATGCAGTTGGATCAGTCGGTTTTTCAGCCGAACCATGACCAAGCATGTCGATTCCTATTACCTCACGACCTGCATCTTCGAGTAATGCCGTCCAACCATTTGCAACCCAAGTCGATTTATAAGAAGTTCCAAAACCGTGCAGACAAACAACTGGTGGAGAACTCATCGTAAAAGCTTAGTCGCGAGACTTATTCATGTAGCGACTGTTCAATAAGTCGTAAAAAGCTGCTGCAGCAATGAAAAGAATTGAGATGACCCCCAGGATGTGGAAACGTTCAAAAAATAGTGGCCAAACGAAATCTCTAGGATGCCTCTCCTTTATTTGATCGATGACAATCATGAATGATGATAGACCCATGAATAAAAACGAAAAAAGAAGAAGCCCGTAGTTTGCTATTTGTTGTCTTAATGTCAAAAAGAAGAAGAAGGCCACAATTAATGAAATTAGTAAGAAATTTGGCAGATTTACGAGAGAGAAAATTAGAACAGAAACGCTACACAATACAGCGTGAGGGATAGGTAGTTTTCTCGAAGAGGTTCTAGTGCTTTTACTGAAACGCGGCATTGAAGGTGCTTGTGTACGGTCAGGTAATGAACGAAATGCAAGCAGTAATAAAATTATGACCGAGATCACTGAAACCAATAGCGCAATCCACACAGTTTTTTGAGGTTCCCAACTAATAGACAAGTCCATTGTTTTAGCTGCTGGAGGGTCAATAAGCCACCCATTAGCAAATCCATTAATCAAGACTGGAGACTCGGCAATAGTTTTGTCGGCTCCTTTCAATGTCCATCCATCGCTGAAGCTTTGTCCTAGAACAAGCCAAAATGGTTCGTTAGTCTTTGAAATTGAAAGATCTATTTGTGTACGCGAGCTTTTAAGAATAGAAATTTCTGGCATCACTCGAACAACATCGCTTTGCTCGGCTAAAGAATGTGAAGTTAACACAAGCCTGTCAATATTTAAACCAGTTAAAAAACCAGGTTTGGTTCTCAGAGTATGTTCACCTGATTTGAGGTTTAGAACAGAGTCGCTACATGCTTCTAATTTGAGAACTTCAGAAGTAGAACCGTAAATTCTTATCTTTACAGGTAAATCGTCGATAGTTAAGAGATCGTTTCGACAACCTGAATCAAGATAATTAGTTGCATCACTTATGAAAGGAACGCCGGATATTTCTAAGATTCCTAATGGCATGATCTGTGGCAAACCGGAATACCAGTCCATAGTGGTGCGATTTGCCACTTCTTGAAAAACTATAGAAATACTTTTGGCATCGAAAGGGTCGTTGTAAAAGCTAATAGTTTCACGTCTCTTACTGTCTTCACTTATTCTCCCAGGAGTTGAAACTGAAGAGACAGGTACATCATCTGCATATAAAGTCATTTTTCGCGGAACTGAATGATTGCCATCAGCCAAATAAGTAATAGTGATGTTTTCGAAAGCTTCTATTTTTTCAGTTTCGTAAATAATTGAACTATTTTCCGGATTTCCAATACCTGTCCGCCACGCTGTGTCGAAACTCGAATCGAATGCTGAA
>JASLTU010000087.1:0-3516 GCA_030742755.1 Acidimicrobiales bacterium | reverse complement strand
CTCTCAAGTATTGCGTTTCCCTTAATCATTACCCCGCGTAACTCTTCATAGATAAGACCATCTTCGAGTAGCACAGTGATATTGGGATTTCTTTGTAAATTTAAGATCTTTTGTGATCGCGTATAAGTTTCAAAAACGATCTTTTGATCTACAACTGCAAACCAAAGAGTGGTCAAATGAGGCCAACCATCAGGCCCCATACAGGAAACTTGAAGACTTTTTTGCTCTTCGATGAAGTGTCTCATTTCTTCATCAGTCATACGAATCAAATCTCGACGATTGCTACTCATTTGTCCTCACTTTTTACTCTTTTAACAATCTTATAAGATAAAAAGTTGACGTAAATAGCGTACGCCCCACTATGTGGGGCGCACGGTCTCTCGGATCAGATCAAAGGGGGGAATGATACCTAACCGAGTATGAAATTTTGCTCTCCTAAGATTACTGTTCAGGTTTTCTAATACACATTTTTCCGACTTCTATTTTCGTGACTTCTGACACGTACCAATTCAGTCAAGACCGGCAATGACAAAAACTGCACTTGCGGGTAATGTTCAGTTGTACGGATTTTGGAGAATCATGTCGAAACCTGACGACAAACAGTTGCAAACGATCCTTGAAGACATGATCGTTGCGCGAACTCAAGCGGGAAGACTCTGGAATCTGCAACGTCAAGGACAGGTGGGAACAATTGCCCCAATCGATGGACATGAGGCAGCAATCGTTGGAGCAGTTCATGCGCTGAAACCTGAAAGCGACTGGGTTCTCCCGCAGTATCGTGAACCTTTGGGGCTTAGGAAATATGGACCAGAAGTATTGGACACCTTTATGCTTTACAACCTTGGGCATCCCGCCGGAGGTCATATCCCTGATCCGATAAAAGTCGCACCTTCACAAATTTCTCTCGCTGCGTCAATACCTCATGCTGTCGGACTTGCCTGGGGTATGTCATTAAAAGATGAACCGGGTGTGGTTTTAGTTTTCTTCGGTGATGGAGCAAGTTCAGAAGGAGATTTTTATGAGGCAGGAAATCTAGCCGGGGTTTTGAAAGCGCCTGTAATTTTCTTTTGTGTTAACAATCAGTGGGCAATATCTACACCAACACACTTACAAACTGCCGCTGATAGTTTCGCTTCGAAAGCTGAAGCTTTTGGCATCCCAGGCGTAACAGTTGACGGCAACGACCCTGCAGCTGTCTACGAAGCTGTCTCTGAAGCCCGAAAGAGAGCAACAACAGGAAAAGGTCCAACTTTAATAGAAGCAACTGTCTACCGATTAGGCGCACACACAACAGCGGATGACCCAACTAGATACGTTCCATCCGATGATCTCTTAGCTGCACAAGGAAAAGATCCTGTCCACATGTTGACTAAGGAATTAACAGATAGAAATCTCTGGAACGAATCCATGCAGAAGAAAATAGAAACTATTGCACTGGAGAGAATGGATGAGGCTTTCGAAAAAGCAAAAAGCACCCCCCTATCTCCAGACTCTCTTATGAACCACTGCTTCGTTTCAGACACTCCGAGACAACTACGACAAAGATCCTTTCTCATAGATACCGGAGATGCATCATGAATAATAAACTCTCTGAACTCTCCATGTTGGAAGCTATAAATGAAACTTTACACAGTGAAATGGCTCGTGATGAAAGGGTTGTTGTTTTAGGAGAAGATGTTGGAAGAAACGGAGGGGTGTTCAGAGCCACCGAAGGCTTAATTGAAAAGTTTGGTGAAAGTAGAGTAGTTGACACACCAATCTCTGAAGCCGCCATTGCGGGTTCTGCTGTTGGCTTGGCAATGGCTGGACTGGTACCAGTTGCCGAAATGCAATTTCTAGGTTTTTCTTATCAAGCAATGCACCAAATAGCAGGACAGATAGCAAGATTGCGTTACCGCACTCAAAGTCGTTTCGAGCCTCAAATAACGATTCGAGCTCCTTTTGGAGGTGGAGTCAGGACTCCCGAGTTGCACTCTGATTCGTTAGAAGCCCAATTTGCAAACATTCCAGGCTTGAAAATTGCCATGCCTTCGACAGCAGCTGATGCAAAAGGCTTGCTCACTTCAGCCATACGGGATCCTGATCCTGTGCTTTTTCTAGAACCCTTACGCGGTTACAGAGGTATCCGTGATTTAGTCCCGGACGAAGAGCACATTGTTCCTTTGGGTCAGGCGAACCTGGTAAAAACCGGTGACGACGTTGTCATAATTTCATGGAGTTACCAAGTTGAACTTTCGAGACGAGTGGCTGAATCTCTTCAGGAAGAGGGAATTTCCGTTGCTGTATTAGATCTTAGAAGCATTGTTCCACTAGATATAGAAGCGTTAACTGAGATTGTTTCCCACTGTGGACGAGCAGTAGTGGTTCAAGAAGCGCCTGAAACTGGCGGTTTCGCGTCAGAAATTATAGCTACCATCAATGATGAATGCTTTTGGTCATTGGAATCCCCAGTTGTAAGAGTTTCAGGCTTTGATGTTCCCTACCCAGTGGGAATGTTAGAAAATTTATATGTTCCCGATGAAATCCGAATACGAGCAGCCGTTTTAAAAACAATGGAAAACGATTAAAAAATGGCTTTCGAGTTTCGTTTACCGGATATCGGCGAAGGTCTAGAAGATGCTGAAATAGTCTCATGGTACGTCTCACCAGGTGATGTCGTGAAAAGAGACCAGTCTCTTTTAGAGGTATTGACTGACAAAGCTAGTTCTGAGTTGCCGTCTCCCGTGGCGGGAAAAGTCCTAAAACTAGCTGGGCAAGAGGGAGATCGAATAAAAGTTGGAGAAATCCTAATTGAGATTGAAGAACTTAATGCCACCCCGACTAAAGAAAACACTTCGGATAAAAGCGCAGAGGTTGATAAGGATGAACCAGAAGAAAATCTTTCCAATTTCAAAGAAAATGCAGGATTTATTTCAGTCACTCCAAAAGTTAAAGCTTCTCCCGCCACAAGAAAACTGGCTCGCGAGCTTGCAGTGGATATTGCATCTATTTCTGGAACTGGACCATCTGGTCGTATCACCAATGAGGACGTGCGATTGGCATCTACATCCAACGAAAAGAGGAACGAGTCCTCACCCTCACCAAATAAGAACAAAGGTTCCTCATCCCTATTAGAGGTGTCTGGTCTTGGCTACATGGAAGCCGGAGAGCACGAAATCAAGGGAGTCCGTGGAGTAATAGCAAAAAACATGTCAGCTGCATGGTCGGAAATACCTCACATACATTCACTTGATGAAATCGATGCTTCTTTACTTATAGATTTTAGAAATCGATTAAAAAAAGTTGATCGGCAAGGTGCTTCAAACATCACACCTCTCTCAATTGTCGCAGCAGCAACTGTAAGAGCTCTCAAAAAGTACCCCATGATGAATGGCCACGTTGAAGGCAATCCAGCTGAAAAAATAATAATCCCTGCTTCAGTCAACTTAGGAATAGCCGTTGCCTCAAATTCAGGTTTGTTAGTTCCAGTAATCAACGAAGCCAACAGTATTGACATTTTTGAACTAGCTGAAAGAA
>JASLTU010000086.1:0-3609 GCA_030742755.1 Acidimicrobiales bacterium | reverse complement strand
TTTTTCACTAAGAACGCTTAGAACTGGAGCTCTGATTGAACTACCTAAGAGATCTGAAGGTGAACAAGAACCAAAGCGTTGAGCAGATTTAAATCTCTCGATCGCTAATTCTCGATTTTTTTCTAAACCTGCCATTACACAAGGTTACGACCTCATAGAAGACCACTGAGGGAGCCTCAAAATTAAGCTATTTTTCAACAATTAAAAGTTAATTATTCAATCAAAATTTTTAAGAATCACTCATAGCTTCTTGTGCGATAGGCCACCATTCTTCAAGCTGCATAAACGGTCCAGCGGAAATGAATTCAAGTAAACCCTTGGATGAAAGCTCAATTTCAGTTTTTACTGATGCGGCAGCATCTGGCCATCGAGTGATTGCAATACCAACTCCTCGTGCGAAATCTTGTCCTGCCATGACACTTTCTCCACCATTTTTTTCTAGTATTGCCCAAATTTCTGCCAAAAGTGCATTACCTTCATCAGCTGTCGTTGCTTCCTGCATCCTTGAACCAGGCTTTGTACTCACAATACTTGTGTAAGACATTTCTTTCCTTCCTAAAATTTTTTAGTAAATCAGGTATCACTAATTGAACCTGTCTAAAAAACTAGACGAAGAAAAAGAAATAATCGAATTAGTAATCGAACATATGTTCGATTACTATTTACCTATGGTTGACCTTCACTTAATAGATGGATCATGTGAAAATTGCATTCGACTATTCGCTGCTCTCGAAGAAACAATGAGAGAAACCGGGCCTATTGCAATTCTTTTTACTCCAGATGGTTCCATTGTCCTTTACATGGAAGAGCGTTTCCTGTTGAAAAACGAAACTCCCGAAAGAAGTATCACGCCTGGTAGAAATTTGCCTTCTCCAATAAATAAAGAGGCGAGAAGAGGGTCAAAAAAAACATCCAAAAACCGTATTAAAGTGCCTAACAGTAACTTTGAAATCATTTACAAAAAACGAGCGAGTAAAAGGAAAAATCCGCCCTAAAGGGGCGGAAAATCAACGAAGAAGTCACCAACTTAACACATATAAATTTTCAATGTCGGGTTGTGCTTATACTTATTTAAGATTCCTCAAGAAGCATTAACCTTCTAAAGGCATAACAAAAACACTTTTCTCCTTAGAGTCTTTGTCAACAACTTGTGCTTCTGTGGGACTCTCAACCCCTCTTTTCAAGAAACCAAGTGCAAAAAAATCATTATCAATAACTATTTCACTAGTAATGGTTCCGATTTCTTCACCACTATTTAAAAGGACACCTTGGCTTGCAGTAATCCCCGAAATTCCACTTATTCTCACAAGCCGGTACGGGGTTCCACCTTTACGACTATCCATACGTGCAACTAATTCCTGCCCGGTATAGCAACCCTTGGTGAAACTAACAGAAAAGTCAACTATTCCTAATGAGGCTGGGATCGTAGAAGTGTCAATTTCTTTACCCATTTCAGGGATACCAACTTTTATTCTCATCTGCGTCCAAACTGAATCGTCTACAAGAGTAAAGCTTTCAGAAAAACTATCGGATTTAAAAATATAGTCCGTAAATTCAAAGCCAAACCAAGAATACGGAATTGCGATACAGTCGACGAAATCATTCTCATTTAAAGAGTTTCCAATTTCCGTATAGAGAAAATAGTTTAGAATTTCGATTCTGCAATCAGTTCGCAATAAGAAGCGTTTGAGTCTAGCGATAACCAGCTCTCCATAGTTCTTATCTACATCAAGTAAATAATCGTTTTGGGTTTGACGAGTGATCCTTAGCCATGCATCAACTTTTCCAGATGGTTGAAGAAGAAATGTAAACCTCGATTCACCGTCTGACATTCCTTCGATATCTTGACTCAACTGGCCTTGCAGATAGTTTTCTGCTTCAGTTCCAGAAACTCTAAGAAAATCTTTTTCTCGCTTTACAACATATATTTTCGTTCTAGGTCGTTCAGTAATCGGAATCTTCCTTCAAGTAATTAAAAAAATAAAGTCAACTATACAATAAACCCATTTTAAGGCCTAAAGCCGTCTAGATATTCACCTAAAACGTCATGGAACCGCTGAACACGACCCTCTTGCCCCGCAAGTCTTACTCCACGGTAGCCGCGAGATGATAATCCTAGTTGTTGTCCAGCGCTTATCGCTAAATCGTGATCGGCAATTTCTCGGTTCATTAGCAAAAAGTAATCTAAAAAATAAGTAAATTGAAGGGAGTCTTTCGGATTCATTTAATTGCAAAATAGAATAGCTTTATGGTCTTGTGCCTAAAGAAATTAAGAACTTCACTAAAAGGGTAAAATATGACAAACCGAATTGGAATTATAGGCGGAGATGGAATTGGGCCAGAAGTTATAAACGAAGGCCTTAAAGTAATTAGTGCTTCTGGGGTAGCTGTAGAGACAGTTGACTATGATCTCGGAGGTGCGAGATACGAAAATGATGGAACGGTTCTGCCGGATAGTGTTCTAAATGAATGGAAAGATCTTGACGCACTTTACCTGGGAGCCGTCGGAACTCCTAATGTTCCTCCGGGAGTAATCGAAAGAGGACTTCTACTTAAAATGAGATTTGAGCTTGACTTATTCATAAACCTGAGACCTTTCAAGTTCGATGAAAATAATATTGACTTTCAAGTAGTTAGAGAAAATACTGAGGGGCCATACGCAGGTGAAGGCGGTTTCCACAGATACGGAACTCCTTATGAGATAGCCACCCAAGGTTCAATAAATACTCGTCATGGAGTAGAGAGGGCTATTCGTTTCGCATTTAATCTGGCAATGAATCGAAAAAAACATCTAACAATGGTTCATAAAACAAATGTCATGCCTTATGCGGGCGACCTGTGGGAGCGAACTTTCAATGAAGTGGCAAACGAATTTAAAGAAGTTTCGACCGACTACAACCACTGCGACGCGGCATGCATATACATGGTCCAATCACCTGAACAATACGACGTCATAGTTACCGACAATCTGTTTGGAGACATTTTGACTGATCTAGGGGGGGCAGTTTCTGGCGGCATCGGATTGGCCTCATCAGCAAATCTTAATCCCGATAGAACTGGTCCCTCCATGTTTGAACCAGTCCATGGTTCGGCTCCAGATATAGCTGGTAAAGGAATTGCAAATCCTGTAGCAGCAATACTTTCAGGAGCAATGATGCTCGACTTCCTTGGTGAAAACGATGCAGCTCAAAAGATCACCAAAGCTTGCTATGAAATAAGCGATAAAATAACTGGAACTAGCGCAATTGGTGATGCCATAGCCCAGAATCTCTAAACAAACTAAACATGACAAACTCGGAAGAAACGAATACCAACAAAAAGCCACTGTCTAAAATTAGGCGTCAAATTGGCAAACATATGCAAAAATCAAAGTCTGTCTCTCCTCACGTGCTTACGGCAATGGAAGTTGACTATGAGAATGTAGAAATAGTCAGAAAAACCAATGGGGCTAATTGGAAAAAATCCGAAAAATTTAGTCTTACTTATATGCCATTTATTATGAAAGCAACGACCGAAGCTCTAAAACAATTCCCCCACCTAAACGCAACTATAGACGAAACAGATTTAGTAATTAACGAAGAGATCAATATCGCGGTAGCTGTTGATCTC
>JASLTU010000085.1:0-3712 GCA_030742755.1 Acidimicrobiales bacterium | reverse complement strand
GTTCAATTTTTATACATTTATCCATTACAAGTTCGAGCCCTCCTGCTAAAGCTATTTCAGCTGCTTCGACATTCCAAAGTCCCAACTGAATCCAAAGGGAAGATGCACCAATCTCCACCGCTTCTGCAGCTACCTCAGGTAAATCCTCAGATTTTCTGAAAACATCGACCATATCCGGAACAATCGGAAGGTCAGAAAGACTTTTGTAACAAGGTTTGCCGAGTATTTCATCCTCAACAGGATTAACGAAAAAAATCTCAAAGTCAGCGCTTGAACTAAGAAGGTATGTCGCGACGAAATTACTTGGCCTGGATTTTTTTGCCGATACACCTACCATTGCTATGGTTTCAGTCCTGTTAAGCAGTGCAAGCCTTTCTTTAGCGCTTGGCTCATCCCAGCCTTCAACTTTTTGCTGTTCAACTGACATCAAGAAGACGCTTTCATTAACGCCTGATCAAGATCCCATAAGATGTCATCGACATCTTCTAATCCGACCGAAAGTCGAACCATGTCAGCACTAACCCCACCAGAAGCAAGATCCTCATCTGAAAGTTGTTGATGTGTAGTTGATGCAGGATGTATTACAAGACTTCTCACATCTCCCACATTCGCTAGATGACTTATTAATTCCAGGGAATCAATGAATTTGGCTCCAGCTTCTCGACCGCCCTTGACACCGAAGGTAAATATCGCTCCGGGGCCTTTAGGCATATATTTGTTGGCAATTTCATAATGTGGAGAGGATTCAAGTCCCGCGTAATTAACCCAACTAACTTCTGAATGCTTTTCTAGGAATGAAGCAACAGTTTTAGCATTTGTCACATGAGCATCCATACGGAATGGAAGAGTTTCTAAACCTTGCAGTAGTAAAAAAGCATTCATTGGCGCCAAAGAGGCACCTAGGTCACGTAGTTGTTCAGATCGTAACTTTGTGCAAAACGCATACTCTCCAAAATTCTCCCAATACTTAAGACCGTTATAAGTTGCAACCGGTTCTGTCATTTCTGGGAATCTGCCATTCCCCCAGTTGAAACGACCTGACTCAGTCACGACACCTCCTATGGAGTTGCCATGACCTCCAATGAATTTCGTTGCGGAGTGTAAAACTATGTCAGCACCAAAGTCGATAGGTCTGCAAAGATAAGGAGTAGCGAAAGTAGCGTCTATCACAAGTGGTATGTCATGTGAATGGGCTACTGCTGCTAAAACAGAAACATCTGCCACTGCACCAGATGGGTTACCAACAATTTCCGTGTATAAAAATTTAGTTGTTTCATCTATAGCGGCATCGAAAGACTCTGGGGTATCACCCTCAACAAAACGAGCTTCAATACCAAATCTCCCTAAGGAAACGTCAAACATTGTATGGGTGCCACCGTAAATCGCTGAAGAGGTTACAAAACTATCCCCCGAACTTGCTAGCGCTGCAGCTGTTAGAAATTCTGCCGACATGCCAGATGATGTCGCCACTGACCCAATACCACCTTCAAGACTTGCCATTCTTTCTTCAAAAGCATTGATCGTAGGGTTTGAGATACGCGTGTAGATAGATCCAAATTTTTGCAGTGCGAACATGTCAGCTGCATCTCTAGTGTCTTCAAATACAAAACTAGTAGTTTGATAAATAGGAACATTCCGGGCTCCCGTCGAGACATCCGGACCACCACCCGCATGTATGGCTCTTGTTTTAAATCCCCACTCTCGATCATTCATATATCAAGTTTAAATGATGTTTGACGCGTTGAAATCTCCAGCATGATGGAATATAAAATTACTAAACTCTCCCTATACCCGGGGCCTCTGGTCTGGGTGGCGTGGCTGCCATTGTCAAAAATTTTCTATAAGAAATTCTCCAACCTTCATCCGTTTTTGACCAGCGATCATGATATTGACCCCGAACTTCATAATCATCTTCAGGGCCTGAAGGTTTTCTGTGCCACGCCTGAACATACGAAACTGAACTAGCCATGTCGAAACTTTCAAAATTAATTTCAATGTTTGAAAGAGTGTGGCAAGTTGCTGTAAATCTAGTTAAAGCTTTTTTAAGCATTTCCAGAATTGCGTCTCTACCTACCAATTCCACTCCACCGTAATAGTCCGCAATCGCGTCAATCGTAAAACACTCAACCTGCTTTTCTGGGAGATTCAAATCAACAAATCTGCAATATGAATGCATAACATCCGTAATCTCTTGACGGTCAAAAAGTTCTTGAATTTCACTCATTTTGCACTCCCATAATGGTCAAAAACATCATTTTATTTGCACCTTAACTGACTTAATAGAGCCTCTGAAAGTTGAACATAAAGCAATCACCATTTCAGTGTCTAACATGGGTGGATAGAAGGGGAAACTTCAATGACCGATATCGACACAAATAAACCCCAAGCTGGTATTTCTAGAGAAAAAGCAGCAGAACCTGAACTAGGTCAAAGGCCTATAGAAGGGTTTCGTTACAACTCACCTGACTTTGCCGCACTTGAATGGGAACAAATGTGGACCAAAGTATGGCTTGTCGCAGGTCGAGTTGACCAACTCCCCCACCCCGGGGATTACATAACCGTGTCTATAGGTTCTGAATCAATCCTTTGCTCCATGGGTTCAGATAACAAAATCCATGCTTTTTACAACGTTTGCCAACACAGAGGCAACCTTTTAGTTTCAGCTGAAACTGGCTCTTTGAATGGCGGAGATTTTACTTGTGCATATCATGGCTGGCGTTTCGATAATGACGGAACTCTAGTATGGGTTCACTGCGAAGAAGATTTCCCCCAAGGGAATCCCTGTGGAAAAAGAAACCTAGTAGAAATCCCTTGTGGCACTTGGGGTGGCTTCATTTGGATAAACATGGATCCAGAATGTAAAGATTTGCTCGATTACCTAAGCCCTATTTCAGAACATCTGGACTGTTACCAAATGGAACAAATGAAACGTACCCACTGGGTAACTTTGGAAGGTGACTTTAATTGGAAAGTAGTTCAGGACAATTTCAACGAAAGCTACCATCTTCCTTTCGTTCACCCTCAAACTGTAACCGTCATGAACGAACACTATTCAGGGTGTCAATTCGACATGTACCCCACGGGACATTGCAGAATGTTGATGCCCGGAGGAGGCCCAGGACCTCAATACAAAGGTTCGTATGAAAAAACTTTTCAAGGTTTAAAAGAAGACTTCGCTTTCTGGGACTTTGACCCTTCGCCATTCAAAGACGACTTAAGCGCTCTTCGTCTAGCCCTGCAGAAACACAAACGTAAAGTCGGTGCTGATAAAGGTTACGATTTCTCTTTGTACTCCGATGAGCAACTGACCGATCATTACCATTACACAGTGTTTCCAAATGTTTCATTCAGTATGAAACCTGATGGTTGCATTTTCTTGATGGCCTATCCTCACCCTGAAAACCCAAAAAAATGTTTTTTTAATATGTGGTACCTGACCAAATTCCCAGAAGGATCAAAAGAGTATTACTCAAACTCAATGCGCGATTGGGTTTCTATAAATGAGCAAGTCGAGCATGAAACAGGAAAAGTTGGTGAAATTTCTTGCGGTCACGGAATTGATCAAGATGTTGCAATCTGGTCTTCTCAACAACAAGGTTTAAGCTCAAGAGGCTATAGAGGTGAATATATGCCTTATCAAGAAAGACGAATACGTTTCTTTCATGAAAATATTGACCGCTATTTATCATCCGATTTTGACAAGTAATAGCAA
>JASLTU010000084.1:0-4034 GCA_030742755.1 Acidimicrobiales bacterium | reverse complement strand
CCGAATTTGGCCCCTAGGTGATATTAGAAGACTTTAGTTTTTGCCCCTAAAGTTAAACAAAGCGTTGTTCATCCGCTCGACATGGTCACTGAAAATACCGTCGATTCCAATTCTTAAAAGCCATTTGATCTGCCTTTCTTCTTGCGCATCCCACGCAAAACTTCTAATTCCAAACCGATGACAAAGTGCTACTAGTGCTTCGTTCCACTCTGAAAAATGCATGTTAAAAGCGTCGATACCAACTTGACTTAGAGTGGCTATTCTTCTTTCAGGTCCTTCTTTAACACTGTCGAGTTTTGTCGAATTTACGAGTCTCACCGTTGGGTCTAAATCTCGCCACAAGGTCAACTTTTCAATGCTTGGATGACACATCCATAATTTTTCAAGAGGAAAGGAGTATTCATTTGAAATCTCCAGTATTTTTTTTGCCGCTTTTTCTTCCTTTATATCAATGGAAAAATTAAACGTCCCAACGATTTTTGAATAGAAAGATTCTAGTGTCGGTATCGATGTTGGAAGAGAAGATAGTTCGCATTTATTGATTCTCCTACGTTTGAAAATTGGACCAAAGCGAGGATCATGATGGAGGACAACGTGACCGCATTTTGTTACCCATGCGTCACTTTCCAATGCATTTGAACCATAGGCAAGAGCCTTTTGGAATGCTTCAAGAGTATTTTCGGGAGCCATGGCTTTACCACCGCGGTGTGCAAAAAGTATTGGATTTTCTTCGAGTCTGTCCTGAGTTTCCATATAACAAGCATGCCTTAAAGGATTATCTATGTCATTCATTTCATTCTTATTATGTAGGATCACAATATGGGAAATATTGGGAGTGGAGAAGTTCTGGTAATTTTACTTCTTGGACTTTTAGTTTTGGGTCCTGAACGACTCCCAGAGTTTGCAAGAAAAATGGGTAATTTTATAAAAGAAGCAAAAAGAATGAGCCGGAGTTTTCAGGAAGAGCTACGAAATGCTGTAGAGGATCCCGATATTGAAATGAAAGCAAGAGCCCAGGGTGCTTTATTGTCTCAACAGACTGAAAAAACAAATGATCCAGAGAACCCGAGTACTTAATGGTCGCTATTGAAAAAGACCGAATGCCGTTACTGGGTCATTTACAAGAGCTGAGAAAGCGGGTACTGGTATCTTTTCTTTCAGTTTGTGTTGGCGGGGTTGTGTGTTGGTTCTTTTACGACACGATTCTTGAACTGTTATTGGAGCCATATTGTCAACTACGAGATGATTCAGCCCCTGAACGTATCTTCGGAAGTGGTTGCGAACTATTAGTAACGGACCCTCTCGAGCCCTTTGGTGTGAGACTGACAATCGCTGGATATGGCGGGGTGATTCTTTCGATTCCAATGCTTCTTTGGCAGGCATGGCGTTTCATTGCACCTGGTCTACTTGCAAAAGAAAAAAAATGGGCGGTACCTTTTGTTTTCTCAGGCTTAATTTTGTTTTTATCTGGATCGCTTCTTGCTTATTGGAGCATTCCACGGGCTCTTGACTTCTTAGTAGAAATCGGAGGACCTGATCTTGTCAGTGTTTTTTCACCCGCTAAATACATCGGATTCGTAATAAAGATGATCGTTGCTTTCGGGATTGGATTCGAGTTTCCGTTATTTTTAATATTTTTACAGTTACTTGGTGTGTTAACGCCGACTGCTTTAAGAAAAAGTCGGCGATATGCAATAGTGGGGATAGTTGCTTTGGTGGCTGTTTTAACCCCGAGTGGAGATCCATTTACATTATTAATACTTTCAGTTCCCATGATTCTCTTTTATGAGATAGCGATATTTGTAGGTTCGATTCGGATTCGCAGAATGACGACAAAGGCGTGAGTATAAATTCGCTCTACGAACTTGATCAATTTCAAAAAAAGGCTTTTGAAACTTTAGATGCTAAAAGTTCAGTTCTAGTAACAGCTCCAACTTCCAGTGGTAAAACTCTGGTCGCAGAGTATGCGATCAGTAAAGCCCTTGAAAAATCCAGTTACCTTTACTACACGGCACCAATAAAAGCTTTATGCAACCAAAAATTTCGCGATTTTTCAAAGCAATTTGGCGAAGACAACGTCGGTCTTGTAACGGGAGATCATTCGATAAGAAGTGATTCAAAAATTCTTGTAATGACTACTGAAGTTTTACGCAACATGCTTTACACATCGAAAGGAGTCCCTGAGAATCTTTATTGCGTGGTCCTAGATGAGATTCATTTTCTGGAAGATCCATACCGAGGTGCTGTCTGGGAAGAAATCATTCTTACATTGCCTAAAAGAGTTCTACTCGTTGCTCTATCGGCCACGGTCTCCAACTCAGCTGAATTGACGGATTGGATTCACTCGGTGCGTGGGAATATTAAGCAAATATCTCGCAATACTCGTCCAGTGCCCTTAAGGGGGCATTTTTTAGCTTCTGAGAAGAGGCGAAACTATCACTTAGTAAAGATTGAAATATTAAAGAATGGGAAACCTAACCCAAAAGGTGAAATATTCAACACTAGGCGAAAAGGAAATGGAAGACGCAATTCCGAACGCTGGACGACACCGCGCCGAAGCGAGATTGTGGATGAGTTGAAGAAGTTGGAAATGCTTCCAGCGATCTACTTTATTTTTAGTAGAAAAGGGTGCGATGAAGCGAGAGATTTGATGCTTCGTTATGGCGGGTCACTCAACACTAAGGATGAGGGAAAGCTAGCAAGAAATTATGCCGAGGAGAGGTTCCGATTACTCACTCCAGAAGAAAAGAGAATCTTAGATGTCAATTTGCTTTTGGACGCTATCGAAAAAGGCTTTGCTTCTCACCATGCTGGGCTTTTACCAGTCTTCAAGCAAACAATTGAAGAACTGTTTTCGTTGGGATTACTTAAATTGGTATTTGCTACAGAAACTCTAGCTGTCGGAGTAAACCTGCCTGCGAGGTCGGTAGTTATAGAAAAGCTAACCAAATTCAATGGTGAAAGTCACGACTTGCTCAAACCAAGTCAATTCACGCAATTAACCGGAAGAGCAGGAAGGCGCGGAATCGATAACGAAGGGCACAGTTTTACTTGTTGGTCACCCTTTGTTTCCTTTAATGAAGTTACTGATTTAGCTGCAAGTGAAGAATTCGCTCTCACTTCTGCTTTTACCCCGACATACAATATGTTGGCAAATCTGCTTGCGACTCGAAGTGAAACAGAAGCTGCAGTTTTATTAGCAAATTCTTTTGCACAGTTTCAGTGGGTCAGAAATAAAAGCGGTTCGAATTCTGGACTCATTGAAGAGGTCATGCTACGTAGGAAAGTATTAGAACTCACTGGGTTGGCTGATGGTTGGAGTTTGACCAAAAAAGGTATGCCATTAACAAAGATATTTAATGAATCAGACCTATTAGTCGCACTTTCAATTTCTGATGGAATTTTTGAAGGACTGCAACCTAAAGAGTTGGCTGCTTTGGTTTCATGTTTCACTTTCAGGGATAGAGGAAAAGATTCCCGCATTAAGAAAAAGAGAGATAGAGAAACTTTTGTGAATGACCAGATTAAAGATTTAATGTTGTTGAGTTTTGAAATTGAAAAAATTGAAGCAGAACTTGGTATTGAACCAATAACACTTCCGAATTCTGGGTTCGCTAAAATTATTTTTGACTGGGTAGCCGGCCAGACTTTAAGTGAAGTTTTAACAAAGGATTTTACTGGAGGGGAATTTGTAAGAAATGTACGACTCTCGATTGATCTACTGCAACAAATCTCTAACGTTTCAAGCACTGAAACATCAATACTCGCAAGACAGACAATCGGGTTGATGGAGCGCGGTGTAGTTTCTCTTAATGGAGAATTTGAATCAGAAACCCCACAAGAAGAAAGTTCGTAGATGAGCCTTAATAAAGGACAAAATTGGGGATACTCAGCTCCACTGCCAAGCGATGGCGTAGTTGTTGCTAGCAACAAAGAATTAATCGAGAAGGTCACTGCCTTTAAAAGAAATGGAACGAGCTTGCCAGTTTTCGGCTTATTGGGGGGTGATTTGTGGAGGACTCTTGGTGGGAGAC
>JASLTU010000083.1:0-4048 GCA_030742755.1 Acidimicrobiales bacterium | reverse complement strand
ATGGCGAGTGATACAGCACTTCAAAGACACGGAAGCAATCGACAATATTCTTGATGTATTGGATACTGATGGAGCTGTAATTCTTGACTCTTTAATTCCACCTTCTGCAGCGTTGAATATTTCATCTGAATTACGGCCATATTTAGATGCTTGTCCAGACGGGTTAACAAACTTCTCAGGGGAATCCACTAAACGAATCGGAGCTTTGATGGCTCGCTCCAAAGGTTGTCGAGATTTGGCTCTACACCCACTAATAAACAGACTGTGTGCAAAATTTTTGGAAAACTTTTCAGATAGTTACCAATTGAATTTCACACAAGCGATTGAAATATCACCGTCAGAAACAATCCAGCCTCTACACAGGGATCGCGGTGTGTGGGGAGACTATTTGAACAGAAAAATTGAAACTCAATTCAGCACGATTTGGGCTATGAGTGATTTTACAGAATCAAATGGTGCAACGTGTGTGGTTCCCGGGTCTCACAAATGGGATAAAGATCGTGAAGCAACTGAAAAAGAAATATGTTTCGCTGAAATGCCAACTGGATCAGTTTTATTATACGGAGGTTCAATTTTGCATGGCGGCGGGGCTAATAGTACCGATTCGGAAAAGAGACTCGCTGTATTGATTCACTACTCACTTTCTTGGCTAAGGCAAGAAGAAAATCAATACCTGTCCTGTCCCCCTGAGATAGCTGCTGAACTACCAATTGAATTAAGAGACCTTATGGGATATTCCTTGGTAAATCCCATCTTAGGCTTCTTCTCACCTTACGATAAAAAAGGCATCGAGCTGGTTTCACCAAAACGCATATTTGAGTAATAAACTCTTTTTTAAAGAGAGGACGATTATGAAATTTTTTCAAATTATGGAATTTACCGGAACTCCCGAAGATGCAATAGACGCGATAAATAACTACATTGCGATTGCCGGCGCAGAAACAAAAGTTAAAAAAGCTACTGTGTGTGAGGATCGGGACAACCCAGGCCATCTTTTGCAAGTGATTGAATTCGACTCATACGAAGATGCAATGATTAACAATGATTTAGAAGTTACAAAAAAAGCATCTGAAGAAGATACAAGCAATTTTGGTGAAGTCCAGTTTAAAAACCTGAACGTGGTTCAAACCTTCGATCTTTCTTAACGTCCTGATGCGATGAGACTAATAGCCAACTCTCTTCTACTCTTTGGAACCACTCTCTTATTAGTTGCTTGCTCTGGAGAATCAGAAGACACACGATTTCTCGTACCTCAAGTAGAAGAGAGCATAGCTTTACCTACAACAATAAAAACTACTTCTACAGTAAATCCCCCATCGACAACTACCTATTCCGTGGAGGGAGTTAATAATAATGAACCAGAATTTCTTTTCGAAAAAAATTCAACTGGCCAATTAAGCACAGACTGGCGTGTCGACCTACTGGCAGAAATTCGTATAGCAGAACCAGATTTTGAAACTCTTTATATTCGCGAAGAATGGGGCCCAGGTTGGATCGACGAAAATTATAACTGCATTAACACTCGGCATGAAGTCTTAATCGCGGAGTCATATGAAGCGGTGGATTTAGATGAGAGAGGGTGCAAGGTAATTGAAGGAAAGTGGTATGACTACTACTCTGATGAGTTTTTTGAAGATCCCTCTGAATTGGATATCGATCATATGGTGCCACTTCATAATGCTCATATCTCTGGTGCATCTCATTGGCCTTTAGAAACAAAAATCAGTTTCTATAACGATTTGAATGATCCCCAACACTTAATCGCAGTTAGCTCATCTGCTAATCGTTCAAAAGGTTCACGCGGACCTGAGGTTTGGCGACCAGAGAGCCAGAATTACTGGTGTCAATATGCCTATTCATGGATTGAAATTAAGGCACGATGGAATCTTTCGGTTAGTGAAATTGAGTTTGCTGCCTTGGAAGAGATGCTTGCTACATGCGAAGGCTTACCTGAACTCACATACTGGTTTTCTAATTGGCTTTTACGAAAGGGAGCAATGTCTTCGCAAGAAATGTCCCCAACTGAAAATGAACAGGAGACAGAATCAGAAGAGTCTTATGTAGAAGATCAATAGGAGTGAATTGAAAAAAATAGCGAATCTACTAGTGCTTCCAGGTGATGGAATTGGAAAAGAAGTGATGGTCCACGGTTTGCATGTCTTGGATAAAGCTTCGAGAATTTTTGGATTTGATCTTTCAATTGAAGAGGACGTGATACATGGCGAAGCATTCAAAAAATTTGGGACTTTTTGCCGTGATCAAACTGTAATTACCGCCAAAAATGCTGACGGTGTCTTAGTTGGTGCAGTGGGTCAAACTAATGATGAAATTTTACCCCACTCCTCTAATCCTGAAGAAAATGACGGACTCATGAGATTACGCAAAGAGCTGGACGTTTTCGCAGGCTTACGCCCCACAGTAGTTAGTTCGCACCTTTTAGATGAACTCCCCTATCGCTCTGAGATATCTAAGGGCGTTGACATAACTGTTATACGTGAAATGTGTGGTGGAGTAATGTTTGCAGAGCCTAGAGGCATCGAAATGCTCTCTGATGTTGAAAAACGAGGCTATGACACAACTTCATACACAACATATGAAGTTGAAAGACTCGCCAGAGTTGGTTTTGATTTAGCGAGAAGACGTAAGAAACAGATCGTTTCCGTCGATAAAGCAAACGTTATGGAATCGGGTGTTTTATGGCGTGAGGTAGTCACAAAAGTTAGTGAGAGTTTTCCCGATGTGGAATTGGAGCACATGTACGCTGATAACTGCTCCTATCAATTAGCTGTTAACCCAAGTCAGTTCGATGTGATCATAAGTGACAATTTGTTCGGTGACATCATTTCCGATCAAATTGGATCTTTAGCTGGATCTCTTGGGATGCTTCCATCAGCATCGTTACCATTTTTTCCTAAACACGGTCAGCCATGTTCAGTTGGAATTTTCGAGCCGGTACACGGCTCTGCACCTGACATTTACGGCAAAAATATTGCGAACCCTGTCGGGATGATACTAAGTGTTGCTCTTTTTATTGAGTATGGACTCGGCGGAGTCGAAGAATCAAATATCATCAGAAAAGCTATAGAAAAAACATTTGCCAAAGGAATTAAAACCATTGATATCGGTGGAAATGCGTCGTCTGAAAAAGTAACTGCTTCAATTCTCGAAGAAATGTCTTCTGAAGGGTAAAAACCTACTTAGTCGATCAGTCCATCTACTGATATTAATTCTCTCTCTTTATGTAGATCGGTAGTCCGTCCGTAGTAAGTCATGGAGTGGTGCGGACGATTCATACGATACGGATCATGCGTATAGGAAGGTATTCCTATATAACGACTAAGTGCCCCTTCGATTCGTGATACTCGGTGCATCGAGTATCTTCCTTTGAATATTTGGAGGTCCCCTGGCTCCAAATCCAACGAGACAACTCGAGTCCTGTCACCGTGTAATACTTCTTTGACGTTTTGATAGTTCTCTTCACCGGGCTTTCTAATGTTAGGAATGTATTCAAAAATGCCACCTTTTTCAGCTTTTTGAACCAAAACAGAAATACTAAATTCGTTTCCGTCAAAGTGCCAAGGAAAGTCTTGCCCAGGCTCCATTACAGAGTAAGGGTTTCGCGCTATTGGATCAGCGTAACGATAAAGAGGTTTTTCAGATCTCAATGATTCCCAAACGAAATGTGTTAACACGTCAAACTCATACAATCTGTTTAATGGCGAACTTTCAGGCAATAAGTCGGCTGCAATGAAGCCGTTAGTTCTTAAAGTGTAAAAATTTCTTGGATGATCTGAATCGTATGTTTCATCCGGTTCTGATGCATACGGGTTTTGTTTCTCGATAGGCCAAAAAGCTTGATCATGAAGATCTTGTGCTTCCTTTATCATTTCCTCAATAATGTCTTTTCTAACAAAGCTAGGGATGACAGCGCACCCTTGTCCTTCAAGATCCTGAGCGACTTTATCTACAAGATCTTTTCGCTTTCTGCTTTCAAGTTCGTGAATCGGATAGGAATCTGTATTTATTACCGAATGTAGATTTTCATTAG
>JASLTU010000082.1:0-4089 GCA_030742755.1 Acidimicrobiales bacterium | reverse complement strand
ATACCTATGAATCTCAACGCTGCTCTTGTTTTATATCGACTATTCAATTGGAGGATCACAGCACTGAAAGCTTCAATGGCAGTTGCATTCGACAACCCTCCAGCGTCTAGAGGTCGTATCCCTGGAATCTTAGATAAAAGTTCTGAGGTCTCCTCTGTCGCTTTCTTATGATCAGAGCAAACCAACACGTCACTTTCGACGTCTTCATTTAAATCGCCTAACTCATTAGCTGGAACATGATGCATCGCTGCCGCCACATATGAATTCTGAATTACGGATTGGACTGTCGCTGCTACTGATCCACGTGGCGGCACTAACGGCTGGAATTCTCCGGCAACTCTAGCTATCGCATTAGACATACATATAACTACCTTTCCATGAAGGTGTTCCGCCACAGAGCGAGCAGTTGTTGCAGCTGCATCCCACGGTGTTGCTATAACAATAAGATCTGCTTTTGCTGCATCAATATTTTCTGCAGCTGTGATTTGTAGTTCTTTTTCCGGCCATGAAGAAACTATTTCGTCTCTAATTTCCAAAGCACGGTATTTACTTCGAGAACCTACTGTGATTTCATACCCTACTGATGCGAGTCTTGCCGCTAAAGCTTTCCCAGCAGGTCCTGTTGCGCCTAATAAGCCTATTTGCATGGTGATGATCCTAGGCAATATTACGCCTCGAAACACTGATGGAATGTTTTTTATATACATCTGTCAAAGAATTAACGAATTATAGTTGTAACACGTAGCCTGTTGTTGAGAAAGGAGCTTTTACTTTGGGTTTATTAAGTGGAAAGAAACTTCTCATTACTGGTGTATTAACAGACTCCTCATTGGCTTTTGCTGTTGCGGAACGTTCAATAGCTGAAGGTGCTGAAATCGTTCTTACGGGAGCAGGCCGCGGATTAAGTCTCACTCGTAGAACCGCAAGGAAACTGGAAAGTCAGCCGGAAGTTTTAGAATTTGATGTCACATCAGCTGAACAAGCTAAAGATATAAATTCGTGGCTTAAAACAAACTGGGGTGAAGTGGATGGAGCACTTCATGCAATTGGTTTTGCACCTGAAGCTTGTCTGGGTGAAGATTTTATGTCAGCTACATGGGATGATGTGAAAGTCGCAATGGAAATTTCTGCATACTCTTTGAAGACTCTCGCCGAAGTAGTTTCTCCATTAATGCCTAGGGGTAGCTCAATAGTAGGTCTTGATTTTGACGCACGTTTCGCATGGCCAGCATACAACTGGATGGGAGTTGCGAAAGCTGCACTTGAATCGACTTCTCGCTACCTAGCTAAATCTCTTGGACCCGACGGAATAAGAGTAAACCTTGTAGCAGCAGGTCCGATAAAAACTATGGCTGCAAAAAGCATCCCAGGTTTTTCTGCATTTGAAGACGCTTGGGATGGACGCTCCCCTCTTGGCTGGGACGTTGAAGACCCTGACCCAGTAGCGCGCTCTTGCGTAGCGTTATTCTCTGATTGGCTACCTGCAACCACTGGAGAGTTACTCCACGTGGATGGTGGCTATCATTCCATTGGTGCTTAGTCCCACTCAAGATACCCATATGAAAATATGTACTTCTCTCTCTCTTCCCCTTCACTGTGGTTCAGTGGCATCTCCATGGGAATTCTGTTAGTACACCTTCTATTAACCAATTGGTAAGGATTGACTTCATTACCTCTACCTGTAGGCCCAGCATGAAATTCAAAATGCAAATGGGGGCCCGTGGCATTTCCACCAGCACCTAATTGACCTATAACATCTCCAGCTGAGACTTTTCCAGAATTTTTACCATAACGGTACAGATGGGTTCCGAAATAATAGTCTCCATTTTTAGCAGTGAGCCTGTAAGACTTACCACCCACGGAATCCCAGAAAAAAATCACTTCCCCATCCACAGGGGCGTAGAGATCTGCACCGTGAAAGCCGACTAGGTCTACTCCTCTATGAATCCCTCTAGGTCTTTTTTCGTTCCATGAATCATAGAATTTTACGGTATTAGCTACAGGGCAAACCCATTCTTCGGAATTGGCTAGTTGCATTACCTTCTCAATGTTTTCGTATTTTTTCTTATCTTCCTTAAGGCGTTCCTTATCGACCGCTTCGATATTTTCTAATTTTTCGGAGCGGTTAACCCTTATCTTCTCAGTATCTTCAATTCGCTCAAGTAAAGTTCCTGCGGCATTTTCTAAAGATTTTTCGACCTTTTCTTGGCGCGAACGGATCGATTCGAAAGTTGTCGCCAAGTCCATAAGTGCAGTTGTAGTTGTCTCAATACGATTTTCAATTATCGATATAACGGATGAAGCTTTAGAAGTGAAAAATGGGAGAGTTAGCTTGCGCTCTAACAAAAATGGCGAATCATTTTCTCCCACTTCAATAAGTGCAGGTTGATTCTCTTGCGCATTTGAATAGTTTACTGAGAGTAAAAGAATGCAAGAAAAAATGCTGAAAACGCTAAAGAACCTAAACATCAACTAACAGTACATTTCTGAGTTGTCTGTGTCTTGACAATCAAGCATAGAAAATCGATTTTATTTGCTCGTGAGGTCAGATTCATCTTCGATCTCTCCTACAAGTTCCTCTATCACATCTTCAAGTGCGACTAGGCCCAGTAGAACTCCTTCAAAATTTTTAACTACGGCTAAATGACTACGTGATCTGCGCATCTGTAAAAGCAAATCATCTAATAATAAATCAGGAGGGACTATCAGCATTCTACGAATCATTTCTAAAGGCACTGCTTCACCTTGTGCTTGCTCAGGAAGGCGGAGAAAATCTTTAACATGTAAAAAACCAAGTAAATCGTTATCGGTATTTCCAACTACTGGAAGCCTCGAATGACCACTTGCTAAGACAACCGCTTCTATTGAAGCCAAATCCATTTTCCGATCAACTGTGACTATTTCACTGCGCGGTATCATAATCGATGAAACAGGTCTTTGCCCTAAATCCAAGGCGCTAGTAAGAAGCTCATGCTCAAAACTTTCTATGAGTCCATCATCCCTTGAGGCTTTAATAACCGCTAAAAGCTCAGTCATGCCTAACGCACTATCGTTTCCAACTTGTAACTTATTACTCAATGGTCTAACTACGATGGCAACTATTTTGTCTAAAAGCCAAATCACGGGTCTAGCGCTTTGTACGAAAAATCTTTGAATCGGCATAACCCGAAGAAGCGTTCTTTCGGGATCAGCGATAGCTATGTTCTTAGGAACTATTTCCCCAAACATCATCTGCAACATAGCTGCTATCGCTATTGCTGAAATCCAGGAGGCTGTTTGTGATGCCCCATTTGGTGCACCTAAATTCTCTAAAAGGGATCTGATCAACTCACCTACTGAAGGTTCAGCAAGAATTCCGAGAATAACGCTACTCAAAGTTATCCCTAGCTGAGATCCAGAAAGTTGTTTCCGTAAATCCTTTCGGGCTTCTAACGCTCTTTTTGCAGTTCTGGAACCTCCTTCAACTAGTTCTTCTAATCGTGAAATACGACTTGCAACCAAAGAAATTTCTGTAGCTACAAAGACAGAGTTGACGAAAATCAGAAAAATAGCTGCCGCGAGTAATACAAAAAGCATCTAGTTGCTCCTTGTCCTTGAACTACTAGGAGAAACTATACGAAGGTTGGCTACCCGCAGTCGCTCTACAGCGACTACTTCTATTTTCCAGTTGTCTACCTCAATGATCTCACTTGGTTCGGGAAGATGTCCGAGTCTAAAAAGAACGTAACCAGCAATGGTCTCATACGGTCCTTCTGGGACTTTCAAGCCAGTTGATTCTTCAACTTCGTACAAATTTAATCGACCGGAAATAATCGTACTTCCCAAGCCTTCAGCTCTGGTTTTGACCTCCAAATGGTCATATTCATCTCCTATTTCACCGACAATCTCTTCAAGGACATCTTCTATGCTGACTATGCCTGCTGTTCCTCCATGTTCATCGGCTACTACTAATAGCTGGTTGCGGTTTTGTCGCATATCGTCCAAAACATCATCTAGGTCTCGTGTTTCTGGCACAGTTAAAACTGGAGTCATCAATTCTTCTACTGATAACGCCAGCCGTGTTTCTATAGGAAACTTGTATAAGGATTT
>JASLTU010000081.1:0-4135 GCA_030742755.1 Acidimicrobiales bacterium | reverse complement strand
TTATTCAACGGTGGAGGTAATTCGAAAACCGGCATCAATCGTTTTCGATTAGGTGTCTGCAACATATTCAGACGTCCTTCTGCTGCGGAACGAATTCTTTCCGGTGCTTTTAGTTCAGCCACTTCAATTCGAAGCTCCTGTGAACTACCTCTTTCTTCTGTGATTTGTTTCTGTAAAAAGTCAACTTCTTGCTGGACAGAAACTAAGAAGGCGTGCGAACCAGCTACTGAGAGTAAAAGTATGAATGAAATACTTACCCCTAGAAAAATAGAAAAGGTTATTCCGATTTCTTTTCGTTGAGTTTTGGATCCAACTACTCGTTTTCGTGATATTGGAAGATCAGCCGCAATAGTCATAAACTCTCCAAAACTCTCAGGCGGGCACTTTTAGCTCTTCTATTTTCTTTTATTTCTTCTTTCGACGCAGTTAAACCTGAGTGAGGCAACTGACCTTTTCTTACAGCACCGCAGACACAAGGAAGTTTGCTCGGGCATTCACAACCACCGGTTACCACATTTCTAAATAACTCTTTAACTATCCGATCTTCACCCGAATGATAAGAAATAACTATTCCACACCCACGCGGTTTTAATCGCTCTATAGAAGCAGTCAAACCTTGAATCAGCTCGTTACGCTCCTTATTGACTTCCATACGAATGGCTTGAAAAGTCCGTTTTGCCGGATGCCCGCCCCGTCTTCTCGCAGCTGCGGGAATGGCATTCTTTATCAATTCGGCGAACTCTAAAGTGTTCCCGATAGGCCGGTTTTCAACGATAGAAGTGGCTATACGAGCAGCGAATCTTTCATCAGAATTACTCTCAATAATTGCCTTCAATTCAGCTCTATCTAAATTATTTAGTATGTGAGAAGCCGTCTCCTCTTGGGTGCTGTCCATCCTCATATCTAAGGGACCGTCAAAGCGGTAACTGAATCCCCGTTCCGCGTTATCTAACTGCGGTGAAGAGACACCTAAATCAAAAAGGAACCCGGAAATGGAGGAAATATTTTCTTCGCTTAATATTTTTTCTATTTGAGAAAAGGGATTATGGAAAAATCTAACTCGTTGAGAAAATCTTTCAAGTTTGCAACGAGTCGCCTCTAATGCCAAATGGTCGCGGTCAATAGCAACGATTTCAATATCAATTCGTCTATCTAGTATTTGCTCTGAATGTGAACCTCCACCAAGTGTTGCGTCGATAAAAACTCCGGGTGGAATTTGGTCAACCACATCAAGGACTTCGCTCAACATCACTGCCTTATGGTTAAAATTCGAAGTTAATTTTTTGTTCACTCAACTGCCTTTAAATATTTTCCGACTATCGATCGTTCCCCGAATAACCAAACTTAAGAATTTCTCTTAAAGATCTTGATGGGAGGAGGTGGAGGAGGGGCCTTCCATCTGTTATCCGGAGAACGATCCATAATCGGAAGATTTAGATATATAAAAACAGTGCTTATATACCTCCCCCCTGCCAGAAAGTGTCTGCTAAATCTCTGTCGAGATCATCCGCCATTCCTTCCCAGTCATCAGGATTCCAAATCTCGATATGAGTGATTGCCCCGCACAGGAGTGCTTCATTCTCTAAAGAAGCAAATTCTCGTAAGCGCTGTGGGATGCTCAATCTGCCTTGACTGTCTATACGTTGCTCGTCAGAACTGGCCGCAAGTCTCCTTAATATTTTGGGTTCCACAGTCCCCTCTTTGACTTGTGCCTGTAGTCGCGTCACCATTTCGGCAAATGCATCTGGCGTATAAATTGCAATGCAATTAGCTGCAGGCGAAATAAAGGCTTCCGCCGAAAAGCGAGATCTGAACTTTGCGGGAAGAACCACGCGACCTTTTTCGTCGAGTGAATGTTCATGTGTTCCGACAAAAAGCATTCTTGTTTCCTTTTTCTACCTGTACTGAAAATCTTTTAGAAAACAAGTGAAAAGGAATATTTCCCATTTCGCCCCATTTTCCTCCACATTTCTAGTATAACACCCCACTTTTGTCAATAGGCGCGCCAATAGAAAGAGATTTAATTGATTTCCTTTGATTTAAGGGGCTCTCTGGGAACTAATTGATGGTTTTTATAAGTGAATTAAGTAATTCGTCAGGGTCTGCTTCGATTGGAGCTGCTAATTCTAATAAATCAATAACTGTTTTTTTTGCTGGTTCTATTTGAAGGAGATCAGTAATTCTTTTAGCAGGCCAGGAAAATAACGCAGCACACTGAAACCACGCCCCTTCTCGAGTTCTACGTTGACTGATACCGATAGTTTTTTTTCCTGAAACAGTTACCTCACCAGTTGCTAATCCTGCAAAACATACAAGTTCAGAGAGGGCATTTTTTCGGATTTCCTCATTATGGACTTGACCTTGAAGACCAATATCTTTCATCGCTCTTACCCAGACTTCTCCTAGCCATACCGAAGAGTGTCGAATGTCGTTACACCATAAGGGATCTTCCCTAGGTATAACGAAGTCAACCCATAGCACTTGACTAGGTTCAAGAAAGACAGCTCCTCCTCCCGACTTTCTGTAGACGTAATCACATTCAATGTCGACTTCTAATGACATTTTTCTCTGCCCGGTTCCAAAAACCATTGTCGGTTTATCGATCTCATGAATTATTAGTTGGCGTGTATCAAAAGTTGGAAGGGTCAAATGTCTGTCAGCAACACTTCCTTCAGATCTTTTTATAGTCCAACTTCCCATGAGATTAAATCTTTGATTTTTCCATATCTGCTACCCACGTAAGCCAGGTGATCACCGCATCGATATCTGGAAGTTTCTCTGTATCACCCTGAAAAGTTAGAACTCTGAACTCGAGAAATTCACTGCTAGGAATGGGTAAAAAAGGAGGAATCAATGGCCACCTATTTCTAGCAAGAGTGAAAATCTGTCTTATAGCTAAAAGCCATAATGAGGGTTTTCGCAATACAGCAAATAAAAGCCTGAGCAACCATTTACTCTTCAACACTGATCGACCCATTACTATTCAACCAAACCGCAGCCGCTCCAATCAAAGGAGCCTTATCTTCAAGCCCGGCAAAATCTATTTGTAGATCTTTTGTGAAATCAAGACCACAAAAAGTTGTTGCTGTTGAACGAACCTGGTTAAGAAAAATCGGTCCGAAGCCTAAAGCAACTGAACCTCCGATTAGCACGATTGGAATATCGAGCAAATTTACAGCTATGGAAATAGCCTTGCCAACAAAATAACCGCATCGCATCTTCACTTCATCAGAAGCTTCCGCTGCGGGTTTGCCAGTCTCTTTTTCTATTGCAGCACCTGAGGCAAGCGCCTCAAGGCAACCACTACTACCGCATAAACATAGTGGTCCATCTGATTCAACAGTTACGTGACCTATATGACCAGCATTTCCCATGTCCCCATCTAAAAGCTTTCCATCGATTACAAGACCTCCGCCAATTCCAGTAGAAACAACCATCGCTAGATAATTTCTATGGCCAGAAGCTGCCCCTATCCATCCTTCTCCCAAAGCAATCGCTTTTGCATCATTATCGAGAACCACTGGGACACCAAGAGCCTCTGACAATTTGGAACGTAATGGAAAACTCCGCCATTGAGGAATATTTAATGGAGAAATTTTCTCTCCGTTATCAGTCATAGGTCCAGCGCTTCCCACTCCGCAACCTGCAACCTCTACCCCCTCTAAAACATCTTCAGACAAAGAAAGTAGCTTTAGAAACAAGTCTTCAGCATTATCAGATTTTGTGGGAATTGAAGCTTGTTTCCTTATTACACCTTCTGAAGTAACTCGAGCTGCGGCAAGTTTAGTTGCCCCCACATCTACTGCGAGAATATCCTTCACTAACATTCCTCTTCATGATTTCAGCCGAGATTATCGCGACGGAAACGCTCTTTCATCAAATCTCTGAACTTCTGAGAAGAATCCCCTAGTTTGGTTCCTTTTTCAGTCCACATCGAAGACTGTGACACCTGTTGCATGCCAGTACGTCCAAGATTTCTAGCATTTCTTTCAATTGCAAGTGCGGAAAATAACATTAAAAGAAACGCTAGAAACGCAACTACAAAAGAAATAGACAAAGTTAGAAGCATGGATGCCACACCAAGAAAAAAAACTAAAATTGACCATTTTAAATTTTTAAGTGATTTCGTGTAAAC
>JASLTU010000080.1:0-4258 GCA_030742755.1 Acidimicrobiales bacterium | reverse complement strand
TCACATGATCATTTGAACGGAAAGTACTTTGCCCTCGTGCTATTTGAGCTTTACCATCTCGCACTATTGCACCCACCAGAGCGTCTTTTGTTACATCCATCTCTGCAAGTGTCCTCCCGACACAAGGACTTTCATCAGAAACAGCAAACTCTAGAACTTCGACATCACCATGTAGAAATGTTTCCACTGCGGCCACACTTCCCACATCTCCTCTAACGAATCGTAAGACGCTGTTCGCTGTAGCCGTTCGTGGGCTTAATGCAGTGTCAACTTGATTTGTTTCCAACAGATCAAGAAGTTTCAATCTGTGTACTACAGCAATCGTTTCAATTCCTGCATCGTTATTGCCTTTTTTTGAACGTGCAGAAGTCGATTTGGCATACAAGCAAGCCAAAACGTTCGCATCGTCTTCACCCGTAAGGGCTATTACAAGGTCTTGGCGCGCAACATCCGCCTCTTCAAGCATTTCAACATCCGTTACATCACCCTCATAAATAAGTGCTTTAGCTAGAGTTTCGCTCAACTCGATAGCCCGATCATGCTTCTTTTCAATAATTGCGACATCAACTCCACGATATAAAAGCGCCTCCGCTATCATCTCGGCAGTTCTTCCTCCACCCAACAAAAGCGCTCTTCTCGGTACATCTTTTGCTATTCCAAGTCGATCAGTTACATCACGTAATGCGCGACTCTTGCAAATAACTCGCAGTAAATCACCCTCTCTTAGAACTTCATCTTGTCGTGGAATAATTGTGGTTTCTTCTTGGTCGTCTTCTTCAACTTTTCTGGTAATAGTTCCAACTATGAAGTCCCAGTCTGGATCAAGCTCTCTGCCAAGTGCATGCAACGAAACTCCGACCATTGGAGCATGAGCAGGTAAGCGAGCCCCGATAATCACAACCTCTTCATCAGCCATTCTTGAAAGGTCCATTGCACCCGGATATTCCATTAGGCGTAAAACAGAATCAGCAACTTCTTGATCGGGATCGATAACTAAATGATCATCAAATTTTTCAAACAGTGAAGCTACTTCTTTGCTTCGGAGTTTTCTGGATTCAACGCGAACAATTGTTTTACTTACACCTGCTTGCCTGGCTAGAAGTGCCGAGAAAAGATTAATTTCATCTTTGTTAGTTGCGGCTACAAGTAAATCCGCCTCTTCGATACCTGCTCGTTTCAAGGCAGCTGGATCAGTTCCACTTCCATTTATGGCCAAAACGTCCAATTCGGCGTCTACCTGCATAAACCTTTCTGGATCAAGTTCGATTAAAGCAATGTCGTGTTCTTGGCGACTCAGACGATCAGCTACATAAGTCCCAACTTCACCTGCTCCAACAACAATTATTCTCATTTGTTAATACTCCCCCATTGAAACTCTTGGATGTGCGATTTCTCCGAAAAATACATTGTTTTCGGTAACGACGACATCTAAAGGAACATCCCAGACTTCTGGCTGGATACTTTGAAATACTTGAAAATCATGACCCAAACCAACCAACTTCGGACGTTTTGACAGCTTTTCGGGATCAAAAGTCTTGTCATAATAACCTGCACCATGTCCCACTCTGTTACCTGCAATATCAGCCGCTACTAGTGGCACGATCACCAGATCCAGTGTTTCTACTTCTTCTTCTATTCCATCAGCAGGTTCAGGGATTCCATATTTTCCTGTTGTAAGACTTTCATTCGAGTGAAAAAACTTTAGATTTCCTGACTTTTGAATCACTGGGTAGGAAAATTCAATTTGAGGATTTTCAAGAGTTGCTGGATTTATTTCTCCATTAACGGCAATGTAAGAAGCAATTCTTCGTGCCTGTTTAAAACACTCTAATTCTTTAACATTTTCACATACTTTTATCGAGATCGACTCTACATATTCAGGTGTTAGGTTTTTACGCTTATTATTCATTGAGTGACGTAAATCCCGTCGATCCATATATTAAGCGTTGCCTATCTTTTATGTTTACGCCACTTTTTTGATGATTTACTGAGTTAAATGTGCCACTGAGGTTGGAAGCCCGTATCACACTTAATACCGTCGTTTTGGCTATTATTAGCCATACGTTCAGTGTTAAAGCTGTCCATAATAATTCGTCTACATACAACCATTGAGGAGATAACCCCTTGGAAGCCATACCATATCTAGCACTTTCATCTGCTTTATTAGCTTTACTTCTAGCAGGCTATTTTTACACAAATGTAAAAGCGGCTTCACCAGGTAATGAGCGCATGATTTTCCTTATGAATGAAATAGAGAAAGGTGCGCGAGCTTTCTTACGTCAAGAATATTCTTGGGTATCTATTTTTGTTGCCGTCATGGCAATTCTTATCGGCATACTCATAGCTCCAGTCGCTTCACTCACTTACATAATTGGAGCGGTCTTATCTGCTACAGCCGGATATGCAGGAATGACTGTAGCCACAATGGCAAATGCTAGAACAGCACATGCTGCACAAGATGGACCAGGTAAAGCTTTACCGATAGCTTTCCGCGGTGGTGCCGTAATGGGTTTCTCTGTTGCCGGTCTCGCATTAGGTGGGTTGGCACTTGTATACATTCTTTTTGTTTTAGTAGCTGAAGTTGACGACGCTTTTGAAGTCGTCACTGCCTATGGGCTTGGTGCTTCATCGATAGCTCTTTTTTCACGTGTTGGTGGAGGTATCTACACAAAAGCTGCAGATGTCGGCGCTGATCTAGTCGGAAAAGTCGAGGCGGGAATTCCTGAAGATGACCCTAGAAACCCTGCGACAATAGCAGACAACGTCGGTGACAATGTTGGCGACGTAGCTGGAATGGGAGCAGACCTATTTGAAAGCTATGCCGGATCAATTATCGCACCTATATCACTTGTAGCTTTCGCTTTGGGGCTTACTGCAGAAGATGCTTCAGTATCAACCAATATTTCTCTCCTATTATTCCCATTAGCTATCGCTTTTGCGGGAATGTTGACATCTATACTCGGTTCGTTTCTCGTCCGAGGTGGCGAATCTACTGATAGTCGAGCTTTAAGTCGAGCCCTTCACCTTGGAACGAACGTCGCTATGTTTTTGACAGTGCTTGCAACTATTGGAATTGCTTACTGGATGTTTGGCGATAATCCTGACTTCGACAATCCAATAGGTCTAGCTATCGCTGTAGTTGGTGGTTTACTAGTTGGATGGGCGCTAGGTAAAACAGCAGAATTTTACACTTCTGATCACTACTCTCCCGTCAAAAAAATCGCTGATCAATCTAAAACTGGACCAGCGACAACGATTCTTGGTGGAATTTCTGCAGGAATGATCTCAGTTGCAGCCTCTGTCGCATTATTAGGGGTCGGAATTGCTGTTGCCTACTGGGGCGGAGAAATGGCTTTTGATTCCTACTACAACCTCGATGGCGGAATATACGGAATTGCTGTTGCCGCAATAGGCATGCTTGCCACATTAGGTGTTGTAGTTTCAGTCGACGCTTATGGTCCAATAGCCGACAATGCAGGCGGAATTGCAGAAATGGCTGAACTAGGACCAGAGGTTCGAGAGGTCACTGATGCACTAGATTCCCTCGGGAATACAACAGCAGCGGTTGCTAAAGGCTTCGCCGTTGGATCGGCTGCTTTAACTGCATTAGCACTGTTTAAAAGTTTCGAATTTGCAATTATTGAAGCTGGAGGTTCGCTCTCTTTGGACATAGGTCAAGTCGAAGTGTTTATCGGTCTTTTCTTAGGAGCTATGCTGCCCTTCCTTTTTGCTGCATTGACAATTGATGCTGTCGGTCGCGCAGCCCAGAAGATGATCGAAGAGGTCCGTAGACAATTCCGCGAGATTCCAGGACTGAGAGAAGGTGCCGAAGGTGTTATTCCTGATTCTGCAAGATGCGTGGCGATTTCCACATCGGCATCTTTGAGAGAAATGCTTGCTCCAGGTATTCTTGCTGTTGCTATACCTTTGATATTAGGTTTTGTAAGTATCGATGCCTTAGGAGGCTTTTTAGCTGGAGCTTTAGTAGCAGGGTTTTGCCTTGCAATATTCATGGCTAATGCAGGAGGCGCTTGGGATAACGCTAAGAAATACATCGAAAGTGGTGAACTCGGCGGTAAAGGATCAGAACCTCATAAAGCTGCCGTAGTGGGTGACACTGTAGGAGATCCATTTAAAGATACATCCGGTCCATCAATGAATATTCTTATAAAAGTTATGACCATTGTTTCACTTGTTTTTGCTTCGGCTTTTGTTGGTTAATTATCGCTTCCGAAGACTAACTTATGGATTTTTGGGC
>JASLTU010000007.1:0-48076 GCA_030742755.1 Acidimicrobiales bacterium | reverse complement strand
TGAGAAATATTTGAATGTTACATCTTCTATTGTTGTTCCTGATGCAGGGCACTCTGTTCATAGTAAAAACCCTGAACCGGTTGCAGAAGCAATTAGGAATTTTCTTTCTGAAATTGAACACGGCCAGTGAAAGATGATTCTTTCTTAATCATCTACTAATGTCCTTCCCCAAGGGGGTTACATGTCTGGTCCTTTAGATGGAATCAAAGTAATTGATATATCTGCAGTTATTTCAGGTCCTATGGCTTGTCAGGTGCTTGGAGATCAAGGAGCTGACGTCATCAAAGTAGAACCTCCCATTTTGGGAGACATAACGCGGATAGGGGGATTCCGAGTTGGTGATATTTCTGCCATGTTTGCTTCAGCGAATAGAGGGAAAAGATCTATAGCCCTTGATCTTTCAAAGAAAGAAGGAGTTGAAGTTCTCAAAAAAATGGTTGAAACCGCTGATGTTCTTGTCCAAAATTTTCGACCGGGAGCTGTGGAGAGAATGGGAATAGGTCCTGAAACGTTACTTGCGATAAACCCCGATTTGATCTACGTGTCTATTTCCGGATTTGGACCAGATGGCCCATATCGTGATTGGCGGGTTTATGACCCTATTGTTCAATCAGTATCTGGGGTTGTTTCAATCCAACAAAGTCCCGACATTCCTATCCCAGACCTTGTAAGGACAATTATCTGCGATAAAACAACGGCTCTTACCGCCTCGAACGCTATTACTGCTGCTCTTTTTGCGCGCGCTTCAGGGAAAGCTTCAGGTCAGCATATTGAGATACCAATGCTTGATGCAGCGATTTATTGGATGTGGCCTGATGTCTTTATGGGTCATACATTGTGGGGAGATTCCGTAGAACCAGGTCCTCTTATTTACCAGATCTACCGTCTTCAGCAAACATCTGATGGTCATCTTGTATATTTCGTTGCTTCTGATAAGGAATTCAATGGGTTGTCTAAAGCTCTTGATCACCCCGAGTGGATTGCTGACCCCAGGTTTGAAACAATGAAACAAAGAATGGTCCCTGAACATTTTGAAGCTTTAGGTGCTCTTTTGCACAATGCGTTTCTAGAATTTCCAACAGATGTGATCATGGGTCGATTGCGGGAAGAAGAAGTCCCCGCTGCTCAGGTGAATAGCATTGATGAAGTGTTTACCGACCCTCAGGTCGTGAATAATGAACTCATCGTTGAATGGGAACATCCGGACGCTGGGTTAATGAAAATGGCTCGCCCTCCTGTCCGATGGGGGGAAACAGAACCTGAAGTTCAATGGTCAACCGACCACTTAGGGCAAAGCACCACTGCCATCCTTGAAGAGCACGGATATAGCGCCGATGACATAGTGGTTTTACGGGATAAAGAAATTATTGTCAGCGAGTGAATGATTAAGAGCTTTGCTCGTTATCTTCGTTTTCTTGAAGGTCTTCACTCTGGCCTTCTTTGAATTCTTTTTGAGCTTTACCTAGTGATCGTGCGAGTGCAGGTAATTTCGCTCCACCGAATAGAACCAGCAGAATTACTAATACGAGAATCAGTTCACCTGTTCCTATGCTTCCCATGGATATGGACCCTTCTTGTATGCCATCGTGGCTTCTTTAAGGATATCTCTGATTCATTTAGGTTTAAGTGCAAAATTAAGAAACTAATGGTTTCTACGTTTCTTATTTCAAATTTTTCTACCGGGATTTAATCTTCCAACTGGGTCAAATTGATGTTTTAGTGTCTTTGTGACTTCTGATGAAACTGGATCAATGGTTTTGGGGGGTTGGGGACGATCAGCCCATAACGTTCCTACTCCTATAGATGCGATGAAGTTTCCAGTATCTGTTCGATCCACGTGATTAAGGTCCGATGGGGGTAATGACCACCGATAGCGGGGAAGGCCAGGAGCTCCTTCTACTTCCTCGAAATGGCTGATTTTTGATAAAATTTGTTGTTGATTTTCTAGATCGGGCTTGTGTCCTTCTAAATGAACCCATATTGTCTCTCCATCCCAGAGCACTGCTGCTGGCTTGTAAAGAGAATCAAAGATCTCCTTCGGGTTTTTCGATGAGGCAGTAAGCCATTTGCTTGCGGTAGGAATAGGGTTTGTTCGAAGTGTTGCTTCAGCAATGAGTCCCAGCGTGCCAAATGCGCCGACCATGAGCTTATGAAGATTGAAACCACTGACATTTTTCACAACTGGAGCTCCGCATGTAATTATTTCTCCTTCAGCAGAAATGTACCGTAGTTGTAGCACTGCGTCTCTAACTCGTCCTTTCCCTAGAACATTCAGATCATTTTCTCCAACTGCTATTGCCCCTCCAACTGTTCCTCCCCTATCTGGAAGACTGGTCCTTTGCCCTTGGGCTTTTAGGTGATTGTGAAGTTCTGCGACTGTAGTCCCGGCTTTAACTACTACGATCATCTCTTCTGGCTTATGAAATATTGCTCCACTTGGGGCATTTAAGATTCTAGTTTGAGGGGAAGGCAACCCTTTAAGGTTCCAACGTGTCTTACCACCTTCAACAGCTACGGGGCCTATGGGTCCTATTGCTTTGGCGAATTCACGAACGCTATCATCAATCTTTCCTGACATCTTCAAACCCATATTCCTTCGGGTTGCTCTTTCAACGTTTGAATATCAGCGCATGAGTGACCTGTGGGTAGAACTTTCCCTGGGTTTATTAAACATTGTGGATCGAAAGAAGACCTCAACCTATTTTGATGATTCAGGTCCTCATCTGAAAAAAGGTCGGTCATGAATTCTTGTTTCTCTATTCCTATTCCATGTTCTCCTGAAAGCACTCCTCCTGCCCTTAAAGAAATCTTCACTATTTCAGCCGCTACTTTATGAACGCGTTCAATAGTTCCTTCTTCTTCGGCATCAAAAAGTAGAAGGGGGTGGAGGTTTCCATCTCCTGCATGGAAGACGTTCATAATCATAAGGTCATGTTCTGCGGCGAGTTCGTTAACTTGATCCAACACGTCTGCGAGTTGGGAGCGAGGCACTACTGTGTCGTGCAGGTAGTAGTTGGGAGCAATGTAGGTGCTTGCCCCAAAAGCTGATTTTCTTCCTTTCCATAAGGCTTCCCGTTGCCAAGAATTTTGAGCGATTCTGATATCTAATGCTTGGTGTTGTTCAGCTATCTCACAAATACGCTCCGCGTCAATCTCTACTCCATCAGATAACCCTTCTACCTCGACAAGCAGAACGGCTCCAGCGTCGGTGGGATATCCAGCAGGGATATGACTTTCGACCACCTCTACCGTACGTTGGTCCATTGCTTCCATTGCTGCTGGAATAATTCCATCAGCGACAACAGCGCTCACTGTCTCAGCTGCTGTTCTCATGGTGGGAAAAGAAATAAGAATTGTCTTAACAGCTTCAGGGTTTGGAGTAAGGCGGACAGCTATTTTGGTTGTTATTCCCAAAGTTCCTTCGCTTCCAATAAACGCCCCTCTGAGGTCTAATCCTTCGGGTTCCGGGTCAATCCCCCCGAACTGTGCTGTTTGCCCACCTGGGAGAACTACTTCCAAAGCTAAGACATGCGTGTCTGTTACTCCTTCTGCTAGACAGTGAGGTCCACCTGAGTTATTCGCCACATTCCCACCAATTGTGCAAATTTGTTGACTTGACGGGTCAGGAGCATAATGAAACCCCATTGGTCGGAGATATTCGCTTAATTCAAGATTGATTACCCCGGGTTCTACCCATGCAATTCGGTTATCAATGTCTACTTCTATGATCTTTTTCATCTCTGTCATGGCAATAACTATTGGAGCTCCTAACGGAATCGCTCCCCCAGCTAGACCACTGCCAGCGCCACGAGGCACTACAGGGCATTCATGGCGTTGTGCTATTCGCATGATCGCCTGGACTTCATCCGTCGTTATGGGAAAACATACCGGGCCAGCCAAACCCCCTTCGAAAACCGATTCGTCTTTAGAGTGAAGGAGCCTTTCTTCTTCTTCTTCTAACACGCGATCTCGAGATAACGCTTTTTGAAGTTCAGCTACTAAAGGATTCGCAGAAAGCTTTCTGTTATTAAGCTTTTGTTTTATTAATTCTAAAATTGACACTGTATTATTCATCGCTCTTTTCTTAGGGTACAGCTGCGTAAAGGACTCGGGTATTAGTTGTGGAATCTAATGTCACAACGATTTTGATTTTTTAGGTTACCGCTGGAAAAGTAGGTAAAGGAAAAGGAGTGTTTTGATGGTAATTCCCTTAAATCTTTCTGAAATAACCCCTGATTGGTTGCAGCAAGCGTTTCGTTCATCTGACGAATTCGCAGACGTTGAAGTAGAAGATATCACGTGTGAAAATATCGGGGAAGGTACTGGAATTTTTGGGGAGATTGGGTTGCTCTCTATCTCGTACTCCAGCCAAGGAGAAGCTCCGGATTCTTTAGTTGTCAAACTTCCGTGTGTTGAACCTGAAAATCTTGCTATTGCGCAAGCATTGGGGATTTACGCACGTGAAGTCGCGTTCTACCGAACGGTGAGCGTTACTTCAGTTTTGCGTGTTCCAAAATGTTTTTACTCTCAAATGGATGAAGATGGAAGGTTTGTTCTCCTCATTGAAGATCTCTCACTTGATTACACTGTCGGTGATCAAATTGAGGGGGCAACACATGAACAGGTTTTGAACGCTATAGATGCTTTAGCTCAGTTACATGCTGATTGGTGGGAGAACCCTGAACTTGAATCGCTTGACTGGTTACCGCTTCCAGACGACCCTGCTTACATGGCGGCTGTTCCTGAAATCTACAGAGGTGGAGTTCCGGTTCTAGTGAATGAATGGGTTGGAAAAATCCCTGATGAAAGCATAAAAATTGCTCAAGCACTTGAGCCTCGTTTTGAAGAGTTGATGTTCAAGTTTGCGGGAGGCCCTCATACTCTTTCCCACGCTGATACTCGATTAGATAACTTGTTTTTCTCTAAAACGGGTTCTAGCGAAGTAGCTTTCATTGATTTCCAACTGTGCCTACGCGCAAGGGGGATAAACGACATTGCTTATCTTGTTGGGAATAGCGTTCCACAAGAAATCGCATCAACTAATTGGGAATCTTATATTCAGCACTGGATTAATGCGTTAAAAACCCATGGAGTCGAGTACGACTTTGATGACGCTGTTGATCACTACCGTCAAGCCGTTCTTTATTACACGGTTGGGGCCATGTCTCTAATCGCTTCATTTGATACAGGAAACGAACGAGGAGCTGCAATGGCCGAAGCCTATGTAACTCGTATCTTTACCCATGTAGTAGATATTGGAGCTGGCGTAGTCCTAGAAGGTTAACAGATTCACTTTTCCGCTTTTTCATGTTCGAAAGCAATTCGGTACTCTTTCCCTGCTTTTGTGTTCCCAACTTGAATCAAAGACCCAGCGTGTCTGAAGCAATACACCATTTGTTGAGCTACCGATCTAGGAATTTTTGCATTTGCGGCAACATGAGCAGTTGTAAAAACAGGTGGTAAATTATTTGGGAGAAGATCCATAAAGTCATTAATTCCAGAAAAATGCTGTGTTTCATGTACTGCATCTAATTCAGTATTTATTGTTCTGAATCCTCCTCTTTTCCGACGTATCTTCGGATCATATTCTTTGATTTTTTTAACAGTTACCTTTACCACGTCGAAGCTAAGGTTGGAATGAGTTAATAGTTCCGGAATTGAGACAAGTTCTTTAAAAATAGTGTGCGTAGTTTCTTTCTTTGGTGATTTTCTAGGTTTCACTCCTGGCTTTACTATCAGTATTTCTTTGGCGACAGGGAAGATCACTTTTATCTGGTGAGAGTCCAGTAATTTAGTTAATTTTTTCCGCATAGCTGCAAATGAGGATGTTTGTATCTCTATGAGCATTTTCCCTTGTTTGGTGTCTCGAGATATGTCGGCTACGAACCCATCTATGGGAACTTCAAATTGATCTCCTGGTTCTGCAAAAAAGGTTTTTAATGCAGCGTGAAGTGAGCCTTCGTTAAGAGTCCCAATTATCGGGTTTTCAGAAAGGTTTTTTGAAGTCATTGATCACTTAATGCTTTAGATTTTGTGTATTTGGTTTTCGTCTGGCAGTCTTTAAAGTACTGTACTTTGCGGGGGGTTATGGGAAAGCGTTCAACACTGTTTATTCCTCAGGATGGAGATGACTTCTCCGCTGAATGGTTCACTGAGTGCCTCCAACCCGAATATGGGGCTGCTGTTCTTGAAGTTAATCGCGAGGTTATAGGTACGGGAATAGGTTTTGTTGGCGAGGTTTATCGGTGTTTCCTCACGTGGGATGCCATTCGAGAAGACCTCCCTGCCTCTGTGATAGTAAAAGTTCCTTCAAAAATTCCGGCTAACAGAGGTTTAGGTGAAGGGTTACAGTTATATGAGCGAGAAATTATTGCCTACAGGGAACTTTCTAATGGCATGGGAATTCCAATTCCCAAAGTGTATTACACCGCAATGGATGATGACCCTACTCCCTGGTTAGATGCAGTCATTGAATTTCTATTCACTCATCTTCCCCCTAAGGGTGTGAATTGGCTCGCTGTAAAATTTTTAGAATTAGCTGGGAAAAGCCCTGCGCTTCGACGCTATTTGCTCGTTCTTGAAGATATTCATGATGCGCGGCCGCCTAGCCAAGTAGCAGGTGGTTCACTTGATGACGCATCACTGGCATTAACTGCATTGGCCAAGTTTCATGCCACACATTGGTTGCAAGATGCTTCTGTAAATATTTCTCCTAGAGTTTGGCCTCTAGATCGGCTACCAAAAGTCTGGAGGGCTAGTTACCTTCGTAACAGAAATGAATTTGTTGAACGGTTTGGAAATCTTATTGGAGACGAAAAGCTCAAAATACTTGACCAAGCCCAAGAGGAAATTCCTGCTCTTCTAAAACCTCTGGGAGAGCCTCCATGGACACTACTTCATGGTGATTATCGCCTTGATAATATTATGTTCCGTCCTGATGGAAGCATTGTCGTAATTGATTTTCAAATTCTTTCAAAAGGCAGGCCTGGTTGGGATGTCGCCTATTTCATCACCACTGCCCTCACCCCTGAACATAAATCCGAAGAGGAAGCGCTGTTGCGGCATTATCACAATGTACTTTGTTCAGCTGGGGTAGAAGATTACCCGTTTTCTTTATTATTAGAAGATGTCCGCTTGACTAAGTTACTGCTTGCTCATCGCCTTGTTGGTGGTAGGGATGCGTTTGATACTGAGTTGCAAGACACCGATGAAACGTTCGTTGATGTTTTGGTAAAGCGTGTCGTTGGGTGGATTTAATAAAGCTGTTTAGCTAGTTATGAATTTAAACGCTCTTCGGCAAGTCTTATATAGCTTTCATCTGTATCAAACCCTATGTAGTGACGTCCCGCATTCTTTGCAGCAACTGCGGTAGTCCCAGCTCCACAGAAAGGGTCAAGAATTAAATCTCCTTGATAGGAGTAAAGCTCAATGAGGCGTCTGGGAAGTTCAATTGGAAATGGGGCGGGATGTCCTACTCTTTTCGCAGATTCAGGTTGTATGCGCCATGTATCTAATGTCCATGCAAGAAAATCTTCTTTTCTTATTGTATTGAGATGTGGAAATCCCATTTCTTCTCTTTTTTTTCTTGGAATTGCTCTATCTAGCCTTAATTTGCTTGCAACAATAACCCGTTCCGTGACATCACGAAGCACAGGGTTTGATGCTGATTGAAAGGACCCCCATGCGCAACTACCTGACGCTCCTTCTGCTTTAATCCAGATTATTTCTCCTCGGAGGAGGAATCCGATGTCGTCTTGCAGGATGCGAGTGATATCTGAACTGAGAGAACGGTATGGTTTTCTTCCAAGGTTTGCGACATTCACAGCTATTCGCCCACCTGGCTCAAGTATTCTCCAACATTCTGCAAAAACGTTTTTCAGCATATGTAAATACTCAACATAGTTAGCAGGAATACCATTTTCTCCTAGATCTAATTCGTACTCCTTACCAGCAAAATACGGTGGGGATGTGACAACAAGAGCTGTTGAGTTCGTATTTATTGAACTCATATCACGTGAGTCACCAGTTATTAATTGATCGACTGTCAAAGGAGGAGATGGTTGTGTATCTGTGTCTTGTTTAAGTGGTGGGAATCGGTTATAAAAATCATCCGAATTGTGGCTTTCTCTTTTAGAAACCCCAAACGATGATGTTCTTGTCGTATTTTTAGTGCCATTTTCAAGAATTGACATACTTCAACGCTAGCCGTGACTATCCCTAGATCCGCATGCAGTTGTTGATGAAATAAGGAATTTAGTGTTTAACCTGCGGAAATAGGTTTTTTAAAATACCGTACTTTCTTGCCAGGACCATGTTCTCTATCGTGAAATGGCTCCCATCCGAGGTCATTATGAAACGACAATGATTGAGGGTTAGGTGGTTCAATATTTACTTCACAGAGAAGAACTTCTGCTCCTATTGCTTTCGCATAGGTTTCCAACATGTCATAAAGTTGCTTGCCTAATCCATTGCGTTTTGCCTGTACATCAACCATGATTCGATCAACATAACAATAGTTATCAAATTGGTTATCAAGCCATGTGTAATTATCGCTTTGATAGGACTCTCCTGACTCCAACGTTAATAAAGCGGCAGCGACCACCCCGTCTCGTTCAACTATCCATGACTTGTGAGACATTTTAAGAATGTTTTCAAGTTCAGTCTTCGTTAGTTCATTCACTGCTGGAGTAGACGCATTGTTAAGTTTTAAAACACCGTCAACGTCTTCATCTCTTATTTCACGCATCAATAAATGTTCATTCTCAAGAAATTGTTTGGAAAGTTCATAGGTTTCAACCATAGAATAGTCGGGAAGGAGTATTTAAATTGAGCGCTACCCCATTATTATCAGGGGTCCGGATAATTGAGAGTTCATTATTGGGACCTGGCCTTATATCCACGTTTTTCTCAGACCTTGGTGCTGAGGTGATAAAGATTGAACCTCCTCAAGGAGACTACATTCGCCAAATGACATGGCCGATCATTAATGGGGTTTCTCTTCTTCACTTACACACTCATAGGGGTAAGAAAAGTGTTGCCTTAAATCTTAAAACAGAAGATGGTAAATCTATTTATAAAGAACTCGTTGAAAAAGCCGATGCTGTGGTCGAAGCTATGCGCCCTGGAACGTTAGCGAAGCTTGGACTTGGTTACGAGGTGCTTCAGGAAATCAATCCAAAAATTGTTTTTTGTACTTTATCTGGTTACGGATCTTCTGGCCCCTACCAGAATATGCCTAGCCATGGAATTGCTTATGATACGTGGGCCGGTTTAATCACTCCTGAAGTTGATGAATTGGGATTTGCTCGTATCCCTAGGGATATGCCAAATGTTGGTATCAATGTTGGCCCGATGCTGGGAGCATTCGCTTTATTGGCAGGTATTACCCGTGCTAGAGAAACCGGGTTGGGTTGTCAGATGGAACTTGCTCAATCTGATGCAGCCGCATACATGGATTGGTATCGGATTGAAACTTGGAAAGCATACGAAAGATCAGAAAGTGAAGTTACTGGAAACTCTTCAGATAACTATGAACGTCGCCCTCCTGGTCTAGCTGGAATGTGGGACGGTGTCCGTTATCAAATATATGAATCGAGCGATGGTCACGTCTTGTTTATGGCTTCAGAACAAGCATTTTGGAAAAATTTTTGTGATGGAATTGGACGCCCAGACTTATTTGAGAAATGGCCTGGGTCAAAATATGCTGATCACGCTAAGGGGAACTTAGATCTCCAACATGAATTAAAAGCGATCTTTAAGGAGAAAAGTAGTAGTGAATGGATCCAATTTAGTGAAGATGAGAACACTCCAATTGCTCCGGTTTACAATGCAAAAACTGCTCCAAGTGATCCACAGTTCCAGCACCGCCTTCCGTTCTATTCCATTGATGATTTGGGAGCAGAACAACTTCCTTTGCCAGTAAAAATTATTGGCGAAGAAGTTGAAACCCCTTCAAAAGCCCCAACTGTGGGGGAAAACACTGAAGAGGTGCTCGCTGGCCTTCTTGGATATGAAGAAAAAGAAATTAACGACCTTCGCGAGGGTGGAGTTTTTGGGTAACTTCCCCGCTTTGGAGCTTTGAAGCATTCCCGCATGAAGTTACTAGCCTTGCCATCATTTCTGCGTAGGACATTAATTCTCCTTTGCCTTCCTCCTGCTTTGCTTTTATCTTTCTTATACGTTCTCATCTCAATGTCTTTATTTCCTTTTTTAGGGATTTATCAAAAAATTACAATATCGAAAAAATCTTCCTCTCGGCATGTCAGATTTTCTTTAATGTTCACCTGGTATTTATTAATGGAACTTTTAGGAGTAGTCGTCGCATTTTTTCTCTGGGTTGTAACTATTTGTGGTTATTTTCTGCAATCACGCATTTCACAAAGGCTTCACGCTTTTGTCCAATTCGTTTGGGCTTCATCGCTTCTCTTCGGAGCCCGTTTATTTTTTAATGCAACTATCGTCTTTCCATCTTTTGCTCCATTCCGCTCAGGTCCTTTACTTATCGCTGCGCAACACAGTAGTTTCTTTGATGCTTTAATCCCAACAGTTCTTTTAGGAAAAGGGGGTGGAAATGTTGTCCCGCGACATGTTCTTAAAAATGACCTTCTTCTGTCCCCATCTCTAGATCTATATGGAAATCGCCTTCCTAATGTATTTGTGACTCGTGGCGCTAAAAATAGTGGCTTAGAGGTTTCAGGGGTTCATTCCGTCACAACAAATCTTGGTAGCGACGGATGCATTATTTTCCCTGAGGGAACTTTTCACACACCGGAAAAATTTGAAAGGGCAATTAAAAAAATAAAAGCGGTAGATCCGTCTCGTGCCCAAAGGGTTAAACACTTAAAGCATTTACTCCCCATTAAACCAGGAGGTGTTTTGGCAATGGTTTCTGCTGCTCCTAAAGCAGATTTGGTATTAATTGGGCATCATGGATTTAAACCTTTCGGTTCTTTTAAAGAAATTATGTTAAATATCCCCTTTAAAGAACCTATAGAAATTTACGTCAAGCGAATCCCCCCACCCACATTCCCTAAAGAGGCATCTACTTGTTTAAAATTTTTAGATAATGAATGGCTCACCATAGACAACTGGTTACAAAGTAAGATTGAAAATCATGACGACCCAAGTTGATGCAGACTTATTTGATTTCGCGAACAGAATAGCTTCAGAGGCTGCAACATTAACTCTGAGTTGGTTTCAAAAACCAGATCTAAAAATTGACCTTAAAGAAGACGCTACTGAAGTAACAGACGCCGATAAAGCGGTTGAAGAATACCTCCGAAATGAAATAGGAAAGAATTTCCCCCATGACACAATTATCGGGGAAGAAGAAGACATGTCCCATGGGTCATCTGCCAGAAAATGGATAATCGACCCCATTGACGGAACTGCTTCATTTGTTCGAGGGGTTCCACTATTTAGTTCGTTATTAGCTCTCATTGATGACCACGGTCCTGCAATAGGAACAATCTATTTGCCTGCATTGGGAGAATACATCGCAGCGGGAAGAGGGTTAGGAGCCCTTAGCTCTCAAACTATTCCCGCAGTTTCTAACGTTAAAAAAATTAAGGATAGCTGTATCTCTTCTAGTAGTTTTGATATGCCATGGTGGCCTGAAAAACCATTAAAGGCGATCCTTTCAAGTGGAGCGAAAACAAGAACCTGGGGTGATGGTTATGGATATTTTCTGGTTGCCACAGGGCAAATAGATGCAATGATTGATCCATCCCTTTACATTTACGACATTGCTCCCATGTTGACAGTCATCCCTGAGTGCGGCGGCTTAATAACAACCTGGGAAGGGGAATCCGTTTTGTTGGATCGTAATGGATGGGTAGCTACCAATACCCACCTCCATGATTCAATATTGGAATTACTTCAGTAAATTAATTTGACGGCATTCCGTCAAATTCCACTGTTTTTATTCCCTTAGCAGTTACCCGATTTAAAAAACTAGTTGAATCAACTATGTTTGCCACCCCGCCAGTAAAGGGGTCTATTAATGATTCCATCATCATTTCTGTAAGTGTTTGAACAACTATCGCTGCCGCTGAAGATGGTGGACTAACTGCCCCAAGGACCCGTGTAATTCGTTCATTTTCTAATCGTCCTCGAACTTCTACTCGGACCGCTCCTATGCCACCATCATTGTGTGGTGGGATTAGCATTGGAAGCCAGGAAGTAAATCGATCCTGTCGTGTAGCTGAAAGCCGAGACGTGATTCGAGAACTATTTGGAAATATTGTTTGTAGTAGCACCGCTTCCGGAAGAGCAGCCCGATAACAGTCTGAGCCTGCAATTGGCTCTGGAAACCAAACTAGCTCTCTTCCTGAACCACCTGGTCGACGTACCCATTCCCCTTCCCACCAATCTAGAGAAGGTCTTTTCATTGCCCGATGATGTTGCTTGGCGCAAGCAGGACCTCCAGTTCCATCTTTAGCAATGTGTATCTCATCAACAAAGTCAAATTCTTTAGCTGCAAACCGGGCAAGGGCACACGTTAAACCTGGAGAAAATCCTGCACCAGCAATAACCGAAGCATCATATTTCTCAGCTAAGGACTTCAGTTTTAATAATCCGACAACATCACTGATTCTGTCCGAGGTTGAAATAACAGATATCCCTTTTTTTATGGCTCGTTGCGCTACTTGTAAATGTTGCCCTGAAGGTGACGCAATAACAAGAATTGATATATCTTCATCTTCTATTCTTGCCCCACTTGTTTGAGTAAAATTATGGTCAAGTTGATCTATTAAAGAAGCTGTTTTTGAAATATCCAAGTCATGTAAAATGATAGGGATCTTAACTTTCGCCGTACTAAACCGTTGAACTAATTGTGATCCAACTGCTCCTAATCCTAAGATTCCGATTGATGGTGTCATTCTTGTTAATCTGTTTCCAGGTCCCGCCATCCGCCACTTTGTAACGGAACGGTACCCGATTCCCGTGCTTTGAGAATTACTGATATTGCAACGGCTCCCAACAGCGCTAGAAGACCTCTAAAAAATAATCTCATCTACGTAACCTATTTTTGGTGAAAACAAACATGCTTTTGAATTTTACCCAGTATGAATCATTTTGAAAATTTGTTACTTTGTGGGCCTAGTTGGAGTTGAACCAACGACCTCACCCTTATCAGGGGTGCGCTCTAACCAACTGAGCTATAGGCCCAATTTACTCATTGAAAGAACTCTACGATATCGCGCAGAATCAAAACAATACGGTAGTAGCCCTAAAGAGAAATAGAAACCTTCATCAACGTACTCTGCGACGGCGAAGTCTTCTTGGCGGTGATGGACGCACTGTTTCTTCCTCAACCATTGTTATTCTCAGACCGCCTGTTAGGTCACTTATTAAATTAAAAATGAGGCACATTAATACGTTCATTGTAGATCCAGCAATCGCTAGAACTAGCCCTCCGTAGGCATACCCTTTAAAGATTTGTTTCCCATCAAAATTGAAAGTGTCAAGAGCGAATAGCTCCGTTATTAATGTTTCTAATTTTCCTACAGTTCCTGATGACTCAGCTACACCCCAAACCATAAAACCAGCGATTAGAAAGATTGCCCAAAGGCAAGCGTAAAAAAGAACTGAGATCTTTAGAACTGACCAAACTTCAATGTGGCGTACAATTCTTCTTACCCTCCTAGCCTGAAGTTTAACTCTTCTCCGTCTCTCAAAAATTGAAATTTTTCTTTGTTTCCTTGGACGAGTAGGCGGTGTTTCGAAATTCCCAAAGAATTTATTTTCAGCTTCTGTCGCGTTTGAATCCGGATACGTTGTTTCTTGAACGCTGTTTTCTTCGTGACTCTCAACAAGGTCAACAGTTGATGTTTCAGGTTCCTCTATTAGAGGTTCCTCTGTATTGTCAGCTATTTCATTATCTGCATCAACCATTAAGCGTATTGTAGATGAATGGTGGGGCTTTATGGATGGCATACAGCGAATGTCATCTAATTCGCTTCTTTAATTTACAAATCAGAAGTTGTTTCTTCTAGTTCTTCAGCTTGTATAACTGGGGCGATTGCGGTTACTTGAACTCCTTCTTCAACAGCCATGAGTTTTACTCCTGTTGCGCTTCTTCCTTGTACGGATATCGAATCTACTTTCATTCTTATAATCACCCCGTTAGAGGAAATCATAAATACCTCATCATCGTCTCCTACAGCACGGCTAGCTACTACCTTGCCTCTATCTTCAGATAGTTTGATTCCTGTTACCCCTTGCCCCGCTCTATGTTTGGGGTTGAAATTCTCCATCTCTGTTCTTTTCCCAAATCCTTTATCAGTAACTATTAAAAGAGTCTTTGCTTCTCTTGCGATACTCACAGCTACGACCTCATCTTCGCTTTTGAGTTTAATTCCGCGTACTCCTCCAGCTGATCGCCCCATTGGGCGAGCTTCTTTTTCATGAAATCTCATTACTTTTCCATTTGAACTTACAAGACAAATATCATCTTCTCCTGTTGTTGGAACAACACGAACTAATTCATCTCCGTCTTTAAGGTTGATAGCAATTAGCCCTTTTGATCGAGATTTATCATATTCTGTGAATTTTGTCTTTTTGACTTGTCCTCGTTTCGTTGCAAAAACTAAAAACCTGTTTGTTTCATAATCTCTAGTATCAATAACTGCTGCGACTTTTTCATCAGAAGATAGTTGCAAAAGGTTTACGATTGCTGTCCCTCGGGCGGTTCTTCCCATCGTGGGAATTTGATGAGTTTTTAAACGATAAACCTTTCCAAGGTTCGTGAAGAAAAGAAGATAGGCGTGAGCTGATGTATGCAAAATTGTTGTAATCAGATCTTCGTCTTTAAGTGCGGCTCCTGCCACCCCTCTCCCCCCTCTTCCTTGACTTCTAAATTCATCACTAGATACTGTTTTGACATAACCGCCTGCGCTCAGGGAGAAAACAAGATCTTCGTCTTCTATCAAATCTTCTATTAAGAAATCCCCTGGATCAACAACGAGTTCTGTTCTCCGATCATTAGAAAATTCGTCACGAATCTCACTAAGTTCATCAATGATGATATTTCTCAAGATTTTGTCATCAGCGAGAATTTTTTGGAGTTCTAATATGGATTCGGTTAGTTCAGCTACTTTTTCTTCTATTTGGTCTCTCCCTAAACGGGTTAAACGCCCTAGTTGCATGTCTAAAATGTGATTGGTTTGTAGTTCGCTGAATTCAAATGGTTCAGCCATTAACGATTCTCTGGCAGTTGCCCGGTCTTCGCTCGCCCTGATTGTTGCAATAATCTCATCAATCATTCCTATTGCTTTTAAAAGTCCTGTATTGATATGGAGTTCGTGTTCAGCTTTTTCAAGCCTGTATTCAGTTCTTCTCGTAACAATTTCAATTTGATGGTTTACCCAACATGTCAAAGCATCAAGAAGCGTCATTGTTCTAGGAACACCATCATCTAACGCAACCATATTTACGGAAAAAGAAGTTTGTAGTGGAGTCCCTTTGTAAAGCTGGTTCAAAATAACTAAGGCTGGCGCGTCTTTTTTGAGTTCAAAGACAAGCCGGGTTTTTCCTTTTGCTGATTCGTTTCTAATTAGCCGAATTCCGTCAAGTGCTTTTCTATCTACTAGATCTGCTGCCTTTTCCTCAATTGTTTCGACACTGGTTTGGTAGGGAATTTCAGTAATGACTATCTGATCGTATTTTCCGCCTTCAACTATTTCAGCTTTAGCTCTAACTTTAATAGACCCTTTCCCAGTCATATAGGCTTGATGAATACCAGAATGGCCAAGTATCTCTCCTCCTGTAGGAAAATCCGGGCCTTTTATGTATTCCATAAGTTCTTTAATGGTTGCTTCTGGATTATTTATGAGATGTATAGCAGCATCAGCGACTTCTCGAAGATTGTGTGGAGGTATGTTGGTTGCCATTCCAACAGCAATCCCTTGGCCTCCGTTTACAAGAAGATTTGGAAACCGTGCTGGAAGAACTTTCGGTTCTTGTGACGAACCATCGAAATTATCTAAAAAATCAACCGTTTCTTCATCTATTCCTTCCATCATTCTCATTGCTAATTCAGAAAGGCGGCTTTCTGTGTACCGCATCGCAGCAGCACCATCATTTGGAGAACCGAAGTTTCCATGAGGGTCAATGAGTGGGTAGCGCAAAGACCATATTTGACCCATGCGGACCAATGCTTCATATATAGCACTATCGCCATGTGGGTGATAATGACCCATGACCTCACCAACGACTGTCGCACACTTTACATGTGATCGGTCAGGACGAACATTTGTGTCATACATCCCCCACAAAATGCGGCGGTGAACTGGTTTTAATCCATCTCTAGCGTCTGGCAAAGCGCGAGCAACAATGACCGACATTGCATAATCAAGAAAAGATTGTTCCATCTCTTGTTGTATTTCAACATCTTCAACTCCATCATTTCGTTCTTCTGGAGGTGAAATATCCGTATCGCTCATGTCTTCCTTTAGTTAGTTCAAATATCTAGAAATCGAACGTCTTTAGCGTTTGTTTGAATAAAGTTCTTTCGGCTTTCAACGTCTTCACCCATAAGTTTTGAGAAAACCTCATCTGCGATAGATGCTTGTTCAACGGTCACTTTCAAAAGAGTTCTTTTTTCTGGGTCTAGTGTTGTATCCCATAATTCTTCTGCGTTCATTTCCCCCAAACCCTTCAATCTTCCGAACTCTGCTTTGTGTTTGGGGTTTTCATTTAAAAACGCTTCTTTTGCATGTTCATCTTTTAAATAAATTTTTGATTTTTTTATTTCGGTAGAGAATAAGGGAGGTTGTGCAATATAAACATGTCCATTTAAAACAAGTTCTTTCATTTGCCTATATAAAAAAGTAAGTAGAAGGGTTCGAATGTGACTTCCGTCAACATCCGCATCTGCTAAGAGAACAATTTTGTGATATCGAATTTTTTCTAAATCAAATTCGTCACCAAAACCTGCTCCAATAGCTGAAATTAATGCTTGCACTTCTGTATTGTTGAGCATTTTGTCAACTCTTGACCGCTCAACATTTAAAATTTTTCCCCTAATGGGAAGTATGGCCATCGTCCTTGGATCTCTAGCATCTTTCGCTGACCCACCAGCGGAATTCCCTTCAACAATATACAGTTCGGCTTCTTCTGGGTTCTCACTTGAACAATCTGTTAGCTTTCCAGGCAGTCCTGCTCCATCTAATGCTGATTTCCTTCGAGTCGCATCTCTCGCGCTTCTAGCAGCTATGCGAGCACGAGCAGCTTGGACTGCTTTTAGAATAGTTCTTTTCGCTTCAGGTGGATTTTCTTCAAACCAATCTTTTAAATGTTCCCCTGTTGCTTTTTCAACCAGTGATTTAATTGAAACGTTCCCAAGTTTTCCTTTAGTTTGTCCTTCGAATTGTGGATCTCTTAACCTGACAGAAATTATTGCTGTTAATCCTTCACGTATATCTTCTCCTTGAAGACTGTCATCTTTTTCTTTTAATTGCCCGCTGTCTCGAGCATATTTATTAACAACTCGGGTGAGAGCTGTGCGAAAACCTTGCTCGTGCATCCCCCCTTCACTTGTAGCAATTCCATTTGCAAAGGAATGGATTCCGTCCGTGTTAAAACCAGTGTTCCATTGGAAGGCTATTTCAACTTCTTGGTCATCATCTTTTTCTTCAAAGTAGCCAACAGATTCAAATAGTGCTTCTTTTGACGAATTTACGTGTTGAACGAAATCTTTTATTCCTCCTTCATATTGGTAAGAATGTTTTTGATTGTTGGAGTTTTCCCTATTGTCAACAAATGTGATTTCTAGCCCTTTGTTTAAAAATGCCATCATCTGAAAACGTTCAAGAAGCGTTGTTGCTCGAAAATCAACGCCTTCTTTAAAAATTTCAATATCTGGCCAAAACCGAACGATGGTTCCTGTTTCGTTAGTAGGAGATTTTCCAGTGGCTCCTAATTTGTCATTAGGCTCTCCCCCGTTTTTAAAAGACATAAAATATCTTTTTCCATCTCTATCTATCTCAACTTCTACACGAGAACTTAAAGCATTAACAACGGACACTCCCACCCCGTGGAGGCCGCCTGAAACCTTATACCCATCGCCTCCAAATTTGCCCCCTGCATGCAGCACTGTTAGAACCACTTCAGCTGCTGACTTATCTTTATATTTTTGATGTTTTCCTACAGGGATTCCACGGCCATTGTCTCTAACTTCACAACCTCCATCAGGAAGAATTTCCACTTCTATTTGTGTGCAATGACCAGCCATGGCTTCATCAACAGCATTATCTACCACTTCGTAAACAAGATGGTGAAGTCCTGTTGGTCCAGTCGAACCAATATACATTCCTGGGCGCTTTCTAACAGCTTCAAGTCCTTCTAAAACCTGAATGCTTTGAGCACTGTATACGTCAGTGGTTTGTGTCATTTTTATTAGAAATCCCTACAAATTTTTAAATTGTGAAATTCCAAGAAACCACCAGTTGTTTTTTTGCATAACCCGAGGTCAGAGGGGTAAATCACAAGAGTTTAATTCTACCATTTCCCCATGTTAGATAGGGGTTTACTCCAATAAATTTAGTTAGGTGTGTGAGGGGTAAATTACCTTAATTATTTTTGTTTTTTTGAACTTATTTTAGTTTCTTCGATCAATGTATTTGAAACTAATTTATTTGTTTGTTCTATAACCTCTTTACTACGCCATTGAAGTTCTTTTGCAATCACTGAATCATCAGCTTGGATGTATAAACAGTTGTTTTTTATATGTGTAGGACGGCTATATTCTGCTAGTTTCTCTCCAATTATTAGTTCCCAGTTTGAGAAAATTTGTTCTATTTCACCGGTAGAGGTTCCTGCTAATTTATACATAATTGTGTTTAATAATGTATTTATTTTTTTAGGTTGTTTTTCTTCACCATAAAGAGGTTCCCAGCTCATTTTTTTATGCTAAACCACAAAACTAGAAAAGGGTCATACTTCTGTGATTTCACCCTCTTTTACAGTTAAATACGTTGATGTCATTATTTTCTCTGGATGTATAGCAGTTGTTATAAACGTTTGATCTGCAACTAGAAGTTTTAAAAGTGCTTGCGTCCGGTCCTCATCAAGTTCTGAAAAAACATCATCTAGTAGTAGTATGGGTTTCGTTTTATGTACGTCATTTAATAAGTGATGTCCAGCGACACGTAGTGCTAAAGCAATTGTGCGTTGCTCCCCTTGTGATGCATGTGTACGGGCCGGCATGTTCCCCAAGTTGATTTCTATTTCATCCCTGTGTGGGCCAATAAGTGAAGTTCCTCTTCTTAATTCATCGGTTTTTACCGACAATAGAGAATTTTTTAATCCTTTCTCTAACCAGGGTGGTTGATAATTTAGCGCAATGCCCTTTTTGTCTCCAGCTAATTCCATGTAGGCAGTTTTTACACCTTTGTTAATTTCGGCAAGGGTTTCTTTCCTTTTCTCTCCCCACTCATGACCCAAAGAATCAAATTGTTCAGTCCAAACCTCAAGGGTTTTTTCCTCTTCACTGTTTAAACGTCCTTTAGCTTGTTTTAAAAGAGCGTTTCTCTGTTTCAAAACCATTTCAAAATCCATCCTTATTTTCATATTTTTTGGATGTATTTGAACGAGAAGGTCATCAATATAGTTTCTTCTTAAACTCGGTCCTTCTTTAACCAAAGAAAGGTCGTCTGGGCCAAAAACAGTGATTGGGATAAGCCCTACCAAGTTTCTTATTGGTCGAATTTTTTGTTTGTTTACAGAAATACTGTTTTGTCTTGACTTTGATATTTCCGCTTCTACCAAAAGTTCTCTTTCTTGGTGGGAAACTTCTGCTCGAATAACAGCTGTTTCACAAGTATTTCTAATCAAAGCATCTATAGGTGCTCCTCTAAAAGAGGAGGCTGTTCCAAGATAATTTATTGCCTCAATGAGATTTGTTTTTCCTTGGCCGTTTGCCCCAAAAACAATTGTTGTCCCTTTGGTAAATGAAATTTCCTGTTCTTTGTAATTACGAAAGTTCTGTAGCCAGAGATGGCGGACATGAACCATGAACCAGCTCTTATGAAATTCGAACAGGCATTAGAAGATACAAAAACTCTGGATGTTCATCTGCTTTTAAAACAGCTGGTTTTTGATTATCTCTGGTTTCAAGAGTTATGTCTTCTCCTGGAGCAATTTCTAAACCTTTCAACAAATACTCTGCATTGAAAGCAATTGTTAAATCATCTCCCACATAACTTGCATCTACTGTTTCGTGCGCTTCTCCAATATCTTGTGTTTTTGCTATCAATTGTAATCCGGAAGAATTCATCTCTAAACGTATCGGTGTTGCTTCTTGTGCTAATAATCGCACCCTTTTCACTGCGTCTTTTAATTCGTTTCGGTTCGCTGTTAATTTATTAGGGTTATCCTCTGGAACTAGACGTTTATAGTCTGGAAACTCCCCTTCTATTAACCGTGTTGTCATTTTTACATTATTGACTACAAAAGAAGCGTCTTTGTCGCCTAGATGAAGGGATACTTCTTGATTTCCTTCTAATAAACGTGCAAGTTCGGTAAGAGCTCTTGATGGTACAAGAATCGGTTTTTTTCCAGCTAATAAAGAAGATCCTGGCATATCGCGAACCGCCAGTCTATAAGAGTCTGTTGCAACCAACCTAAACCCGTCTTCTTCTGCAACCATATATACACCAGTCAATATTGGTCGAGAATCATCTGATGACGCTGCAGGAGTAACTTGTTCTAATGCTTTAACGAGTATTGATGCATCGACAGTCACGGGGTCTGAACTAATTTCATCAAATACAGGATATTCATCAGCTGGGATTGTCCTAAGGGCAAATTCGCTTCTTCCTGCTATTACTTGTAAATCTGTTTCTTCAACCGTTAGATCTACAATTCCTGATTCAACTGACCTGATAACGTCAGAAAGCAACTTTGCTGGAACGACAGAAACACCATTTTTTTCACCGCTTACTTCCAGTGTGACGGTAATTGTTAAATCAAGATCGCTTCCTATTATTACTAAAGCATCTTTTTCTAATGTTAGTTGTAGCCCATTCAAGACTGGCAATGTTGCGCGGTTTGTAACAGCTTTACTAGCTGTATTTAATGCTTCTACCAGGTCATCGCGATCGCATCGAAACTTCACTTGTGGAGAACTCCTTATTTGTTTATGTATTTTTTAAATTCTTAGTAATAGTAGTAGGTATGTGTATATGTGTGTAATACCTTATTTGTCCTGTTCAGAGGGATGTTGGAAGTGTGGAATAGTTGTTAATTATCTTAGTAATCCACAACCCCTATTTTGGTGTTTTAAATCGAAATTTTAGTAAAGCCTTTTGTTTTCAACAGTTTCTATATTGTTCCACAAGGATTGTGGAACAAATTATTTACCAGAGCGTATTGTTTGAATCAAATCTGTTACATCGTCGTAAATTTGTTGTTTTGCAGGCATAAGTGTACTTATTTTGTCAACGGCGTGGATAACAGTGGTGTGGTCTCTCCCACCAAACTCCCGAGCTATAGCTGGATAACTTAACTCTGTTAATTCTCTAAAAACATACATTGCTATTTGCCTAGCAGTAACCAGAGGACGGTGACGGCGCTGACCAATAATATCTTCCTTTAGTAATCCAAATTTTTCTGCTGTTGCATCCAGAATCACTTGGGGTGTGATAGCTCTTGGTTTACGCAGAGCGATTAATTCTTGCAAAACGGTTTTAGCAACATCAATGTCTAGTTCTTGGTTGTTTAATTTTGCAAAGGCACATACCCGGATTAACGCCCCTTCTAATTCACGAATATTTTCTTTAGCGTGTGTGGCAATAAACTCAAGGACATCTGCAGGAATTGGAAGGGTTTCGTTTTCTGCCTTTTTTTGAAGAATAGCTAAACGGGTTTCTAAATCAGGGGGTTGAATATCAGTTAATAAACCCATTTTAAAACGACTACGCAACCGATCTTCTAAAGTAGAAATTGCATCCGGTGGCCTATCGGAGGATAAGACAATTTGCTTATTGGCTTGGTGGAGGCTGTTAAATGTATGGAAAAATTCTTCTTGGAGCCCTTCTTTACCTTCAAGGAATTGAATGTCGTCCACCAACAACACATCTATTTCTCGGTATCTACTTTTAAACTCAGACCTTTTGTTTTTTTGAATCGAATTAATAAATTCATTTAAAAAAGTTTCTGTTGAAACATATTTTGTTGAGTGGGTTGGATAATTTTCATGTATGTAGCTTTCTATCGCTTGTAATAGATGTGTTTTCCCTAAACCAGCTTCTCCGTGGATAAAAAGAGGGTTATATGATTCAGCTGGTCTTTCAGCAACAGAGAGAGCGGCTGCGTGAGCAAACCGGTTGCTGGTTCCAGTAACAAACGTCTCAAAGGTGTATTTTTCATTTTTTGTTGTTTGTTTTGGTGGTTTATAAGCACTTGGGCCAGTAGAAGTAGAAATTTCCCTATTGCTTTCAGGGATTAATGTGTCTATTTCTAAAAGGTCCACCTCATCATTGTTTTTTGTGTCAACTTCAACAATTAGTTGAATGTGATTCGGAGAAGCGTCGTCAAGTGCTTCGACTACCAACGGATTATATTTTCCTTCAACTTGTGCTTTTACCCATTGGTTTGGAACGGTTAGAACCAATTCATTTTCTGTTATTGATTGAGGCCTGGCTTCTTTAAATGTTGATTGCCAGACTCCATCTGAGACTTGATCGCGAATAGATTGTGCACATGCATCCCATAGTTGTGTCACGTTTGACATGTATTTTCTTCCTTTTTGTTAGTTGAACTCCACGAAGAGTCAGGTAAATGTGTTGATGGTGTGTGCGATGGTGTGGAGAGTTTGGTTTTCTTCAATGTGAATCAGGAACTTAGCAGCAGGAAACAAAACTTTCCAGTGGAAGGTCAGTGGATTTGTTTTCCCTGTTCAAAGCCATTTTTTAACAGTTATCCACAGGGTGTGGAGAGACAAAACTAGAAACATCCAAAGAGCCTGTGGATAACTTTTTATGATTGTTTATAAATACATTTTCAGAAGGTTGTGATAGCTTTAAGTTAGCCCCTACCGTTAGGGTGTTAGTAACAAAAAATGCTGCCTGGTAAGTACGAAAGCCGATCAAAAATCGGGCTTGGAAGCCAGGGTGTGTTGACAAGAATTAAATTATTTCTAAAAAGGATTAAAAAGTGAAAAGAACATTTCAACCAAATGTTCGTCGTCGGTCTAAAAAACACGGTTTTCGACAACGAATGTCAACAAGAGGGGGCCGAGCCATTGTTAAGGCGCGTCGGCGGCGTGGAAGGCAAAAACTGTCAGCATAATTGGAAGAGTTAAAGGGCGAGATCGACATGCAGCTTTGTTACGACGGGGAACCCGGACCAAACAAGGCTCAATTGAACTGATTTACCTCAACGAAAATACAAAAGTACCTTGTTTGGCGTTTGCTATACCAAAAACAGTTGGGACAGCAGTTGTTCGAAACAAAATTCGGCGTCAATACCGCGAAGAGTTTAGAAAATTAGTCTCTAGAGACCCTGAAATAATTCCAGAAGGAAACTATTTAATAAAAGTTTATTCAACTAAAGAAGAAAATCTTCCCAAAATTGAACTTTTAGGAAAAGCATTAAAAGACTTAAAAATAAAAAATGAACACAACGAAAATTAATAAAAATATTTATAAAAGAGCTGCTCAAAGGGTAATTTCTACATATCAAACGTTATCAGCTAACCGATTACCATCGTGTCGGTATGTTCCTTCATGTTCTGAATATGCATATGAAGCTATTGAAACCCATGGAGTTTTACGAGGGGGTTGGTATACGACAAAACGTCTTTGTCGATGCCATCCTTTTGGAAGCCATGGATATGACCCAATTCCCGCAAGGGACAACAAATGTTAGAATTTTTTGGAAAAATATTAACGCAGATCTATTCATTGATTCCTGATTATGCCGGAGCAATTATCATCTTTACCTGTTTTGTGATGATTGTTCTTTTTCCAGTAACACTAAAGCAAACACGAAGCATGATCGCAACCCAACGGGTAGCCCCAGAACTTAAGAAACTGAGAAAAAAGTATGGTCATGACCGAGAACGGTTAAATCAGGAAATGATGGCTTTGTATCAAGCAAATGGAATAAATCCTCTTGCTGGATGTTTGCCATTATTTGCTCAAATGCCTATATTTTTTGGGCTTTTCTACACTGTTCGAGGACTTACTAGACGAACAGGCGATGTTGGTTTAGCACTTGGGGACTCAGTATTAACAGGAAATAACCCGTTGCAAACAACCGGCTTTCCTGAGCGAGTATTTAACCCTGATTTTGTAGGAAAAGATACGCAAATGTATTTAGACCTAGCTAATGCTACAAAAATGAAATCCTGGGGATTAGATCTAGCGGTAAGTCCCTTAGGGGCGCTAAAAGACAACTTTATTAGTGGATTCCCATATTTATTACTTGTGTTCCTAGTGGGCTTATCTGCCTGGTATCAACAACGACAAATTCAGTCTCGCTCATCGGCCTCTATGTCTGAAATGCCTGCTCAGCAGCAATTTATTATGAAATATATGCCATTTATGTTGCCAATATTCTCTTTTACATTTCCGGCAGCTCTTGTTTTCTATTTCCTTACATCCAACGCTTTCCGAGTGTTAACACAACTTTTTATAACACGAAAATATTACGGGGATGACGCTGAATCAGAAGAGTTGATACGACCAACAAAAGAAATGGTTGAGGCAGCCAAGAAAGAAAAACCTGGAAGACCAGAATCAGATACAGAAGTACATGGATCGAGGCGGCATGTAACAAACCCGCCAAAAAAACGCAAGAAAAAACCACCTAATGCATCAGCAGAAACTCCTAAAAAAGGAAAGGTGGCAGAGCGTAAAGAGCCACAAAGTCGCCCTACATCAAAAAGGGTGACACCAAAGAAAAATAATCAACAAGACACGCCAGGCTCACGTCGTCGAAACAAGAAAAAGAAGAGATAAAAATGGAATGGGTAGAAGTACGAGCAGAAAATATTGCAGCGGCTGAGGAGTTAGCACTTGACCAACTTGGAGTAGCAAGAGAAGATGCTGAATTTGAAGTAGTGACACGAGAAGAAAATAGACTGTTTGGGTTAAAAAAAACAGAAGCTCGGGTGCGGGCAAGAGTAAAACCGGTTGATGTTCCTTCAAAAAATGGGAATAACCAGCGGAATCGTAGAAAAAAGAATGAAAAAACCGCAAATAACAAAACCAAAACTAAGCAATCAAACCAAACTAAACAACAAGATAATAAACCTAAAAGAGCCCCTAACAAACCAAAGAAACAGTTAGAGGACCGGGAACCAATGCCTCAACCTGAACAGGAAATAGCTGTTATTGCGTTTCTAGAGGGGATAGTTTCAAATTTTGATGTGGATGCCAAAGTCAGCATTCGTATGGAAGAAGAAAGAATCATTGGCTCTGTTGATGGAGAAGAAGTAGGTCTTTTGATAGGACCAAAGGCTGGAACATTGCTCGCATTGCAAGACATAACGAGAACAGTGGTTCAACGGCATGCCGGTGGCAGGAAAACAAACCGTTTATCCGTTGATGTTGGCGGATACAGGGAGAAAAGAAAAGCTTCTCTCGTGGAATTTACGAAAAAACAGGCAGAAACCGTCATAGATACGGGCAAGGAGTTAGCGTTAGAGCCAATGGGGTCAGCAGATCGAAAAATTGTTCATGACGCTACTACAGACATAGAAGGTGTTACGAGCAGCAGTGATGGAGAAGAGCCTCGTAGACGGGTTGTTTTACACCCAAGCACATAGTTCATATGGATTTAGAAGAAATCCTGATACGTGCGAAAAACTTAAATTTTTTAGGGAAACCGCCTGTTCAGGAACATATTTTACATGCTGAAGGATTTCTTCAGACAATAATGGACAATACCGATAGAAGGCAACCAGGAAAAGTGGTTGATCTTGGGTCTGGTGGGGGAGTACCAGCCTTGATTTTGGCGGATTCTTTAAAAAATTGGTCGTTTGTTCTTATAGAGCGGAAAAAGAAACGCGCTAATTTTCTACTTTGGGCAATTAAAACTTTATCTGTAGAGGAACGGGTCGAAATAATTTGTGATGAGGTTGAAAATGTTGCAAGAAACAAAAAATATGAAGAATCTGCTGATTTTGTAACTGCTCGATCCTTTGGTCCACCGCCAACTACAGCAGAATGTGCGTGTCGACTACTAAAATTACGTGGATTTTTGGTAGTTAGTGAGCCACCAACAACAACTAAACGCTGGGAGAATCCTGCTTTGGAAGAAACGGGACTTATTTCCACAAAAACATACAAACAAGAAAACGGAACGTTTCAAGTCTTGCAATTACAGAAAAATCCTGGAAATCGGCTCCCAAGGCGGCCAGGGGTCCCTAAAAAAAGGCCTTTATGGTGATGTTTCACGTGAAACGCTATGACGAAAAGTTTCACGTGAAACAAGTGTAAATAATTTGAATTGACAGATTTTTATAGGGTGATAAAACTTAAAAACCGGAATTGTTTGAATATGTTCTGAACAGGGGAAACGGAAGACATGGAAGATTTACTCAAGTCAACAAAGCATCCTTCCTCGTTAAATCCGACTCCACGGGTAATTACAGTAGCTAATCAGAAGGGTGGAGTGGGGAAAACAACTACTGCTATAAACGTCGCAACATGTTTAGCAGAACTTGGAAACAAAGTACTCGTTGTTGATTTCGACCCTCAAGCGAACGCCACGTCAGCTCTTGGTGTAGATCCGAACTCATTTTCAACATCTATTTACGAGGTTATTCTTGGAAATGCCGAAATGAGTGAATGTATTGTCACGACAGAGTGGCCTTCGCTTTCTTTGGCGCCAGCTAATAGGGACCTTTCAGGAGCTGAAATTGAACTAGTTTCTGCATTTAATAGGGAAAGATTCTTAAAAACAGCCATTGAAAAAATTATTGATGAATATGACTACGTGTTCATCGATTGCCCTCCATCCATAGGGTTATTAACAGTCAATGCTCTAACAGCGGCTGATGAGGTTCTAGTACCTATTCAGTGCGAGTACCTTGCATTGGAAGGACTTGGACAACTATTAAGTAATGTTGAGAAAGTAAAAACCCACTTAAATGAGAAACTCCATATTTCTATGATTGCTTTAGTAATGTTTGATGCCCGAACGAAACTTGCTTCACAAGTTGTAGAAGAAGTCAGAGGGCATTTTGGAGATAAAGTCTGCAACCAGGTCATCCCTCGATCGGTGCGATTGTCAGAAGCTCCATCATATGGACAACCGATAATTTATTATGACCCTAAATGCAGAGGAGCTATTGCATATAGGGCTTTAGCAAGGGAGATTTCTAGTGGCTCGTGAAAAAAAAGGCTTAGGAAAAGGCTTAGGGGCGCTTATTCCCACTGATCAAAAAGAGCATGAAAGAAATTATTATTCAGGAACAACGGGGTATCAGGAATTACCGATTGGAGCGATTACCGTTAACCCTTTCCAACCGAGAGATATTTTTGATGAAGAAGCTTTAGAAAGCTTGTCGGCGTCGGTTCGAGAGGTGGGGGTACTTCAGCCAATTTTAGTGCGTAGAAAATCAGCAGACTCTTTTGAGTTAATAGCTGGAGAGCGTCGGTGGAGAGCTGCGAAAAGAGCTGGGCTTGATCGAATTCCAGCAATGGTTCGGGACATAGAAGATCTAACGACCCTTGAACATGCACTTGTTGAGAATTTACATAGGCAAGATTTAGGGGCTTTAGAAGAAGCAGCTGCTTTTCAACAACTTATTGATGATTTTGGGTTAAGCCAGGATGCGGTAGCTAAACGTGTTGGTAAAAGTAGGCCAACGATTGCGAATGCACTGAGGCTTCTCCAACTTCCAGCTTCAGTACAGAATTTTCTATTGAGTGGTTCTATTACTGCGGGGCACGCTAGAGCATTGCTTGGACTTGCTTCAAGACAAGAGCAGGATCAAGTAGCTCAAAGAATTGTGAATGAGTCACTTACAGTTAGAGATGTAGAAAAAATTGTTCGAGAAGGAATCAATGTCCGTAGCAAGCCTAAGAAACCAAAAGAGCGCTCAGCGGCAGAGTTAGAAGTGGAGCAAATCCTCAGTGAGAAACTCTCAACTAGGGTAGGAGTTTCAATTGGAAGTCGCAAAGGAAAAATACTTATTGAGTTTGCAGACACTGAAGATCTAAGCCGGATATTGAAAATAATTTCTGATGCATAAACCTCATATATTTAAAGGCTAACAAGCGCAACTCTGAAGTTAAGATATAGGGTTTTTAGTTGTGCAGAGGTTTTTATCCCCATCTTGGGGAAAAACCTGTGATTTTCCTCAAATTTATGCCTCTAAGCAGGGGAAATGTTAAAAAAAGATAAAAATGAAAAATTATGCCGGAATTTCTTCAAATGGCTTCGAAAACCAGATGAGAACAGCCTCTTTAAGCGCTAAAGATAATTGTGGGGCAATTTCTACAAAATCCTTCGTTGGTCCTATCCGAACAACCACAGCAGGCATTCGGGTCTCTCGAAGAATTTGCTCAGAGTGACCATGGGTTTGCACTCCCCCTTTAAAAAAAGGTGCAATTTCTTTCGCTAATAATTTAGTAAAGTATGCACCTCCAGGGGACTCAAAACCTTTAGCAGAATAATAAGAAATAGACTTTTCCTCTTCCTGGACCGGATAGAGCCCGATGTATAAGTCAACTCCATGTTTATTACAGTAATTTGCGTGTTCAGAAACATCGTAGTGCTGTATCAAATTAGCTTCGATATGTGACTCTCGAAGAATTTTTGCGAAATCAGAAGCCATCGCTGATAATCCACCTAAGTCACCGATTGCAATGTGGGGAATTTCAGCGTTTTTAATTTTTGAAACAATCCGCTCCTGTTCTTGCAAAACAGCAACAGAGTTTTGTTCCTTCCGGTTTCCTAATTTTTTTAAAGCCGATAAACAATTAGGACCAAAAATCGCGTCAACGACTAACCCTGAATTTCTTTGGAATAACTCCACTGCTTTTTGTGAATCAGGTCCAAAAATCCCATCAACCTTGCCAGGATTGAAGCCGAGAGATCCCATTGCCCTTTGTAGTTCTGCGACATCTTCTCCTCGAAGCATTGGGCGCCCCAAATAAAGTAGACGGTCCCCTAAAAGATACCCAGCTTCCAAAAGAGCATCCCAAGTTCTCTGATCACATATGCCTGAAATATCAATACGGCGACTTTCTTGAAATAGGCGCAATGCTGCTTCAGTATCGTCTGAGAATACTGAAATATTATTCTGAACCGGGAACCCAGCATTCATTAACATTCGATGGAGTTCCTCAACAAGAGGACCTTCTTCTCCAGCGGTAAGGTTATTTGAGCTACTTGTATTTCTTTCCATCGTTCCGGCTTCCAAACGTCATGAGGCTTTAGCTTACCGGTTTATGAACAGATGAAAAGTTAGAGGAACTCAGAAAGGTCATCCAAAAGGGCGTCTTTGCTTTTTGCTCCAACGATTCTTTTAGCAGGGACACCATTTTCAAAGAGGATCAAGGTTGGGATACTCATTACTTCAAACCGGCGAGCAACATCAGCTGCTTCATCGACGTTTAATTTAGCGATTTGAAGGTGTTCGTCCTGCTCAGCGGCTATTTCTTCAAGTATGGGAGCGATCATTTTACATGGACCACACCATTCAGCCCAAAAATCAACGAGCACTGGTTTCTCTGAAGAATTTATTACTTCATCGAAAGTTCCTGCGGTTAAAGTTGTTGTCGCATCCGACATTTTTAATCTCCAGTTTCTATTTTAGAAGAGTTGCGTAGGTTTAAAGTTAGTCGGCAAATTACTGGTTGTGTGGAACATATGGCAAGTTACTTCAAATCTTGTTCTTCTAGCCAACGTTCAGTATCGATTGCAGCCATGCAACCTGATCCAGCAGCAGTGATTGCTTGCCGGTATGTGAAATCTTGGACATCCCCACAAGCAAATACTCCATCCACATTTGTTTTTGAAGAGTCGTGCTCAGTTTGAATATAACCATTATCAAGAAGCGTGATTTGTCCTTTGAAAATCTCAGTATTTGGGGTATGCCCTATGGCAACAAAGAGACCTGATAATGGCAATTCACTAATTTCACTTGTCAAGACATTGCGCACTTTCACTCCTTCAAGTTTTGTTCCACCCAAGTATTCCACCACTTCATGATTCCAAAGGAAGTCAATTTTGGGATTAGAAAGAGCTCGCTCTTGCATAATTTTCGAAGCCCGCAATTCATCGCGCCTATGAATTATTGTGACTTTGCTTCCAAAACGTGAAAGGAACACAGCTTCTTCAACAGCTGAATCCCCCCCTCCAACAACTCCGATTTCTTGGTCACGAAAGAAAAAACCGTCGCAGGTAGCGCAAGTAGATAAACCATGCCCAACAAGACTAAGTTCATTGGGCAATTCAAGCATTAACGCTTTTGCCCCGGTAGAAATTATTAGTGAATTCGCTAAATAACTGGGGGTTTCTTCGGTTGGGTCCCCAACCCAAACTCCGAAGGGAGAAGATGATAAATCAACCCGTGTTACTTTTTTAGTCAAAATATCTGCGCCAAATCGTTCTGCTTGAGAACGGAAATTAGACATAAGGTCAGGACCCATAATCCCATCAGGGAAACCCGGGTAGTTTTCAACCTCAGTGGTTAACATAAGTTGCCCGCCTGGTTGATCGCTAGTAGAGGATGGCTCTCCTTCAATCACCAATGGATGAAGATTCGCTCGAGCCGTATAAATAGCAGCCGTGAGCCCTGCTGGACCGGATCCAATAATAATTACTTCTCTGGGATCAGACATTATCACTCCCACCATCTGGGACTTTTTGTTTGGGAGTAGCAGCCCCTTTAGGCCGTTTCTTCCAAATCAAGAGTCCAACGCCAGTCCAAATTAGTCCACTCATTAGATATACGAACCAAACAGCTGTGTCGCGGGTAGAAAACACCCAGTGGTCAAAAAGTTCAATAAACCCACGGGAAGTCCCTATTACTAAGAAAGGGATGCTGATTAAAAAAATTAAACTCATGGTTAACCCATACACAACGGTTCGGCTAATACGAATAGCTGGCCCAGTGGTTTTAGTTCTTATAACCTCAACGCCATCTACAATTTTTTTGGTTGCTATACTTTCCCAGGACGTGGATGGATTCGCTTTTTCGCCGTCATTTGAAAATGAATTTTCCGTTTGAACCATGACCGTGAGAATACCCTGTAAGTGTGGAAATGCATTAATTTTTAGAGACAATAATGCTCGCAAGGACAATTGGACTCAAATATTATTTGTCCGCAAAGAAACCCTCAGTTTATTCAATGTGCTGAATTTCTATGATTAATCTAGGGGGATTTGATCCCAGAGATGTTCTGAAAGGGCGAACAGAGTCCATTCCAACAATAAATGTAAGGTTTCCTTCGAAATCTCCTCGATAAAATGCGAGAAGATTAGAACCCTCCTCTTCTATAACTTCATCATTTGGCTCCCAGGTAAGTTCATAACCAGGCTCTTCATCAATCCAAATAATGCCATGGGCGGTTAAATTCACGACAAGATAATTAGTAATTTCTTCAGGGAGGACAAAGGTTTCCTCCTCGGAGATCTGAAACTCCCCATTTAATTCAACAGCGTATGACCCAGGAATGAGTTGATCAGGGGAAGAAGCATTCACATTCTCAGGAACAGATAACTCAATAATGAAACTGTCAAAACCTTCACCCGTTTCAATTCGTGCGTCCGCTAGCAACAACGAATTTATGCCAGTAGATTCAACCCCATAAGTAGTAATTGTCTCCGTTGCAAATGGGGGGGAGGGTGACGACATTACACTTTGCTCATTCGTGAGAGAAGCACTTTTTTCTTCTATTGTTTCCACCTCGGTTGGCTCAATTGCTTCTTCTTGCGTTGAATCTGAGGTATCAGTTGCTACTTCTGACTCACCATCAAAAGGCGCAGCAGCAGTGTCAGCACCATTATCATTTTCATCACTTGAGGGGACTTCTTCTGTTTCTGTAATCACCTCAGGTTCTTCTATTACTTGTGGTTCGGAACGTTCAGAATCAGTTGAAATGACAGCAGCAGTAACAAAAGAGTCACTATCTTGTGTACCTGACTTAAACAAAGGAATAGCAAAAAAAGCTAATAAAGCAGCAGCTACAGATGAGATTATCAATGTCCGTGAAGGCCGTAGGGCGGAAGAACGAGCAGGTTTCTGAAGAGGTAGAACATTTTCAGCGATATTGGAATCTTGGAACAAAAGTTTTTCTGATTCATTGACAGCAGATAGTATTTGGCTTTCTTTCCTATCCGTATTATTGAAAATGATTTTCTCTATTTCTTTAGACAGGGATTTAAGTTCTTCTACTTGCCTTAATAGATCGGGACTGTTTTCGACAAGGGCGCGTTCCTCTTGAGTCACTTCACCATCTAGGTAAGCGCTAATTAACTCATGGTTTGGTATTTCAGAATTATTCATTATCTACCTCTTTGACGGGACTCAACATAGTTTTGTTCCCCAAAAGATCATCTTTTAACTTTGATCGTGCTCTAGCAATTCTTGATTTCACGGTTCCTGCTGGCAGCTGCAACAGGTTTGAGATCTCTTCATAGTTCATACCTAATTTCTCTCTAAGTACTATTGGCGTCCGGAAATCTTCTGGAAGTCTGTCAAGTGCTGCTTGTATGTCTAGAGAATCGATTACTGAATCTTCAAGTCGAGTTTCTCTATCAGCCAAAGGATGATTTTCTTCAAAGCCAGTGATTGGCCTACGAGAACGTTTTCGTAACTCATCCAAAGTTGCATTAGTAGCAATTCGGTAAATCCAAGTTGAAAATTTTGAGGTTCCTTGGAATGAAGGCAATCCTCGAACGATGGACAAAAGGGATTCTTGCGTCGCGTCGTTTGCATCCGCGTCATTTCCAGTTAATTTTCTACATATTGAAAATACCATGTCATAATGCAGCCGCAACAGTTCTTCTAGCGCAGAGGAGTCGCCATTTTGTGCTAATGCAATTAATTCAGATTCATTTCGACTCACCAGAGTCATTGTATCCTTTCAATTAGAATGAAAGGTTAGAGAAGCTAGGAGACTTCGATTTCTGAGATTTCCATTCGTACCCCAGGCGGAGAAGCGTCCCCTAAGTCTGTGAACCAGATCAAAATTGCTGAACCGGTAATGCCAGTTAAGTCAATCGTCGCATTGCCTTGTGCGGCTGAAATCGAAGCAGCTGAGGCTCCCCAAGCTGCTAGATTCGCTCCAATGTTTTCGGAAACATAGATTTCTCCCGACCAATCAGAATTAGTGGTTTCAATATCGACTGTTTGGATAGGGAAAGATTTCTGTAATTCAATTACAAGACCCACTCCATCTTTTAGTCCGCCTAAGGATCTATTTGCGTAAGTTTCGCTATACCAAATTGTTGACGAATCTTCATCTAGGAGATTGCCCAACAACTCCGGATGCTCAACACCATCGCCTAGTGGGTCATAATCTCTAGCTTCAACTACTGAAACCATTTCAAATATTGGGGAAACTGATGGCTCTTGTGTTTCCGTCGCCGCCTCTTCTGTAGAATCGGAAGAAGTTTCTTCATCACTAGTCTGATCGTTTGAAGAAGCCGCCGGAGCAGGAGAGTCATTGGCATCTGAAGAAGAATTAGATGGTGTGGAATCTGAATTACTAGAGCCAAAAAGACTGTCATCTAAGTTGGTTGCAAAGATAATGCCCAGAACAAAAGTAAAGACCATTCCAAAGGTTAAAAACCTTGTGAATAAAAGGTGCCCATTAATAGGTTGAGATCTACGAGCCGAGGTTGATTCACTAGGTGCCTCTTCAGTATCAACCATCTTTGATTCAAGATCATCTTTAAAGTCCACAACACTAGAATATCTCTGAGTTGGGTCAAGCGCCGTCGCTTTTGAAATTGCTCGCAAAATCTCTGCAGTTATAGGGAATGACCCGTGATTATCTGGTGAGCTATTAACAGTGCCGGTAAGTATGAAGAGCAGCAGTTTCCCTAAAGAATAAATATCATTTTTTTGATCAGGGATACTCCCAGCTTGGACTTCTGGAGATTGGAAAGGAGAAATAGTGTCTTGTGAACCCCCTTTCTTTTCTTTGATGAACGGAATGGATTCGGTTAAACCAAATCCGGAGATTTTCGTACCGCGATCAGGGCATAGAAAGATTTTCTCGGGGCTTAAATCACCATGAACCAGCCCTTGATTATGCGCATAGGATAAAGCATCAACTATGTGGTTAAATATTGGTAGTGCAGAGGAAATGGACAATGATCCCATTCGGGATATACACGACCCCAAAGTTTCTTCTTCAACTAATTCCATGACGATTGCTTCAATTTCGTCATCTCCAGTTGTGTCGAGAATAGCGACAATTGAGGGGTGATTTAATCTTGAAATTAATCTTGCTTCGGATCGAAATTTTGATAGAAATTGTGTTTCTGAAACGAGATCTGGGTTCGTTAATTTCACTGCGACTTCTCTAGATAATACGAGATCAGTCGCTGCCCATATTTGAGTAAATTGTCCGGATGAAATTAACGAGGAAAGCACGTATCTGCCTGATAATTTTCGCCCTATCAATAATTTCGAATTTGGTGATAGAAATTCAGTCATGATTATTCATACTAAGTCACGCAAATTAGGTGGTTAGAACTTTCATTGAACAAGGTAGGTTATGCCGATAACGCGTGGACCTCCATGTGTCCCAATAACAGCTCCAAGTTGGTTAATTTGGATGCTACTTTCTGGTACCAAGTCTGAGATTAAGTCGACAAACACATCAACATCGGGGGCATCCCCGTGGATAATGCACAACTCTTCTATAGGTCCAGCTGCTTCAAGAACTTCACGTAACCAGAGAAGAGATTTTTTTCTGGTTCTTTGACGACCTGCTTCAACCACTTCACCACTACTGAGATCAAGGCAGGGTTTGAATTGAAGCATTGTTCCCACCATTGCTGTCGCTCCGCCGATCCTGCCGCCTTTTTTCAAGTTTTCCAATGTGTCTAAAGTCGCATAGATTCGCGTTCGTTCAGACATGCTTTCAATTAAAGAAACAATTTCTTCCATAGATTTGCCACTTCTAGCAGCTGATGCCGCCAGACGAACAATTGTCCCAAGACCAGAGGTAATTGTCTTTGAGTCAATGCATTTAACAGGAATCAATTCAGACAATGCATCCGCTGCAAGCTGAGCGGCTTGACCAGTTGCAGATAACGCGAGAGAAAGGTTTATACAAATGACCCCATCAGCCCCAGCTTCATGACACCGCTTGAAGGCTACTTCGAAAGCCCCTGGTGAAGGGGCTGCTGTTGACGGAAGTAAATCACTTTCAGCCATTTTCTTATAGAAGTCTGAAACTGAAAGATCTGTGAGGTCTGTGTATTCAGATTCTCCGAACCTAATCGACAATGGCACTATCTCAATGTTGAGCTCTTCCGCTTCTTGCAAACTAATATCACTTGCGCTGTCAGTAACTATCCTGATTGCCATAAACCCCCCTAAGGATGAACTCAGGCAGACTTTAACCGCCTCATAGTCAAGATCCTAAAAATAAACAATGTTTTTCCCACCAAATCCCCCTGAACAGGGGAAACGTTGTTGTAAAAAAATGTCTTGAAACCCGATACATCAATTTTTTTATAGAGATTCGTAAATTGTTTTCTTCACAGTACTGTTGCAGATGTGGGTATCTTGTTTATCACCAATGAACTATGCATGGATCATTTCCCCGGCAATAAGCACCCCGAACAACCAGATCGCTTAGAAGCTGTTCTTGCAGGTTTTGAAAATTCACACATAAAAGAATCAGTTACTGAATTAGTTGCAGAACCAGTTGAAGAAAATGAAATCTTTAAAGTCCATGAGCAAAGAATGGTCCACCACCTGAAAGAAGTACATGCTGACGGAGGAGGAAGGGTTGATGAAGATACAAAAATGAGTCAGGGCTCCTGGTTAGCCGCGCGACTGGCAGCAGGGGCGGGTTTGCAGGCGATCAAGTATTTGAGGGAAGGCGACGGGGAAGCTGCTTTTTGTGCTGTAAGGCCACCGGGGCATCATGCGACCCCTGTTCAATCCATGGGTTTCTGTTTGTTAAATAATGTCGCATTAGCGGCTAAACATCTTTTGTCCCTTGGAGAAAAAGTTCTTATCGTGGATTACGACGCACACCATGGCAATGGAACACAGGATGTTTTCTATTCTGAACCAAACGTATTATTTATCTCATTCCATCAGTGGCCTTTATATCCAGGAACTGGGGCTATGGGAGAAATCGGGGAAGGTGAAGGTGAAGGAACAACATTAAACATTCCACTGCCCGCGGGAGCCACAGGTGATATTTACCTTCAAGCATGGGATGAGATAGCTTTACCAGTTGTTGAAAGATTCTCCCCAACCTGGGTACTGGTTTCTGCAGGGTTTGATGCTCATCGCCTTGACCCTATAACTGACCTTGGGCTTACATCCGGAGACTACAATTTGATCACTTCTCGAATAATCGAAACCGTTCCAATCGGACATCGCCTAGTCTTTTTAGAAGGAGGTTACGACCTGAAAGCTTTAGAACTGTCAACAACAGCGGTTCTTCATGCATTAACCGGTGAAACTATTTTCCCTGAACCAGTTTCCAATGGGGGACCAGGGCAAGAAACCATTAGCCAGATCAAGAAATCAGTTCAAGAAAAATGACATTCAATCATTTACCAAAAATCATGCAAAGAGTAGAGGTTCTTCGTCAAACTTTTGAAGATGCGGACAAAAAAATCTACTTGGTTGGAGGGATAGTGCGTGATTTGTATGCAAATGCAGAAAATATTGACGATTTAGATATAGATCTCACAACAGACGCCACCCCAGAAGAAATCAAAAAAATTATCCAACCAGTTGCAGATAATATATGGCTATCAGGTCAACGGTTCGGAACCATAGGAGCCCATGTTGGTGGACAAACCGTTGAAATAACCACTCACCGGTCTGAGTCGTATGTATCCGAATCAAGAAAACCTGTTGTCAAATTCTCAATGGAGATAGAAGAAGACCTGTCGCGGCGGGACTTTACAATGAATTGCATAGCCATCGACCTATCTTCAGGTGAGGTGATAGATCCATTTAATGGGTCCGAAGATTTTTCAAACAAAATTTTGAGAACTCCGTTAGATCCAGAGATATCGTTTTCTGAAGACCCCTTACGAATGCTTAGAGCCGCTCGTTTCTGCGCTCGCTACGGATTGAACTTAGGGGAAGGAGTCATGGAGACCATTGAAGCCTTAGCGCCTCGATTGGAAATAGTTTCGCGCGAACGGGTAAGAGATGAGTTTGACAAATTATTAACAGTTCCATCGCCAAACGAGGGAGTATCTATTCTTTTAACTAGTGGTCTTTTTGAGCAATTCTTTCCTGAATTGCAAGAAGCTGGAATCAACTGGCAAGAACTGGAACTTCTGGAAAATGACCCCCAGCTGCGAATGGCAGCTCTCTTACTACCCCTTTCTAATGAGCAAGGAATAAACAGGATGAGGGAACTGAAATATTCAAAAGACAGGATTCAACAGACAGAAAACTTAATAAAGGCAACGTTAGAAACTCACAAAGAAGATCCTCCTGTTGATCCTGAAAGTTACCGAAGGTGGCACGTATTAGCAGGAGATCAACGTGGAAAGATATTAGAGTTAGCTGCTTGGAGTGGAAGAAAAAATACAATAAACGCGATGGAAAAGACGCGAGAATCACTAGCTCACGAATTAGAAGACTTTTCTCTACCGTTATCTGGTTCAGAGATCATAGAAATTCTTGGAATTACAGAAGGGCCAGAAATAGGGGAAGCAATAAGCCATTTGTTTGATCTCCGGTACAGAAATGGTCCTATCGGAAGAGAAGAAGCTGAAGAAGCCATCCAAACCTGGTGGAGTAACCGTAGTTAACCAAACAAGAGAAAATTGTGATCTGGATTCCTTTATAAACTACGTTTGACTAATGGGATTTATTCCTTCAGAACTAATCAATACCCTGCCAAATAGTGAAGTAAATTACCGCCTTGAAAGAAAACGTGTTTTAGTAAAATACGCATCTGGGGAGGCCTCCATACATGAAGTTTGTGATGCGCATCCAGAACTTCTTCGAGCTGCGCATAACTATGCAGTTCCGATGGAAGGGAACTGTCCAATTTGTGAAGAAGCAACGCTTGTCGTTGTCACCTATGTCTTTGGGCCAAGATTGCCTTCCCACGGCAGATGCGTTAATTCACAGAAAGACCTTGATCGTATAAGGAAACGAAAAGGGACATTCACTTGTTACGAAATCGAAGTATGCACGAAATGTTCCTGGAATCACTTGAGTAAAGCATTTACGCTCTAGAGCAGCGTATATGACGATTTGTAATATGTAGGCTAGTTTTTCGTCAAGCTAACTTTCCGGAGACCTCATGCCTTTATCATTAATTCGCTTCAATCTTATTGACCCATCTCTTGACCCGGAGACTTTGTCATCTAGATATAAAGCAATGCTAGAAATGGCGGAATTTGCCGATAAACACGGTTTTTTCATGGCCACATTTGAAGAACATCATGGAGCCGACAATGCGTGGAGTCCGACGCCGCTCATTAACGCTGCAACCGTGCTTGCGCGAACAACGAATCTATCCGCATCGATCTCCGCCCTTCTGTTACCCCTTCATGACCCGATTCGGGTAGCTGAGGACATCGCTGTAATTGATTTAATGAGCGGGGGAAGGCTAACAGTGATTCTAGGATTAGGTTATCGTCCAAGCGAATACCAATTGATGGGAAAGAGTTGGGAGAATCGTGGGAAATTAATGGACGAATCCCTTCAAACTCTTCTCAACGCATGGACTGGTGAACCATTTGAATACCGAGGAGAAACTCACTGTGTTACCCCTTCTCCTGTAACGAAACCGCATCCATTCATAATGATAGGAGGCACAAGTAAAGTAGCAGCACGGAGAGCAGCCAGATTTGGGTTGCCTTTATCCCCCGCCGCTCACCTTCCAGAACTTGAAGCGTACTATTACGAGCAATGTGAACTAAACGGGACTCAGGGTTTTTGCGCGATGCCAGATGAAGAAACCAAAATGACATTTGTTGCAGAAGACCCTGATAAGGCATGGAAAGAACTAGGCCAATTTTTTCTCAACGAAGCATCAAAGTATGCAAGTTGGCAAACTTCAGACATATCATCAGCCGTGCACAGTCACGCTTCGACGCCAGAAGAATTAAGAAACGAAGGAATTTATCAAGTAATAACACCTTCCGAAGCAAGCCAACTTGATCGTGTCGTCCACCATCCTCTCTGCGGAGGAATGCCTGTTGACAAAGCCTGGGAAAGCCTGCAACTCTATGCAGACGCCATAGCAAATTAATTTCACTACTTGATAATTTCTGAGCCAGATGGGCATTTCTCACAAAACCTCTACACTGTGAACAGATTTAAAGACCACAACTATTTGAAGGGAAATAGGAATGGGCTCAAACTGGACTGCTCCTAAGATAGCTAAACATAAAGTTAGTGACGGTGAAACTCCCCTTGTTATGCTCACCGCATACGATGCTCCAGGCGCCCATATGGTTGTTGAAGCTGGAACAGACATCATCCTTGTAGGAGATTCTCTAGCAATGGTTGTGCTGGGATATGAAGATACTCTACAAGTCACCATTGATGACATGGCACATCACACAGCAGCGGTTGCACGTGCAGAACCAGATGCGTTCATTGTCGCTGATCTCCCGTGGATGAGCTACCACGTTTCGACAGAAGAAACAGTAAAGAACGCTGCGAAACTAATACGCGCGGGAGCAAAGGCTGTAAAACTCGAGGGAGGGCAGGATCGGGTAAGGATGGTAGAAGCAATCGCTAGTGCTGAAATACCTGTAATGGGCCATTTAGGCTTAACTCCCCAATCGGTTCTTTCACTTGGCGGCTACAAGGTGCAAGGTCGAACAACTAATGCCGCAGTGAAACTCTCATATGAGGCTAAAGCCTTAGCCCATGCAGGATGCTTCGCAATCGTGCTTGAATGCGTCCCTTCTCTTGTCGGAAAAATGATTACTGATTCACTCTCAATTCCTACGATAGGGATAGGGGCGGGACCGGATTGTGATGGACAAGTTCTAGTGTTCCATGACCTTCTCGGTATATACCAAGAACTACAACCAAAATACGTTCGTACTTACGCCAACCTAAAAGAAAGTACAATTACAGCACTATCCGCATTCAACAATGACGTCCGTGACAAGAATTTCCCTACAGAAGAGGAAAGCTATAAAATTTCTGCTGAAGAAGCGGAAGAACTCGGTTTATACGGGGCACCTCTCCCTGTGTCAGAAGATCCACTCGCAAGCTGGTAACACACGTCGGTATTTCCCTTTAATGCCACTAACCTAAGAACCATAATTTAACCTGCCCTCAGACCGGCTGAGAGCCCCGCTTGCGGGACCACAGGAGGTAGAAACTCGTAGTGAATACACGAGCATATGAACTCATGATAATCATTGATGGTGATCAAGAAGACACCATGGTTGATGACGTCGTATCGAAAGTTGATACTTGGATCCAAGACGAAGGCGGTCAACTCGCGAAAACAGACAAATGGGGGAAGCGACGCTTCGCCTATGAAATAGACCACAAGTCCGAAGGGCATTACGTCGTACTTGAAATGACAACGGGTCAAATCGACATGGAACCACTTGAACGAACGTTACGGCTCACGGATGAAATAGTACGACACAAACTCATACGTCTTCCCGATCATGAAGCAAATCGGAGAGGACTTCTCGAAAAAAGTTGACTAGGTTAGAAACACTGGAACGAGAATAAGGAAAGAAACAATGGCATTTGATAACAACATAGTGATAGTAGGAAATCTTACCCGCGACCCAGAACTGCGGTTCACCCAGTCAGGGGTGCCGGTATGTAGTTTGGGGGTTGCGTGGAATCAACGTTCTGGCCCCAATGGAGGAGAGGATAAATCTCATTTCTTTAATGTGACCTGTTGGCGTGACCTTGCAGAGAATTGCGCGGCCTCATTATCTAAAGGGATGAGAGTGGTTGTATATGGTCGCATGGACTACTCATCATGGGAAGATAGAGATAGTGGGCAAACCCGATCGAAGGTCGAAATACAAGCAGACGAAGTGAGCCCAAGCCTTAAATGGGCAACAGCTGAAGTAAATCGACAAGAACGTAGCGGCGGTGATTTCGGCGGAAGTAGCAGCAGTGCCGCTCAACCAGCTGCGCCAGCCTATGACCCCAACGAAGAACCGTTCTAGAAAGAAGAAACCATGCCTCCTACCAAAAATAAGAAAAGAGCAAAAACCCCTTCGGCTATGGACCGAAGAGGGAAGAAAAAAGTTTCGATCCTGACTCAAGAGAAGATCGAATATGTTGATTGGAAAGACGTTAATCTTCTTAGACGTTTTGTTTCCGATCGGGCAAAAATTCGAGCGCGACGGGTCACTGGGAATAGCGCCCAGCAGCAAAGAGATGTCGCTATGGCGATAAAGAATGCCCGAGAAATGGCGTTACTTCCGTATTCAAGCCGGGTGACAACGCAAAGAGGCGGTCGTGGAGGGGATCGACGTCAGAGAGATGACGATCGTCGACCAAGAGATGATGATCGCCGACCAAGAGACACAGAATCTCGGAAACGACCTTCACCTCCAAAACCAGAAGTTGAAAACGAAATACAAGAGCTGGAAACTGACGTTGAAGCAACCACTTCTGAAGCAACTGAAGTTGAAACAAAAGTTGAAACAACTGAAACAGAGGAGACGACAGAGTGAAAGTTGTACTTCGAGCCGACGTTAAAGGAGTCGGCCACAAAGGAGACGTCGTTGACATATCTGATGGGTTTGCTCAAAATAAGCTAATACCTCAAGGTATGGCTTTTAAAGCTACAGCCGGGGCTGAACGGGAAGCAGAGAGTATGCGTAAGGCACGTGAACTCAAAGCCTCAGAAGAAAAAGCAGAAGCAGAAGAAATGGCATCTCGTATGCTAGATCAAACTCTTTCAATTGAAATGAAAGCAGGTGAAGGCGGAAAGCTTTTCGGATCGGTCACATCAGCAGATATAAGTGCTGCGCTCTCCAACCAAAAAAATATTACGATAGATCGGAAAGCCATTGAGGTAACTGACAGCATTAAAGAAGTTGGCACGTACCCAGTAACCGTTAAGCCACATCCAGACGTTGAATTTACAATTTCTGTTGACGTGGTAGCTGAAGGTGCCTGAAAAATCAACAAATAAACCACTGGTTCGCCGGATTGAAGATATTGAAGAAGAGAACTGGTCAACCGATGATGGTCTTATTGTGCGCTGGTGGACGCTATTAAGTAAAGATAGAACACCTTCTGCTGGGCTAACAGCAGGAATAGCTGAAATTCCTATAGATGCGGTAGTTCCTGAAAGAGGACATTCCCACGACCAAAATGAACTGTATTTCATTTTGGATGGCGAAGGAACTTTGCATACCCAGACAGGGAAGAAGCAAGTGGTCAAAGGAGATACCATTTTCTTACCCGGAGGGGCAGAGCATCACATCACAAATTCAGGGATGGAAATTTTAAGGCTTCTGTATGTTTTTGATACGGATTCTTTTAACGATGTTAAATACGTTAGCCATAGCTCATAGTTACCCACAGATTTTAGAGATTCATCCATAGGGAAATCCCCAAATAAAGTGCGGAAATCCCCAACTTTTCCTATTGAAAAAAGTGTCATACCAAGGCATTATAAATATCTCATGTCTGATCAATTTTTACCACCGGAACCATCGGATGATAATCCACCGCAACGACGGGCTGGTCGTGTTCCCCCTCATAACATTGCGGCGGAAGAATCCGTACTTGGGGCGATGCTTTTAACGAAAGAAGCTATTGCAGATGCCATTGAAATTTTAAGTTCAGATGATTTTTATAAGCCAGCACATCAGAAAATATTTAATGCGATAACAGCACTTTTCGCTGCTGGAGAACCAGCAGATATTGTGACCGTAGCTGATGAACTTGGTCGAGCCGGAATGCTTGATGGAATGGGCGGGAACGCGACACTCATTGATTTACAGGCAAACACTCCAGCAGCGACAAACACTGTTGAATATGCGCGTATTGTTTATTCACACGCACAATTACGCCGATTGATACAAGCAGGTTCGGAAATCTCTGAAATCGGATTTTCTCAACCAGATGATGTAGTTAAAGCCGTAGATGAAGCCGAGTCTCTGGTATTTAATCTCGCGCAAGGAAGAGACTCTAGTAATTATGCTGCACTTGAAGAACTTCTTGATGAAACTTTGAATCTTTTGGAGGAGCGTGTTGAGCGTGGGAGCACTGTAACGGGCACGCCTACGGGTTTTTCAGAGCTAGACCGACTCCTTGCCGGGCTTCAACCTAATAATCTCATTGTTGTGGGAGCGCGACCCGCTATGGGTAAAACCAGTTTTGGGTTAAATATTGCTGCCCATGCGGCCATGGAAGCCGATGCCCCAGTCCTTTTTTTCTCACTTGAAATGAGCCAGTATGAGATCAGTCAGAGAATTCTATGTACTGAGGCGCGAGTTGATTCAAGCAAAGTTCGTATTGGCAGCATGAATGATGATGATTGGACAAAAATTAGTCATGCTGTGGGTCGGCTATCTGGAGCTCCCCTATGGATTGATGACAACCCCAACACAACAGTGATGGAAATCAGGGCTAAAGCTAGAAGGCTTAAGAGCAGGGTAGGGAAGATAGGGATGGTGGTAGTTGATTATCTCCAACTCATGAGCGGCAGAGTACGTGCTGAAAATCGACAGGTTGAAGTATCTGAAATTAGCCGAAGTTTGAAGATACTTGCACGCGAACTGGAATGTCCTGTCGTCGCCCTCTCACAGCTGAGCAGAAACCTTGAACAACGACAAGATAAAAGACCGATGCTTTCTGACTTACGAGAATCTGGATCTATAGAACAGGATGCCGATGTTGTCATGTTCCTCTATAGAGACGAGGTTTACAATATGGAATCCCCTGATCAAGGAATGGCTGAAGTGCTGGTAGCGAAACATCGATCAGGGCCTACAGGTAGAGTGAAACTTGCTTGGCTCAAGCACTACACACGATTTGCTGATATGGCGAGGGCTAGCGATACGCCACCGCCGGAAGAGTATTAAAATAAGCACATGTTCTTAGGCGAAAACCTCATCGTTCTTCTAGTTCTTGCATTTGGGGGAGCACTAGCCGTTGGGAATTTCCTTGCCTTGATCAACACAAAGAATGCCCCTGATGACAGAGATTTTGAGCGGCCACCGTTATTCCGTTCAATAATCATGATCCTCATAGGACTCATAGCTGCAATCTGGGCGATAGTCAGCCTTTTTTGAAGTTACTTTTTTCTTAAAACTGGTGGAAGTCCGTATCCTGAGAACCTATGCAGGAAAATGATTCCATACGTCGGGCAATTCGAGCGCAAGCCGTATCTATTGGTTTGGCCTTAGCTCCTTTTGGATTGGCTTTTGGAGCTCTTTGCGCTGAAGCAGGAATAAGCATGTGGGAGGCCCTTGGCTTCTCAGCTCTTGTTTTTGCAGGATCGTCACAGTTCGCTGCTGTTAGCGTCCTTGCAGATGATGGAACTGTCATAGCGGCCATCACCGCTGGGCTCCTTTTAAATCTACGGTCGTTAGCGTTTGGGGTTTCGTTAGCCCCATCTCTTAAAGGTTCGTTTATTTGGAGAGCTTGCATTTCCCAGTTAATGATTGATGAATCAACTGCTGTAGCGTCGTCACAAAGCTCAGTTGAGAATAGGAGATACGGGTATCTGTGGGGAGGGATAAGCGTTTTTGTTCTATGGAACCTAATGACATTGATAGGGGTCTCTGTTCTTTCTGAGACCGAGTCCATTATTAGTGACTTTGGAATAGATGCGACTATTCCTGCTGCGTTTCTTGGCCTGATTTGGGGGAGATTGAAAGACTCTACGCATAGAGCCACCGCAACGATAGGAGCCTTGATTGCTTTGATTCTTATTCCTATAACCCCGGCGGGCATTCCTGTCATTGCCGCCGCTGGAGCAATAATTTGGGTTCGGCCATGGAAACTAAAGAAAGGAGCAGATAATGAGTGATGCGACTATTGTCATTCTTCTCCTCGCTGCCGGCACCTATTGTTTAAAGGCATTAGGTCCTATCTACTTTGGAAATTCCCGCCAGCTACCAATTAAGTTTCAAGAAGTAGCATTGCTACTCCCAACACCACTGCTCGCCGCTTTGGTAGTTACAAGCGCGTTTAGCGAAACCTCCTCACTTGTTTTTGATGCACGAGTAGTGGGACTGCTGGCAGCCGCTATTGCACTTTGGAAGAAACTCCCATTCTTTATCGTTGTTATCATTGCCGCCGTAGCTACTGCTTTGTGGCGGCTCGCATTCAGTTAATGGAAAACACCAGGAAGCGTTGAAAACTGCTTACGAAATCTTAAACAAGAGATAGGATATATCCGTGAGCGAAAGCACAGTTGAAAAAGTCGGAGCGACCGAAACGGTAAGTAACGAAAAAGCACAGAATACTTTTTCAACTGCCATGATTATTTCTGGGATCCGGTGTGCGTTCACCTACGTAATCTTCCCTATTCTTGCTCCTGTTTTAGGTGTTGCATCCGGGGTGGGGTCAGGAATAGGTTTAGTCGCAAGCCTTATAGGAATAGTCGCAAACATTTACAGCATTAAACGGTTCCATGCTTCAAATCATCAATGGAAATGGAAAATAACAGCCCTTAACATAAGTGTGATTATTTTATTAACCGTGCTTCTAATTCTGGATTTAACCTCATTGCTGTAAAGCAGCAGATTGCAGAAAACCCAGCAACGGACTACTATGTAAAGCATGCTTGATGATAGACGTGTTGGTAGATTACCGTCTCAAAATCCGACTGCTCTTAAAGAAGTCGAATCTGGCATAGATGTTGATCAGGTTTTTGTTGATATAGGAGATAGTCGCATCCTCACGGATGTTTGTGTTTCCGCACCACAAGGTTCTTCCCTTTCTGTACTTGGCCCGAGCGGTTGTGGGAAAACCACACTTTTGCGACTCCTCGCAGGGTTACAAACCATAAACTCTGGGACCGTGCACCTTGATGGGGAACGGGTGGCTTCAGATGGTTTCTCTACACCTCCTGAACAAAGAAACATTGGATTGGTGTTTCAAGATTGGGCGCTATTCCCCCATTTAACTGTTCTTGAGAATATTGTTTTTGGACTCAATCGTTCTGAAAGAAAAATACCTAGTACACAAACAATGGAACTTCTGGAAATGGTTGGTATCAGTGAACTCGCTGACCGACTCCCATCATCACTCTCTGGAGGCCAGCAACAACGTGTGGCCTTAGCTCGTGCGCTAGCACCCCAGCCTTCTATTCTTTTACTTGATGAGCCGTTTTCTAGTTTGGATACAGGGTTACGTGTTGAAGTTCGATCAGAAGTCGCTGACCTTCTAAAAATGTTGAATGTCACAAGTGTTTTTGTTACCCATGATCAAGACGAAGCATTTACTCTTGGCGATCAGGTTGCTGTGATGAACGAAGGCCGTGTTATTCAGCAGGACACACCATGGGAAATTTATCACCACCCAGTTACCCCTTGGGTTGCCGGCTTTGTAGGTGAGGTCAATAAAATCCCTGGGTTAGCATCAGGAGATGTAGCTGAAACATCAATAGGGAAAGTGAACCTTTGTAACTCGGCTCATGGTTCTGTTGAGGTTCTTGTTCGACCTGAAGAAGTTCTTCTTGTTGAAGGATCTGATGCGTTAATCACTCGGGTTGATTATTTTGGACATGACACTGTATACGAAATTCAAACTTCAGCGGGAATTGACCTTCGTTGTCGACGTGGCGGAGCTCCTTCTTATAAAGCTGGAGATCGTGTAGATGTTAAGCATTCTGGATTAACCTCCGTTAGCTTCCCACGATAGAAGTCACGACGACGTAATTAAAAAAGCCGGGCCCTTTTCAGGACCCGGCTCTTTCTAGAACTTTGAGAATCAGCCGTATGAGCCAAATTCTGCAGGAGTTATGCCAAAGTAGGCAATTACTGGATCAAGCACAGCCTGAATGTCGGCGACGCTTCCAGATCCTGGTTCATTCTCCATATTGAGAATTGAATCAATTACTGAGGTATCAATGCCGTTGTTTCCGAGAATTGGTTCAATTATTCGGAAGAACGCCCAACCTTCAGCTTGGTGAACTCTTGCTGCTTCAGTATCGCCAGCTTCTAGGTCTGAGTAGACCTTGCTTGCATACTTAATGGTTGCTTGAGCATATGTAGTAAAGACATGCTTTACAGCATCACGTGTTGCAGCTATTGCACCGGCTTCATCACCAGCGAGAAGAGCATCTCTGCCATCGTTCATAGCTTTGAGGAGACCTTCATTAGCTAGAGCTGTCTCTCCATCGACGCCTTGTGTGCCAAAGTCTTTAGCACGCTTGTTAGCTGTTGCAAATGGACCACATGATGGGTCTGATCCGTGGTAGAACGCCCAGGCTTCATCCCAGTTATGTGGGGCACCTGAGGCTGCATCGAAATTACCATCAGCTGCTTTAGCAAGTGCTGAGTTAAGTTCGTGGACTACCCAAGCAATCATGGTTTGATTCATGATTCCTTTTTGGACTCCTTGTTTACGGACAGCATCTGATTCGCCAGCCCATACGCCTGTTCCATTAAGGGCATCGCTGACAAAATCATTTAGGGGTGTAGCAGTTCCATAGTATGTATCAAGACCATGTTTTTTGCCTTCACCAGCTGCAAAGCCGCCGATTGTCCGGACTGAACCATCTGATTTTACTGAATTAACACCATTGGCGTAAATTTCAGAAATTTCACTCCACTTGTAATCACCAACGATTGCGTTGATATCACAGATGTCTAGAACTACTAGACGATGGGAGTCGATGTTTGATGCATATGCGTATCCGCCGTCAGCTGCTGTTGCATCAGCTGTTGGTCCACCGGCTGCTGTCGAAGCAGATCCAGAACCTGAAGCGGATGCGGATGCAGAAGCTACTGCGGATGCTGAGCTAGAGCCGGA
>JASLTU010000079.1:0-4547 GCA_030742755.1 Acidimicrobiales bacterium | reverse complement strand
ATTAGCTATAAAGGGAGGTAGCGCAGGGGGCTTCACAGTCTTAGCAGCGCTAACATTCCACGATACTTTTACTGCAGGTTCAAGCAGGTACGGGATTGCGGATTTAGCGATACTTGCAAAAGATACACATAAGTTTGAATCTAGATATTTAGATCGACTTGTAGGAGAATGGCCTGAAGATGAAGAGATTTACAAACAGAGATCACCGATTCATCACATTGAACGGCTAAGAACGCCAATGGTGATACTCCAAGGGCTAGAAGACCCAATCGTTCCACCAAATCAAGCACACTTAATGGCAAAAAAATTAAATGAAAATGGCATACCCCATTCATTAATAGAATTCCCAGATGAAGGTCATGGATTCAGAAAAGCTCCTAACATCACAAAAGCAATTGAATCAGAGCTAGCTTTTTTTGCTCAGATTTTTAATTTCGAGCCTTTTGATGATCTCCCAAAAATATTGGTTGAACACAATATTTGAATCAAAATAAAAAAGTTTGCTCACCTTCACCTAATAGCTACTAGAATGAAACTTATGATAACCAAGAACCTTCTCTTGCTTATGTAGGGCGGACGCATATAAACGCGTTCGTCCGCACCTCCTGAGCCAAAGGCCGGGAGGTTTTTTACTTTTAGAAACAAGAATGAAAATATTTAAACAACGGAGACAAAATAATGAGCACTGATACCGCTAAAGAAAAAGTGGTTATTTTTGACACCACTTTAAGAGATGGCGAACAATCGCCGGGTATTTCTCTTGATGTAGGAGAAAAACTAGAAATAGCGGGCCAGCTTGCTCGACTGGGAGTTGATTACATCGAAGCAGGTTTTCCAATTGCAAGCCAAGGTGATTTCGATGCAGTGCATGCAATAGCTTCAAATGTTAGAGGACCAGTAATTTGTGGGCTTTCTCGTACAAGCTACAAAGACATTGACCGTTGTTGGGAAGCAATAGAGCCAGCAGAAAAAAGAAGAATCCATACATTTATAGCTACGAGCCCGACTCACATGGAACACAAACTGAAAATGACACCTGAACAGGTTTTAGCAGAGGCTGCTTCTGCAGTGGGTAGAGCCCGAGAATACACAGATGATGTTGAATTTAGTCCTGAAGACGCGTCTAGATCAGATTTCGATTTTATGTGCGACGTACTACAAGCGGCAGTTGATAATGGGGCAGGGACATTAAATATCCCTGACACTGTAGGTTATGCCACACCTCATGAATGGGCCGAGAGGATCACGTTAATAAGAGAAAGAGTTAAAGGAGAGTACATAATCAGTACTCACTGTCATAATGATCTCGGTTTAGCAGTAGCGAATTCGTTAGCAGCTGTTGTCTCTGGAGCGCGACAAGTTGAATGCACGATCAATGGGATAGGAGAAAGAGCAGGAAACGCTGCGATGGAGGAAATAGTCATGACGTTAAGAACGCGTCCTGATATATACCCAAATCTTGAAGTTGGAATTGAAACCGAAGAATTAGCCCGATCAAGTCGGATGGTAAGTCGTCTAACTGGATATCCGGTTCAATACAACAAAGCTGTTGTTGGAAGAAATGCATTCGCACATGAGTCTGGAATACATCAACACGGCGTTCTAAATGAAAGAACTACCTATGAGATCATGGATCCTTCCGCAGTCGGACAAGATGGAAGCAAGTTGGTATTAGGAAAACACTCAGGCAGGGCGGCATTCAAAGATGCGCTTTCAAAAATGGGCCTAGACGTACAAGGCGACGCGCTGAATAACGCTTTTTCACGATTTAAAGAATTAGCCGATCGGAAAGTGCAACTTAGTGATGCAGATTTAGAAGCATTAGTTGCTGAAGAGATTGGTAGTTCAATTGAGAATTCATTTGAACTGGTGACGCTCGACGTCAAAGGAGGTAACGCCAACACCCCTGAAGCAGAAGTTGTTTTAGAATCAGACGGAGTGCAAATAAATGCGTCGTCTGAAGGTGATGGGATGGTGGATGCTGCATGCACAGCAATAAAAAAAGCAACAGATATAGAAGGGCGATTAACTGATTACACCGTTATGTCAGTTACAGGTGGTGTCGACGCGTTGGCAGATGTGGCTCTTTCATTCGAAAGTACAGATGGACTGAAAGTCTCAGGTAGGGGTTTATCTACAGATGTTGTTGAAGCTTCTGCTAGAGCGTTTATCTCAGCTTTGAATAAAGTTGTTCGAGTTAGAAACTCAGGAGAGAATCCAGAAGAAATTGAGCGCCCCGGTCATATCGGGTAGGAAAGATTAGGGTTAAAAATTCTTATGTCAGGTAAAACATTAAGTCAAAAAGTTTGGGAACGACATGTAGTTCACAGTGATGGAAGCAGTTCTGACCTGCTTTTTATTGACCTGCATCTTGTCCACGAAGTCACTTCGCCGCAAGCTTTTGATGGTTTGCGAATAGCAGGTAGAGGGGTTCTCCGTCCCGACTTAACAGTTGCGACAGAGGATCATAATGTTCCTACTGCACAGATAGATCAACCTATAGCAGATCCAATTAGTCGTAAACAAATAGAAACTTTAAGAAATAACTGTTCTGAATTTGGTATACGCCTTTTTTCAATGGGAGATCAGGGTCAAGGAATTGTCCATGTCATAGGACCAGAAATGGGACTTACACTTCCTGGTATGACCGTCGTTTGCGGCGACAGTCATACCAGTACTCATGGGGCATTTGGAGCACTTGCATTCGGAATCGGCACAAGTGAAGTCGAACATGTCTTAGCAACACAAACACTTCCTCAAACGGAACCTGGAACCCTAGCAGTGACAGTAGATGGAAATCTTCCTGAAGGGACCACTGCAAAGGATCTAATCCTCGCAATCATCGGAGAGTTAGGAACGGGTGGTGGTATAGGAAAAATAATTGAATATAGAGGTGAGGCCATCAGAAATCTTTCAATGGAAGGAAGGATGACTGTCTGCAATATGTCGATCGAGGCTGGGGCTAAAGCAGGATTAATAGCACCAGACGAAACAACTTTCGAATATCTAAAAGGTAGAGCCTACAGTCCGAGTGATAATCAATGGGAAGAAGCAATAGAGGACTGGAAATCCTTAGCTACTGACGAAGATGCTAAATTTGACGAGGAAATAGTTTTAGATGGAAATGAAATTTCACCACATGTAACTTGGGGAACAAATCCAGGACAGGTCGCACCAATAAAAGGTCTAGTCCCAGACCCTGAGCAATTTTCTGAACCTTCACAGCAGGAATCAGCAAGAAGGGCACTTGAGTATATGGGGATCACAGCAGGAGAAAAAATCTCTGAAATTCCAGTAGACACAGTCTTTATTGGCTCGTGCACGAACAGTCGTATAGAGGATCTCAGAGAAGCTGCAAAAGTTGCTCAAGGGCAACAAGTTGCATCTGGAGTTAGGACCCTCGTGGTTCCGGGGTCAGGTTCGGTTAAAGCTCAAGCAGAAGCTGAAGGGCTTCATGAAATCTTTCAAGAAGCTGGATTCGACTGGCGCGAGCCTGGATGTTCCATGTGTCTTGCGATGAATCCAGACAAACTTAAAAAAGATGAACGTTGTGCAAGTACAAGCAATCGAAATTTTGAAGGACGTCAAGGTAGAGGGGGTAGAACGCATTTAGTTTCGCCCGCGGTAGCAGCAGCTACAGCTATTGCAGGAACTTTTGCTGTACCGAAAGACCTAGACGAAAGAGAAGGAAAGTAGTAATGGAACCAGTAGAAATAGTTTTTGGTACAGCGCTTCCTTTAAGTCGCTCAGACGTAGACACGGATCAAATAATCCCTAGCGATTGGCTTAAGCGGGTAGAAAGAACTGGTTTTGATAGAGGATTGTTCAGCGAGTGGCGAGATGATCCTTCTTTTGTGCTTAACGATGAACGCTTCACAGAGGCAACAGTCCTTGTAGCTGGACCAAATTTTGGAACAGGATCCTCAAGAGAACATGCAGTTTGGGCGATTCAACAATACGGATTCAAAGCAGTGGTATCACCTCGTTTTGCGGATATTTTTCGAAACAACTGTACGAAAAATGGACTGGTACCAGTTGAAGTATCTGACGAGATAGGTGAACAGTTGCTTCAAGCAATAGAGAACAGTCCAGAACTAATTTTGACTGTAGATGTGGCACAACGCACTCTAGAGGTTCCTGATGCAAACATTTCTTGCAGTTTTCCTCTAGAGGAGGCAGTGCAAGAGAGGTTCTTGAAGGGTCTAGATGATATCGGTATCACGATGAAACATGAAGAAGTGATCCACGAATATCAACAAGACAGACCAGCTTGGCTTCCTTCTATTAGTGTTTAAAGAGAAGCAATAATGAGAAGTCAAAATATGAAAACACTGAGCGTTCTAGTTCTCTTGATCTTATTTTCAGTTAATTGTGCAAATGAGACTTCCAGTATCAGCACATCTGGCTACTCCTTAACTTCAACAGAAAACGGTCCTTCGCCAACAAATTATTTTGAGAATACGAACTTAACAACAGTTCCGAAAGCGACAGTAAATATAGAGACAATGGAACTGACAAGCGGATTGATTCCTTTTAAGGCCTGTGAG
>JASLTU010000078.1:0-4899 GCA_030742755.1 Acidimicrobiales bacterium | reverse complement strand
TATTTCTTGTTGATTCCAAATTGTTTTATAGCGATTTGGTCCTGTTGGATCCAGATCTGCGCCTAGATTACTTCCGCAGTCATCTCCAGTCACTTGAGCAATAGCTACAAGTAGAAATCGTAGAACTTCGATGCCTGCCTTTTGTAATTCTCCTGGATCTTCATACCCCAGATACTCGGTAGCCCAAATGAGATCTTCCAATCCTTCCGTCGGGTAGCCCGTTTCAACAGTTGCAACATCTGCTGAGATCGCATCTACCTGTGAAAAGAAAAGAGAAACAGTGAGCAGGGAAGCTATTAGAGCTTTAAGTTTTTTGGGCAATTTCACTCTTTGAAGGCTAGGTCAATCTTCATGTTTTACCTTTCATTTGCCCGCGTTTGCATTTTTCCTTTTTTACGTGTCTACTTGAATTTCTGTCTTATCAACTCGCCGCTCTACTTGCTGCTACCTCATGGGCCCTAAGCAGTTTGATCGCCGCTGAACCTTCGCGCCGTCTCGGAGGTGCAAGATTTTGCCGTGTAAGGATGCTATACGTCTGCGTCATGCTTGTAGTCGCTGCGACGATTTCAAATGGTTGGAGTACTTTAAATTTTGAAGACACTGGGCTTATAGCGGTATCAGGTCTCATAGGAATCTTTGTAGGAGATGTTGCTTTATTCACAGCTATGGCCAGGATCGGGCCAAGAAGAACTGGAATGCTCTTCACTTTAAATGCCCCAATGGCGGCAATCGGTGGAGCTGTCTTCTTTCAAGAAAGACTCTCCGTCTCTTCCTTCACTGGTTCTGCTCTTATTCTTTTCGGTATTACTCTGGCAGTTGTATACGGAAACCCCTCTGAAGGAACAGGAGTGTTTGAGCGTATTCAAGGTTCTCTTTTGGTAGGAATTTTTTGGGCAACCATTGGCGCATTAGGACAAGCTGGAGGAGCCTTGGCAGCAAAGCCTATTTTGGACGATGGCGCAGACACACTTGCTGTAGCTGCCTTGAGAGCATTGATCGCCACAGCAGCGATGTGGCTCGTTCCTAATCAAACGGACAGACTCACCCGTTCTGTAAAGAAAACGCCTCTTTTGAAATATGATCAACTCAAATTAGCATCCAGTGCTCTGATAGCAATGGTGTGTGGAATGACGCTTCTTCTTTATGCTCTTGGAAATGGCGATGCAGGTATCGTTTCAATACTTTCAGCGACCACACCAGTTTTACTTTTACCGCTCCAGGCAATCGTTACAAAGAAAATGCCTGTTCCATTTGCGTGGTTTGGGGCACTTCTTACTGTTCTTGGGACTTCTTTACTTATTTAGCGTTTCAGTAGAGTCCATTAATGAACTGCGTTTCTTTTTCTCGATGAAAAAGAAGACCACTACGGTAATTATTGGGTACAAGCCCAAAATTCCACTGTAATGACTAAGGGTTTGATAATCAGTGACTGTCACCACTAATCCAGAGCCAAGCCCAGCGAGGCCACCAGCTGCGGTCATTGAAAGATCAGCTAAACCTTGAATTCGAACCTTTTCTGGGCCATCAAATTCGCTTGCGATTAATGCCGAGCTTGCTACTAATCCGAAACTCCATCCAAGACCTATGAGGAACAGACCCATGAATACACCTAATGAATCTTGAGGTTCGGTATGAGATGCAAGTTCAGATCCAACCACTAGAAATGAACCTCCAAGAGCAATAACAGCTTTTGCTCCAATCTTTCCGGTTAGAACACCTACAAGTGGTGAGAACGCATACATTCCAATTATGTGAAGTGATATCACAAAGCCAACTATTTCGAGTTGATGACCCCCATCCTTAAGATGCAAAGGCGTCATAGTCATGACTCCAACCATGACAACATGACCTACGACCATAGACCCGACCGAGAGACGCCCTACCTTTGATGAGAAGAGCATCCTGAAAGCTTTTTTTACTGAAGTTTGCTCACCTCCTTCAGTTCCTATACCTCCTATTACAACAAGAGGGTCAGGTCTGAGCCATCTTCGGATTGTTAAGGCAGCTAATAGGAAAAGTAAAGCTGAGACTATATAAGGCCCTGCAAGTTCCGGGGCACCAAGAAAATCTCCTAGTTTTTTCGCTGGACCTAGACCTAGAGAAGGCCCTAACACAGAACCTATTGTGGATGCCCAAACTAAATTACCGATCGCTGAAGCTTTGCTTTCTTCGGGCGCTAAATCGGCTGCAGCGAAACGTGCAGCCAAGTTCGCGCCATTACCTACTCCAACTCCAAGAATGCCAAGTGGCAGAAATATGTAGATTTCAGTGATTGCAGCTGCCATCGCTAAAACTGCCCCAAGCACAGCGGTCGCGTATCCCGCAACTATTCCAGGTCGTCTTCCCTTAGCTGTCATTATTTTGGCTAGAGGTAACGTTGATAGTGCTGCTCCCGTTGTCAGACAAGCAGCGGCTAGTGCTCCAAGCGTTTCATTTCCTGTTATTTCCTCTCCAAGGACTGCGGCTGCCGAGTACGCGCTCGTGATCGCTGCGCCTGCAGGCACCAAACCTGACATGAGGGTTCTAAGGGTGCGTTTCTGAAGGTCAGCGTATTGAAGCGGCTGATCCATTTCATGCTCTTTCGACATTCACGAAGCGTACGGGAGTTATCCCTATTTAGTTGTTATTTCTCGGGATCTGGTTAAATGATTCAGAGTTTATGAAGAAAAAAACTGATTTAGAGATTGATGCGGTTTCGGCTAAACGTATCGCCGTAGCCGCACAGGGTCTAGGTCGTCGACGACCCGAAGGAAAAGTTGATCGTAGGCATTTCCGGCGTTCATTCGGTGATGTTGGTCTGGTGCAACTTGATTCGGTTCAAGCTGTGTGTAGATCTCACTATCTAGTTTTTTTCAGCCGCTTAGGAAAATATGATCGCTTAAAACTAGACGACTGGATTTGGCACTCTGGGGAAATTTTCGAATCTTGGGCGCATGAAGCGTCTGTTCTGTCCGTTGAAAGTGAACCTTTCATCCGTTGGAAGAAAAATCGAGCCAGTAAAGGAGAAACTTGGAGTGGTCTTTTCGAGTTAGCTAACTCGCATAAGAAATACGTCAGCAACGTAATGCAACAGGTCTCAATGTCGGAATCTCCTATTAAAGCTTCGGAGTTGAATGAACCGAGAACTCGTTCCGGGTCTTGGTGGAGTGGACGTTCAGACGGTCAGAAAGCGCTCGATTGGCTATTCAGAATTGGTGAAGTAGGAGTACAAAGAGATCCAAATTTTTCCAGGAGTTATATTCCTTTTAGTTCAGCGATCCCAAATGAAATCCATTCAATCCCTGATCCTCTTGAAAATGAAGCGATTGAGGAGTTGGTTCTTATAGCTGCGCGTTGTAATGGTGTCGGAACCATCAACGACATTTCTGATTATTTCAGGATTAAACCTTCATTAGTAAGGGAAACCATCCCTTCTCTTTTAGAAAAGAAGAAACTCCTACCTGCAAGTGTTGAGGGATGGAATGAAACTGCCTATCTGGATCCGTCTTTTTCCTCACCTGAAAAAGTTACATCCAGATCCCTATTGTCCCCTTTTGATTCTCTCGTTTGGTGTAGACCTCGCCTTGAAAGACTTTTTGATTTCAAATACAGATTAGAAATATATGTTCCAAAAGATAAACGTAAATATGGTTACTATGTTTTACCATTTCTTCTAAATGAAAACCTAGTAGCTCGTGTGGATTTGAAAGCTATTCGTTCTGAAGGAAAATTAGTGGTCAAAGGGCTGTATTTAGAAGATGATGCAGAACCGGAAATGGTTCTTTCAGAGCTCGCAAAAGAAGTACGTGATCTTTCTGAATTTCTCAATCTTTCAGAAATCTCGACTAATGGAAGAAACAAAGAAGCACTTGCTCTCCGATCGTTTTTTTAACTCAAATTAACTAGTAGCCAATAGTGCTATCGAGGTCAAGCCTAAAGCCAGTCCGATAATCTGATTTTTTAGCATCATTTCTTTTAAGAAAAATCTGGCAAGTAAAACTGTTACTGCCGGATAAAAAGAAGCTAAGACTGAAACAAGGCTCAGTAGTCCTTTGTTTAAGGCAGCTAGGAGAACCACGTTTGCAAGTGTGTCAAAAAATCCCGCCCCAACAATAAAGGGTGTCGAGTTTTTCTCTGGTTTAATATTTTTTCTTCCAATAATCACAAAGAGGAAAATTACAAGCACTGAAAAAACTCGTGACCCCACAACCGGCCAAGGAGCCGTTGTCTCAGATGTTCCATCTATAACAATAAAGAAGGCCCCGAAAGATAGTCCAGCTACCAAGGCTTCTAACACCAATGACCCTTTAATTGCCTTACGTTCACCAGGTGTCCATGAGACTAAAAATATTGCTAACAGTCCTACAAATACTCCCACTATCTGGAGTTCTGAAAGCTTTTCCCCTGAAAGTAAGCCCCAAATAACAGGCAAGGTTGCGCAGGCTACTGCTGTGATTGGAGCAACTATTGCCATTGGCCCCTTCGCTAAACCTCTATACAGGAGAGTTAGTCCGCATAAACCAAAGCTTGAAGCCAGGACACCTAGAAAAAAATCTTTAGATGTAAACTCATCAGCCATCAATGGGGCCAGGATAAGAATTATTATGAGACCCAAGAAATGTGAAATTGCCATGACGGAAACAACATTTGTTTTCTTTGTAGCTTTACCTCCGAAAAAATCTCCGGTGCCCGCTAGTACAGCCGCTGCTAGTGCTAAGAAAGTAACCATTTAGAATTGACTTATTACTCAGTTATTCGGGCAGGAACTCATCAGCATCAAGGTCTTCGATAGCTGTAGATACTCGTGCGAACATTTCTGTAACAAGTTGCACCGCTCTTTCGTTTACTAATGCTGCTGCGGAAGCTTGCACTGGGTAAGCCAAGCAGAATAATACCGATCGTCTGTAGTCTTCCATCAGC
>JASLTU010000077.1:0-5138 GCA_030742755.1 Acidimicrobiales bacterium | reverse complement strand
TGCCTAGTAAGCACAAGAGTTACTCCCGAAAGTCCGATAGATACGAGTAAACCGCCGACTGCGAAGAAGAGGGAAATTCTGGTTCTCAGACCTAGTTTGAGTTTGTAAGAAAGAGCTTCGGTTCGGTCGTGCTTTTCATTTGACATTGGTTAGCTAATTCTTATAACCGACATTAAAACTGGGTTTGGAGTTTGTAGCCCATTCCCCTTACAGTGACCACGTATTTTGGATTTGCGGGATCCATTTCGACCTTTGTTCGTAGACGTCTAACATGTACATCCACAAGTCGACTATCGCCGAAATAGTCATACCCCCAAACTCGTTCTAGTAAATCTTCACGACTTAGAACTTTTCCAGAGTTGGTAGCTAGTTCGATCAAAAGTTTAAATTCGGTGCGTGTCAGATGAACTTCTTTGCCATTAACGCGGACCATTCCCTCATCGGCAATTATTTCAAGTTGGTCAAATAAAAATTTTGTCGTCGTGCCTATAGTCTTAGATCTTCTGAGGAGTGCCCTAACGCGTGCAGATAACTCCTTTGGATCGAAAGGTTTCCGTAGGTAGTCATCCGCTCCAGCTTCCAGACCGGCCACAACGTCATGACTATCTGAGCGGGCGGTAACCATAACGATTGGAACATCACCTAAACGTCGTATTTTTCGACAGACTTCAAATCCGTCGATCCCTGGAAGCATGATGTCTATCAACACGACGTCACTGGGTTGTCTCGAGAATGAAGCCAAAGCATCTTCACCATTAGAGGTTTCTTCAACCTCCCAGCCTTCTTCTTGAAGGGCTAGGCTGACGGCAGTTCGAATTCTTTCGTCATCTTCTACTGTAAGAATTCTTACACTCATACTTTAATGTTGCCTCATTTCTTGGGTAGTTGCGGCATTTTGTAAGGATTGAAATTTTTTCTCTGTTTTTATTCTAGAAAGTGAATTGATTTTAAAAGGTTTTTTGAATATTTAACAGTAGTTATGAATAATCTACCTGACTGGTTATTAGTAATTCCACTACTTGATCTATTAGATGTTTGGAGGAAGCTACTGTAATTGAGTTTTCAGAAATCTCTGAAGAACTTTTTAATACATTGACTTCAGGCTGGCTATAGTCGCCAGATTTTGAAGGGTTAATCATCATCATTACGCCTCCAGCATTTTTTACAAGAGCATGACCCGCTGAAATGTCCCAAGGGGAGAGTCCATGTTCAAAAAATGCGTCGACCCGGCCGCAAGCCACTGACGCGAGGTCAAATGCTGCTCCACCCATTCGACGGATGTCTCTAATTTTTGGCAAAATCCCGATCAAGTTTTTCGCTTGAGTGCCTCTGAATTCAGATTTGTAAGAAAAGCCTGTAGCGATTAATGCGTTGGAGAGTTCGTTTGTTTTACTTACTTCAACTTCTCTACCATTGCAGGTTGTTCCGTGGGAAGATGAAGCGCTAAATAACTCATTCAGCAAAGGGGCGTAGATAGCTCCAACTTTTGTTTCCTTGTCGATTTCAACTCCCACTGATATTGAAAACCCAGGGTGGCTGTAAACAAAGTTTGTTGTTCCATCTATAGGGTCGATAAACCATCGGATATTGTTTTTCCCTTTTATGTAGGTTCCTTCTTCGCAGATGATTTCATCGTTTGGTCTATGAGAAGTGATGTATTTTGTGATTTGTTTCTCAGACCATTCATCAATTTCAGTTACAAGGTCAGTTGCAGAACTCTTCGAAGTTTGTATGTGTTGTTCGCCAAGTCTTTTGGCAACTTTTTTACCAGTTCTCTTAGCAATGTTGGCGGCAAGAGTCCGTAAGTCTTCTTCGATTGATTTTTTACTCAACTGGGAATCTTTCACGTACCGATTGTTGACGTTCGGTCGTCTTCCATTCAGACATAGCTTTGAGGGCCAGATTCGAAACCACAGAGACACCGCCAGCAGCCAGCAAGGCAGCCCCCAGACCTATAGAGCCAGAAAGTGTCTCGCATCCATTTTCACACTGTAAATCCGTAACTGCGTATCCAACTAGACCTCCGCATAATCCAGAAATAGTAATTGCAGTAATCGCCATAATCCTTGATTTCACCGAGGGGGCTGAAGAAGTGGCCATATAAATTTATACTCCTGATTCTGCTTTATAGAGTTGGTGCTAACTTTAGGCTATAGGTCAAAATCAACTACTTAATTAGGCAAATAATATTGATATGAAAAATGAATCCTTTCGAAACTGGTCAGTTGCTGGAGGGCTTATTCGAAATGACTCTAAAATCTTATTGGTTGCTAATCGACGCAAAGGCAAGATGCACCGTGGAAAAAAAGGTGGAATAGATTGGACTCCACCTGGAGGTGTGATCGATGAGGGTGAGAGTGCAGTTGAAGCTCTGGAGCGTGAAGTGTATGAGGAGACTGGTTTACGCGCGTCGACTTGGTCTGAGTTGGTTTATGGAGTATCTGTAAATTTCCTTAAACAGAATATGGCTCTAGAGGTAGAGGTTTTTGAAGCAATTAACTGGACTGGTTCGTTAGTAATAAATGATCCAGATGAAATTGTTGAAGAAGCCGAATTTCTTTCTGAAAAAGCTTGTGAAGCTCGATTGAAAAATTCTCCAGTTTGGGTTAGAGAACCAGTACTTGCATATATAAAAGGAGAAATACCCTCCGAAAAAAGTTTTAGCTATACAGCTATATCTGACAAAACCGGCAACTTGATCGTGGAACGCAAGCAGTGACAATCTCAATATTGCACGTAGACATGGATGCGTTCTTTGCTTCAGTTGAATTACTGCGCCATCCGGAATTAGTAGGTAAACCTGTTGTAGTGGGAGGAAGTGGGAATCGTGGTGTTGTAGCCGCAGCTTCTTATGAGGCACGTTCCTACGGAATCTACTCTGCTATGCCATCCAGAATAGCTAAAAGACTCTGTAGGGATCTGGTAGTCATTTCTGGGGATTACGAATTCTATGTTCAGGCGAGTGAAAGAATTATGAATATTCTCAAAAGGTTTACTCCCTTGGTTGAACCACTGTCCCTGGATGAAGCTTTTTTAGATATCGGGGGAGTGCGAAGAGTTCATGGAGAGCCTAAAGCAATTGCGTATAAAATCCGAGATGCGATATATGAAGAAGAAGGTCTTAGATGCAGTGTTGGAGGGTCTGTAAATAAGTTTTTGGCGAAACTCTCGAGTGAGAATGCAAAACCGAAAGTAGGACCCAGAGGTCCTGTATATGGTGAGAGTGTTTTTCTTCTTGATGAAAACGAAGTAGAAATTTTTTTAGATCCACTTCCTGTTCATGCAGTTTGGGGTGTCGGACCTAAAACTCATAAAAAGTTAAATGCTCTAGGAATAGAGACTGTAGGGGAACTTAGTCGAGTTTCTGAAGGAAGTTTGGTTTCGAACCTAGGGAAAGCAGCTGGTCAACAGCTCTGGCGTCTAGCTAGAGGCATTGACAACCGAAATGTAGTCGTAGAACAGGAAGCTAAATCTATAGGACATGAGGAAACATTTTCTAAGGACTTAACAAATCGAGAAGACTTGGAACGCGAGTTGGTTCGACTGGTTGATTCTGTTTCATGGCGCTTAAGAAAATCTGAAAAGAAATGCCGCACAGTTTCCTTAAAAATACGCTATTCGGACTTCACTACTTTTTCTCGCTCTTATACCTTTCCGGATCCAACTTCTCTTTCTTCTATGGTTTTGGAAGAAGCCAAGAAGTTGCTTAGTGAGGTGGATTTAAGACCTGGTGTCAGACTACTCGGAATTTCTGTGACGAATTTCGATAAGAATTCCGGAGAGCAACTTAAATTTTCTGAAAATTCTCATTCCAATCGGAAAGACAGTGAAGATGCTGTCGATTTGATTCGAGATCGATTCGGTGTCGCGTCAATTGGGCCGGCGAGCATACTCAGTTCCACTGGGATGCGTGTTAAAAGAAAAGGAGAACAACAGTGGGGCCCAGATGAAAATTCAAGTGATTGAATAGAAAGGGTTACTTCTTGATAGGTGTTATGCCTTGATTAACAGTTAGAATTTATTTACAGATATATACACGGTAGGAGAGTCAGATAGATGCCACTTTCAGAAGATGAAGAGAAGATTCTTCTTGAAATAGAGGAAAGTCTTTATGAGAGTGATCCTGAATTGGCGCGTGAAGTTTCTGAAACCACCGTTTACACAAAGTCGCTCAAAAATTTAAAATGGTCAGTTTTAGTTTTTTTTCTTGGGGTGGTTTGCATGCTCTTAACGTTGTCCATTTCTTTCATAGTTGCGTTTCTTGCATTTCTACTGATGTTATTTTCAGCACTTGCAATTGAAAGAAATGCCAGAAACCTTGGTCGAACCGGTATTCAACAAGCATCTCAATCTTCAATGTGGAGTGAAAAAGGTATCAAATTGGGAGACTCATCACAGAAGTTTCGAGATCTGATGAAAGAGCGTTTCCGTCGCGATAATCTCGGCTGAAATCATAAAGGGGAATGTTAGTGAAGGATATTCTCGCAGTAGATGTAGGTGCAACTAAACTTGCAGCAGCCCGAGTTACTTCAGATGGTGTGATTAAAAAACGATCTTCAACCCCTACGGAATCCAGGAATGGGGAAGAGTTATTCCGAAAGTTGATTTCTTTATCTGAAGAAGTTTTAGATGGAACAGAAGTCGACGGTTGTGGAGTGGGAAGTGCTGGACCGATGAGGAATAACGGGGAGGAGATCTCTCCGTTAAACATTCCTCAATGGAGAAACTTTCCATTGAGGTCGAAATTGTCAGAAGCTCTTGGTATACCAGTAGCCCTCGATAATGATGCTAAAGCAATTGCCCTAGGAGAGGGCTGGGTTGGGGCAGCTTCCGGTCATAAAAATTATTTAGCGATGGTAGTTTCGACTGGAATCGGTGGCGGTTTTGTAATCGATGGAAAGCTCTTGGATGGAGAGATGGGTAACGCTGGTCATATAGGACATATAAATGTTGAACCCGATGGCCCCATGTGTGCATGTGGTAGTAACGGTTGCCTTGAAGCGGTTGCTTCGGGTGGTGCAATAGAAAAAGAAACTGGTATGCCCGCTACAGAAGCATCAGAAGAGGTAAAAATACGCTGTGGTTATTTTGTTGGAAAAGCTGTTTCGATAGCTGTCAATCTGCTGAATATTCCCACC
>JASLTU010000076.1:0-5212 GCA_030742755.1 Acidimicrobiales bacterium | reverse complement strand
TCAACTGTCAGCTCAGTATCGCTTTGCTCAGGAAAAGAAGCTGCCAATGCGTACCTAAGAGAGTCCGCTTCAAAAACTTCAAGACTCTCAGTAATTGTTAAACCAACTCCCCGGCTAGCAGAAGCTTTGCCTCCTTTGAAAGTTACGTACTGATTTGCTGGAACATTGCTTGGTAGATTTAAGCCTCCATAGCCAATAAGCATTGCTGGCCAAATGATTGTATGGAAAGGGACGTTGTCTTTGCCAATAAAATAAACCGAACGACTATCAGGATTGGTCCACCACTTTTTCCAATCGTCTTCTAAACCTTTGTTTTTCGCCCACTCTTTAGCTGCTGAAAGATACCCGATGACCGCTTCAAACCAGACGTAAATTTTCTTACCTTCACCTATTCCTTCAACTGGGACCTCAATTCCCCAGTCTAAATCTCGAGTAATTGCTCGATCATGCAGACCTTCCTCTATCCAGCCTTTTGAGAAATTTAAAACATGGTTGCGCCAGCCCTCTCTACCTGAAAGCCATTCAGAAAGTGGCTCTTGAAAGTCTGACAATCTTAAATAAAAATGCTCAGTTTCTTTAAGAATGGGCTCGCTTCCACTTATCTTTGAGATCGGTTTGATTAACTCCTCAGGATCTAGTGTTCTTCCACAGTTTTCACACTGATCACCTCTAGCTTCAGAATATTCACAATGCGGACACACTCCCTCTATGTATCTGTCCGGCAAAAACCTTTCCGCATCTTCGTCATAGAACTGTTCTGAAGAACGTTTATCTATGTGGCCTTTTTCGAAAAGTTTCATGAAGACGTCATGCGTTACATCTGAATGGTTCTCCGTTCCAGTGGAGGTGTATAAATCCCAACTAATGGCAAGCTTTCCCCAGTTATCTAAAAACTCCTTGTGGTACCTGCCAACAATCTCACCCGGTGTGGTCCCCTCTGAGTCGGCTCTAACCGTAATTGGGGTGCCGTGAACATCGGACCCGCTGACCATTAAAACTTCGTTACCTACAAGTCGTTGGAAACGTGCAAACACATCAGCTGGCAAATATGCGCCTGCCAAATGCCCTAAATGTCGGGAACCGGAGGCATAAGGCCAAGCAACCGCGACAAGGACTGGAACCGAATCATTTTTGTTTGTCATCAGTGCTGAGACTACCTCAATCTTTGGGATAGCCCTTGACTAATCCAAATCTATGTACAACTTATAAGCTCTCCCTCGAGAAACATTCAGTTGCTTTGAGGCCTGATTTGACGCATCTCTCGCAGACAACCCTAAATCTTTAGCTTCGCGAAGGGTCTTTACGATTAGTTCATCGGGGATAACGGTTTCGTGAGTAGAGCCTTCAATGACTATGACCACTTCACCTTTGGGTGATGTTTCATAATAATCCACCGCTCTATTTAATGAACCTCTCCAAACCTCTTCATGGAGTTTTGTCAACTCTCTTGCAATAGAGACTAGGCGATCTTCTCCTAAATATTTTTGCAAATCTTGGAGTGTTTCTGGGAGACGTTTTGGGGATTCAAATAAAATTATGGTTCTTTCTTCAACTGCTAACTCTTTGAGGATTTCTTCTCTTTCTTTCCCTTTACGTGGAATAAAACCTTCCATTACCCACCGTTTCATTGACATACCACTTACAACTAAGGCGGCCAGTACCGATGATGCGCCGGGGACTACAGAAACTTTAAAACCATTCTCTATGACCGTTCTTACTAGTTCTTCACCTGGATCTGAGATGCCTGGGGTTCCTGCGTCACTAACTAAGGCTACGTTGAGGCCATTCTTAATTTTTTCCGAATTTCCGATTTTTTTTTGAATTCCGTATGATCGTCGACTCTGATCATTTTTTTAGCCTCAAGACCCAAAAGGTTTAAAAGTTGACCTGTTCTTCTCGTGTCTTCACAAGCAATAAAATCTACAGTTTCAAGGGTTTCTATTGCACGTTTTGACAGATCAGAAAGATTGCCTATGGGGGTGGAAACAAGGAAAAGCACACCTTCTTTAACATCAGACATTAAAACGAAATTCCATTACGTCACCGTCCTCAGGTCGGTACTCTTTACCTTCGCTTCTTACAAGACCTGCTTCTCGTGCCTTTAACCATGAACCCTGTTCGAGTAGCACCTGCCATCCAATTGTCTCAGCTCGAATGAACCCCTTCTGAAAATCTGTATGAATCCTGCCCGCACATTCAGGAGCATTTGAACCTTCTCTAAAAGTCCATGCTTTACTTTCTTTCTCTCCAGTTGTGAAGAATGTTCTCAGGCCTAAAAGGTGGTAAGCCGAACGAACGAACCTTGCTAAGGCGCCTTCTCCTAGACCAAGAGCTTCTAGCATTTCGGCCTGCTCTTCTGTTGTCATTAAAGCGGCTTCAGCTTCAAGTTGGACGCACATTCCTATGACCTCTTGATTAGATAATTCCGCAATTACAGGCTCCAATATTTGATTTGTTTGTTCCACTTGTTCTTCGCCCAGATTCACAACAGCTAATACCGGTTTGTTCGTTAATAGAAAGAACTCAGCTAGCAACTCTCTTTCTTCAGATGTTAAATCACTTTTATAAATAGGAATTCCCTCATCAAGTTGCTCTGAAGCATGTTTTAAAGAATTCAAAACTTGACTAATCGAAGGATCAGCTTTCGCAGCCTTTTCCATTTTCGAAAATTGCTTTTGAGTCGTTTCTAGATCTGCTAACGCTAATTCGACCTCTACAATTCTCAAATGCTCAACCGGGTCTGTTGGTCCTGGCACATCACCGTCCGAAAATGCTCTAAGCACAAAAACAATTGCATCAACTTCCCTTATACCCGCGAGGAAACGATTTCCTAAGCCTTCACCTTTAGCTGCGCCCTCTACAAGCCCACCAATATCGGTGAATTGTATAGTCGCCGGTATTATTTTTTTTGAATCACTCATCTCCCCTAACAGGCTTAGCCTGTCATCTGGAACACGCGCTACCCCTTCGTTTGGGTCTGTGGTAGCAAAAGCATATGGTGCCGCCAAAGCGCCACCTCCTGCTAAAGCGTTGTAAAGCGAAGACTTCCCAGCATTAGGTAACCCGACAAATCCAAATCTTTCCATTTTAAACCCTTTAAAAATACAAAATCAGATAATTAGACTACGACAAGGATAAGGTCTCTGCGCCCTAATGAGGTAACCTGCCGTTATGTCGAAACGTACAAGTAAAAAGAAAACCAATGCAAGACGCAAGAAAGCCAACCATGGCCGCAAACCAAATATGGGTAGAAATAGCTAATTGAATGAATTCTTAATCAATAAATTCTTTATCTGATGAACAACTTACGCCTATTCCTCATGCCAATTTTGGCAGTAGCACTTGCTATTGCAACAGGTGCAATAATAATTGCCCTTTCAGGTTCTTCTCCTGTAGATGCCTATAAAGCTCTAATTGATGGATCCTTGAGTGATTCGAAGAGTATTGGAAGAACTCTAGAGAAGGCAACACCGCTGGTTATGGGAGGACTTGCCGTAGCTTTTGCTTTTAAAGCTGGACTCTTCAATATCGGCGGTCAAGGTCAATTAGTCTTCGGAGCTTTGATTGCTGGTGCCGTTGGTTACGGAATTACCGGTCTTCCATGGATAATCCACACGCCTTTAGCTCTTTTAGCTGGTGCAGTGGCTGGAGCTATGTGGGGAGCTATACCAGGAATTCTTAAAGCAAGCAGAGGCGCCCACGAGGTAATTACAACCATTATGTTGAATTTCGTTGCGCTAAACATGACTGACTGGCTAGCTTCAAAAGTCTGGCGAGAAGAAGGGGTCATAGTCAGAACCCCTCATATCGAAAGCAGCGCTGAGATACCTAGATGGGGTGAACTACCTGCTGGATTCTTCTTGGCTGTAGTAATCGCTTTCTTATGTTGGTATTTGTTACGCAGCACTACTTTTGGCTTCGAAATAAAATCAGTAGGTCTGAATCCGAATGCTGCCAGCTACGCAGGCATCTCGGTCAAAAAAATTATCATCATGACCATGGCAATTAGTGGATTACTGGCAGCTCTCGGTGGAGCAATTGAGACACAAGGAGTCGTGGGAAGATACGAACCTGGGTTTAATGCAGGACTCGGCTTTGAAGGTATAACTATCGCTCTTCTAGCTAGAACTCACCCTCTGGCAGTAATACCAGCAGCAATTCTTATTGGGGCAATGGAAGCAGGAGGTTCAATGATGCAATTTAAAGCTGATGTTTCTCCAGAAATTACCGACATTATCCAAGCTTTGATTTTGATATTCGTTGCCACGCCAATAATTGTCAGGTGGTTTTTGAGTCAAAAAGAAGCAAACGAACTTTCCGTCTCTACTACTTGGGGCTCCTAATGAGCAGAAACCAACCAAAAAATATTAAACAGTTCCTCTTTAATAAAAGATGGTGGATCCTAACCACAGTACTTCTTGTTTTTTTTACACTTTGGACGGCAGAATTTCAACAGGCGAATACAACTTCTGTTCTAGTTAGTACTCTCAGACACTCAACCCCTTTAGTACTAGGGGCCATGTGCGGACTTTTATGTGAACGATCCGGAGTAATCAACATCGGAATCGAGGGACAAATGTTGATGTCAGCTTGGGGTGGTTTTATGGTTGCTTCCTCATCTGGCAGCCTTCTACTCGGCGTATTTGCTGGGATAGGGATTGGGATGATGATGGGAGGAGTGCTAGCTGGTATTTCAGTCGGCTTGCGCGGCGACCAGATAATTGCTGGGACTGTTATAAATATCGCCGCTATTGGAATAACAAGTTTCTTTTTCTCTTTAGGCAGGACGCTACCTTCCGGAAAAGCCCAAGTAATTAAACTTGGTCCGCTTGCAGATATACCGATTGCTGGACGAGTTCTGTTTTCAAATAAACCAATTACATATTTAACACTTTTGATGATTCCAACCCTTTGGTTTCTTCTTTTTCGAACCAAATGGGGATTACGAACCAGAGCCGTAGGTGAACATCCCAGCGCAGCTGAAACTGTTGGAATCTCTGTAATAGGGATGCGCTATTTTAATGTCATTATGGGAGGTGGTATTGCAGGTTTAGCAGGAGCATATTTAAGTCTCGAAGCGGTTGGGTCATTTGAACGCGGTATGACAAATGGAAAAGGTTTCGTAGCTTTGGCTGTCATGATTTTTGGTAGATGGAATCCCGTCGGTGCATGGGGTGCTGCTCTTTTATTTGGTTATGCCAGCGCCATCCAG
>JASLTU010000075.1:0-5318 GCA_030742755.1 Acidimicrobiales bacterium | reverse complement strand
GACTGCGAATCTACCATCTTCGTGTATTCTCGAAAAATATCGTAGCGTCCAGATTTTGTAGCGTGCTGAAGTTTAAAGACAGTTTCAGGATTAAATAAGTGGATCTCACCGTCTCGGCGCCATTGATACTCTCCACCCGGCTGTAAAGTCCGATGAGGGTTTGCCCCAGGGTTAATTGGAAAAGCTGCTTGATGTTTTTGCTTAACCTCATCTGCTATAACGTCAAAGCCAACTCCACCTAAACGACTTACCGTTCCAGTAAAACACTCTCTTACAATTTCGTGACCTAAACCAATCGCTTCGAAGATTTGTGCTCCAGAATAAGATGCCACTGTTGAGATACCCATTTTTGACATTATTTTTAAAATGCCTTTTTCAACAGCTTTTATATAACTTTTTCTAGCTTCGTTGGGGTCTAATTCTTTACTCAACCCGTGTTTGCTTTTTTCAATAAGAGAATCGATGGTTTCAAAAGCCGTATATGGGCAAACAGCCGACGCTCCATACCCGAGTAAAGTGGCAACATGATGAACTTCTCGAGCGTCTCCACTTTCAACAATGATGTCGAGTGAACTTCTAGTTTTTTGGCTTATTAGATGATGATGAACTACCCCTACTGCAAGAAGTGACGGAATCGGACCTAGCGTTTTAGAGATTGAACGGTCTGAAATAATCAAAATATTCGCGCCACCGTCCACTGCTTCAGAAGCGAGTTTTTTCAGATTCTCTATACCGCTTCTTAACCCTTGTTCATTGTGCTCAACTTCATAAACTGCTTCGATCCGTGATGCTTTGAAGTTTTTAAAATCAGTACTGTCAGTTGCCTTTTCAATTTTGTTCAATTCAATTTCAGTGAGCAACGGACTTGGTAAAAACATTTTTCTACAAGAGTCTTCTCCCGGTGAAAGTAAATTTTGATCTGAACCGATATTTACGCAAACTGCGGTTATTAACTCTTCTCTTATCCCGTCCAGTGGTGGATTAGTTACTTGTGCGAAAAGTTGCTGGAAATAGTCGTAAAGGTTCCTCGAGCGTTGAGATAAGGCTGCTATTGGTGCGTCGTTACCCATTGATCCAATGGCTTCTTTCTCTTCCCTAACCATTGGAGCAATAAGGAGTTTAATTTCTTCGTGTGTATATCCGAAAACTTGTTGTTTTTCTTGCAGCGATAAAGATTCTTCTTTTTGAAAAGGAACTTCTGGCAGGTCACGCAAGTGGACAAAATTATCCGTCAACCATTTTGAATAAGGTTTTTCGTTTTCTAATTTTTCCTTTATTTCTTCATCGCGAATGATCCGACCTTTTTCGGTATCTATAAGAAACATTCGGCCTGGCTCAAGTCTCCCTTTCTCGATAATTCTTTTCGGCTCTATGTCGAGGACCCCTACTTCACTTGCCATAACAACCAAGTCGTCATTAGTTACCCAGTATCTACTTGGACGTAACCCATTTCGATCTAAAACTGCACCAATTAAAGTTCCGTCTGTAAATGCAATGGATGCTGGACCGTCCCAAGGCTCCATCAGCGTTGAGTGATACTGGTAAAAAGCACGCCGTTCTTCTGTCATGTTGGCGTGATTTTCCCATGGCTCAGGAATCATCATTAGAATTGCTTCAGGTAATGAATAACCTCCCATTACTAGCAATTCAAGCACTTCGTCGAAGCTTGCCGTATCACTCGCGCCGGGAGTGCAAATAGGAAATATTCGATCTAGTGCACCTGGAATTAAGTCAGTTTTGATAAGCGATTCCCGTGCTTTCATCCAGTTTCGGTTTCCTTGAACCGTATTTATCTCTCCGTTGTGTGCAACGAATCTATAAGGGTGCGCTAGTGGCCAAGATGGGAAAGTATTGGTAGAGAATCTGGAATGAACTAAAACCATTGCACTTTCAGTTCGTTTATCGTGCAGATCTTTGAAAAAATTCCCTAGTTGGGGAGTTGTTAACATGCCTTTATAAACGATTGTTCGTGAGGAAAGTGATGGGAAATAAACTCCTCCTTGTTCATTCGTTGAGTGCCCGACACCTGAATCTGATTCAGTGGTTAAATTTTGTTCATAATTTTCCCGTTCGGCTCGTTTTCTGAATGGGAAGACTTTACGGTCTAAATCCAATCCAGATATTTCATGATCATTTTTCCCCCGAACGAAAATTTGTTTCATATAGGGCATAGCTTCTTTTGCCGGTAGACCAATGCCATTAGTGTCGACAGGAAATTCTCGCCATCCTATAATTTCCAAGTCTTCTTCATCGGCAAGCTTCTCTAATTGCTTTACAGCAATTTCTGCATGCATTAAATCTTGTGGAAGAAAAGCTATTCCAGTTGCATAATAACCCGCTGGTGGTAAATCAAAGGCAACACTATCTCTATACAACTTGTCAGGAATTTGCATGAGTATTCCGGCTCCGTCGCCAGTGTTTTTCTCTGCCCCTATTGCTCCTCTGTGTTGAAGCGTGCATAAAGCATCGATACCCATTTTCACAATCTCATGACTAGCTTCCCCGCGTAAATTGCAAACAAAATTTACTCCACAAGAATCGTGTTCAAATCTGGGATCGTAAAGACCTTGCGCGGCGGGTTTGCCGTGAATTTTTAGATTTTTCCCGTTTTCAGCGCTCATAGTCTTTCCATTTATTTGATAAATGAATGCCCGGAGCGCCGTTGATCTGGGTTAATTCAACTGATCACAATTTTAATGTTTAAACAGGTTAATCAGACCCGCGAGACAATTTTTTTGATTTAAATGTCTCGGCTGAAGCTCTATAAGGCAAAACAAACATCAGGAGCATTGGAAATATTTCAAGCCTTCCTATCATCATGAAAATGAGAAGAACTAGCCTGCCAGGAGCGGAAAAACCATCAACAAATGATGATGTAGGGCCAATTTCGCCTAATCCTGGCCCCATGTTTCCTAAAGCACTGAATACCCCAGTTAGAGAAGTGATTAAATCCGAACCTAGAGCTGTAAGAATAAAAGTGCCGATTACGACTAGTACTCCGTATACCACTACGAACCCAGCTACGCGTTCAACTAATGTGTCTGGAATTGTGTTGCTTCCCATTCGAGCTTGCAGGAGTGCCCGAGGTCGCCTTACCGAACGTAAAGTTCGATAGGTATGGGCGAGCCCTATGCGTAATCGCATAATTTTTACTCCTCCGGCCGTCGATCCAGTACAACCTCCAAAAATCAAGAAAAATAGAAGAACTAGCTGCGCTGAAGCTGTCCAAGAAACAAAATCACCTGAACTTCCACTACCTACTGCATTGCCAAATCCTCCGCTAGAACCAAGAGTGATCACGTTGAACGACGCTGCCCGTAATGCAGAAGAAATAGCTTCGCCTTCTATAGCCAAAAGAACGGTTATAAGAAAGATTCCGGCCATAAGTAGCATTATGAATGATTTAAATTCAGAATCTCCTCGATAAGCACTACTACGTCTATCGAGAGATCGTGCATGCAAAGTAAAATTAGTCGCGCAGAGGAACAAGCCAATCATTATAACCACCTCTATCGAGACACTATTCCAATGACCTATAGATAAGTCTCTCGTCGAAAAACCACCAGTTGAAGCTGTTGTCATTGCATGTGCGACTGCATCAAATAGACCCATCCCAGCGAAAAAAAGTGAGACTGCGATAAGAATCGTTAGAGAGGCGTAAATGGTCCAGAATTTTTTTGCAGTCTCAGCTACCCTCGGAGCGATCCTTTCCACACCAGCACCGGGTGCTTCTGCATCAATTAGACCTAAACCACTAGCTCGGAGAGAAGGAAGCACTGATACAACGAGCACTACGATTCCCATTCCTCCAAGCCACTGAGTTAACTGACGGTAAAAAAGTATGCCAGCTCCCTGAAGCTCAATAAGGTTGTGGGCGCCAAAAACAGTTGAACCCGTACAAGAAAAACCCGAAACAGACTCAAAAAGAGCGTCTACGAAGACTTCTGGTGAACCAATTCCGGCTCTCTCGAATGTTCCAGCCAATAAATATGGCAGAGTACCAAATAATGACACCACTAACCAGGTACTACCTACAGCACTAAAGATTGAAGCTTGATCTGTCTCTCCTAGAGTTGTCCCTCTTCTCAAAATGAAACCGAACAAGGCAACAACCAACGCACTTATCAACAGTTCTTTAAGATCAGTACGTTCATCAAATAAAGAAAAAAGAGCAGAAATTAGCATCCCAAAGGAAAGAAAGAGAAGAGCAATCCCACAAACATGCAAACTCGTGCTACGAATAGTCCTGTCTAATAACTTCATGATTGAAAACTGTTCTTCCATCGTAAAAATCTTCTTCGCGGCCTCATCAGATTTCTAGATTCTGACAGGAAGTAACCTAAAGCAATAAAAATAGGTAATAAATACAACCTTCCAGAGATCATTGCGGGAAGTAACGTGAGTCTTTCGCCAGAAGAGAGTTTCGTTGTGTCGATTATTGAGCCATCTATCCCTCTAATAGGCCCAGCGGTTGTAAGTGCATTCAATGATGAAACAAAAGCGTCGTATACGCTCATCCCTAAAATAGCTAGTACTAGAGAAGTAGAAAAAGCAACTGATAGAAATAAGAACTGAAAGACGACGACTTGGCGCACATTTTTATCGTCAAAAATTTCTTTACCTACTCGAATTTTAACTACCGCCTTGGGATGCAATTGTCTAACGAGTTCGCGAATCGAAACACTCAAGAGAATACGTAAACGAATTATTTGGAATCCCCCACCGCTCGATAAAGACATGGGACCAATTGTGATAAGAAGTAACAACAAAAAAGAAACAGCCACTGACCAATTTCCGAACGGCGAGAAGTGAAATCCGGTTGTAGAAATTGCTGAAGAAACAAATAGCAAAGACTGACGAATTGAGGATTCCGGTTCGGCATTTGTCCAAAGGTAAAACAAAATACTTGAGACAATGATCAGAGTTGCATAAGTCTGAAACTCACTTGAATGTAGAGCGGAAGTAAATCTACCTTTTACCATTCTCCAGACAATTAAGAAACTGACGCCAGCAACAATCATCCCCATCACCAACACCCACTGGACATAATCGTCACCCAAAAGCGCACTATTAGCAGTAAAACCTCCTGTGGAGATCGCACTTACTGACATAAGTAAGGAGTTAAAAAAATTCAGTTTTCCAAAAGACAAAATAAGTGTCATAGCGCCTATTGAAGCAAGGTAAACCAATCCAATACTCTTCAAGGCTTCAAGCCGTCCCTGACGAAACAGTCGGTCTATTTTCAATTCCGAAGAGCTTGGTTGGTCTCGATACTCCGATATCGGAAGAAACATTACAGCGACCAAGATTGCTGAGAA
>JASLTU010000074.1:0-5352 GCA_030742755.1 Acidimicrobiales bacterium | reverse complement strand
TGTTCCTGTTACGAGTGTTCCTGTTACGAGTGTTCCTGTTACGAGTGTTCCTGTTACGAGTGTTCCTGTTACGAGTGTTCCTGTTACGAGTGACGATGAAGAAGTCATTGAAGTAGAAACCGTTGAGCTAGGGGTAGTGACCTTAAATGAGAATGGGCTGCTTTTATTAGCGGGAACGGCAAATCAGCTTCTTTTGTCATTCGACTCACCCCAAGAAGCAGTTATGAGTTCTTTAATAGGTATTCTCGGCGAACCCGATGAACAACCTGTTATGGGTAATGAAATTTGTGATTCAAACGGTCTACAGATATTCAAATTCGAAGACCTGGAAGTAGTTTTTAAATCATATGACATGGGTCCAATTTTTTCACAATGGTTCGTTTCAGGTGAAGGCGCCAGCAAAACTGGTTTATGGACTCTTGACAGAATCGGTTTGGGTTCAAGCATCGCAGAATTAAAGAAATTTTCTAAAGGGACAGTTGTAATTGAAGAAGTATTCCCCGGAACAAATGATCCAGCCGGAAAGTTTCGAATAGACCCCTTTAGTTTAGGAATGCTTATAAATGGTTTAACTAGCAACACGAACGATCAGGGAAAAATATTGCAAATATGGGCTGGTGAAGGATGTCAAAGATTATCAGAAGATTAGTTTTTAGGTCCGATCTGATAAGACAAAGCCTCTTTTAAGGAGCGATCTGAAAAAGAGAAATTATCATCCAGAAGCTTTTTTGGAAAAACAGATTGACTTGAGAGCATTAGTTCCTCTACCAACTGTTGCCCATAAAGAAGATTTAATGCTGAGGTAGGAACTTTGAGAAGTGTGGGCCTTTTAAGAAGCATTCCGAGAGTTTTAGTGAATTCGAGATTGGACACAGGTTCTGGTGAAACTAAATTAACAGCTCCTTCTATTTCTCTTTCTATCATCCAACTAATCGCAGAGATTTCATCCCTTATAGAGATCCAGCTCATCATTTGTTCGCCTGATCCTATTTGACCACCCAGGCCTAGTCTGAACAGAGGTAAAAGCTTTTTTAGTAGCCCTCCAGAAGAGCTTAGAACAACTCCAGTTCTTGCATGGGCGACACGAATGCCTGCCTTTTCAGCTTCTCGTGTCGACTCTTCCCACTTAGAACAAACATCGGCTAGGAAACCATCCCCTTGTTCAGTTTCTTCTGTTGTATGAGTGGATCCCGAGTTGCCGTAATAACCGATAGCTGATGCATTAATTAAAACATTCGGACCGTTTTCGGATTTCAATGCGGAAAGGGTTTTACTAATTAGTTCCGTGCCCTTAACTCGAGAAAAAAGGATCTGACCCATTCTCTTCTGTGACCATCTTTTGTCACCTATTCCCACACCAGCTAAATTTACGATCGCATCGATTCCAACAAGGCGATTCGGATCTAGATTATTATTCCTTGGGTCCCAGAAGATTTCCGAATCATGAAACTCATCACGTCTCACTAGCCGCTTAACAGAGTGACCTTTTCTAACTAAAGATTTTTCCAGAGCTACACCTATCATCCCGGAAGCTCCAGCAATCGCAATTGTTTTCAAAGAATTTTTCCAAATCTATTTATCGATTTCAACGACTTTTACGGTCAAGTCTCCGTTAGGTGCCTCAAAAGTAACATCATCTCCTACTGAAGCACCCATAAGGGCTTCACCTAGAGGAGAATCAGGGGATAGAACTTCCACACCCTCTCTTTGCTCTTCAATTGAACCAACTAGCATTTTCTCAGGTTCGGAGTCGCCTTGGTATAGAAGTGAAACAATTACCCCTAAAGAAACTTTTCCATCTCCGCCTTTATCCATAGAGACTATTTCAGCATTTTCTAGAATTGAGGCTAGTTGAGCAATGCGAGTCTCCATTTTTCCTTGTTCCTCTTTTGCCGCCTGATAATCCCCATTCTCTGATAGGTCACCGAGTTCGCGTGCCGTCTCAATTTTTTTTGCTATGTCTATTCGCCCTCTTGTGGTCAAGTCTTCATGCTCTTCGAGCAGACGCTGATGGGCTTCAGGTGATAATTGTTGTATTTTTCCCATGAGTTAAGCGTAACTGTATGGGTAAATAGGCAAAACAGAAAACCTTATTATAGATTGCTTGACTAAAACGTTTGGAATCTACACGCATGGTGCTGATAGACTTATTTGATGGCTAAGGCACAGTTTGTAATTATTATCTAGAAGGCGCACATTTGTGTGCCTGATGCCGTCCACCAAGGTGGGCGGTTTTTTAGTTCCGACAAGAAGTAGAGGACAGGAGAAGAAATGCCGATTGAAAAAGCTGACAAGATTTGGATGAATGGTGAACTTGTTGACTGGGATTTAGCAAATGTCCATGTACTCACTCATACTTTGCACTATGGGAATGGAGTTTTCGAGGGTATTCGCGCGTACGAAACCGATAACGGTCCAGCAGTTTTTCGACTAACTCCTCACATAGAACGACTTTTTAGATCAGCCAAAATCCTTTGTATAGACATTCCTTATTCAGTGGATGAACTCGTAGATGCAGTAAAAGAAACAGTGAAAGTCAATAATCTGCCTTCTTGTTATATAAGACCACTTGCCTATCTTTCCTATGGGGAGATGGGACTTAATCCTCTGCCTTGTTCAGTCGACGTTGCAATAGCGACATGGCCATGGGGTGCTTACCTAGGTGACGAAGGAATAAACAGTGGAGTAAGGATGATGATTTCATCGTGGCAAAGACATGACCCCAATGCAATGCCACCAGCCGCAAAAGGCTGTGGCCATTACATAAATTCACAGATGGCTAAAGTTCAAGCTGTAAGAGCTGGTTACGATGAGGCAATTTTGCTGTCTCCGCAGGGGTATGTTTCTGAGTGCACTGGGGAGAACCTGTTCCTTGTTAGAAATGGAGTAATCGTTACACCACCTACGAGCGCAGGAGCCTTAGAAGGAATTACTCAAGATTCGGTTAGACAGATTGCATTAGATCTAGGTATCGAATACAGAGAAGGAAATATTTTACGAAGCGACCTATATACAGCTGAAGAAGCTTTTCTTTCCGGCACAGCAGCAGAAGTGGTACCCATAAGATCTGTTGATGACAGAGAAATAGGAGACCCTGGACCAGTAACTAGAGCAATTCAAGAGAGATTCTTTGAAGCTGTCAGAGGAAAAAGGCCTGAGCATTCCGACTGGAATGAATATGTCACTTAAGGCATCAATACCTTTAAAGAAAGTTGAAATATATGACACGACTTTACGTGACGGAGCTCAACTGGAAGGTATTTCATTAACTGTCGATGACAAGTTGAGAATAGCTACTCAACTAGACCGTTTAGGGGTCCACTACATTGAGGGAGGTTGGCCTGGAGCGAATCCGAAGGACGAAGAATTTTTTGCAAGAGCTTCAACAGAGCTGAATTTGAAAAACTCTCAACTCGTGGCATTTGGCTCGACACGAAGAGTCAGTGGTGAAGTAGAAGACGATGTAACTCTCAGAAACTTAATTGACGCGAACACAGAGGTTGTTTGCATAGTAGGTAAAGCCTCGGCATATCACGTTACAGAAGCGCTGAGAACAAGCCTTGAAGAAGGAATAGCAATGGTTGAAGAGTCAATAAGGTTTCTAAAAAGTAAAAAATCAAAAGTCTTTTTCGATGCAGAGCACTTTTTTGATGGTTATAAAGACAATCCAGATTTTTCTCTGGAAGTTTTAGAAGGCGCTTCTCGAGGTGGAGCTGACTGTGTCGTACTTTGTGACACAAACGGAGGTTCACTTCCTCACGAAGTAGAAAAAATTGTAAAAGAAGTTAGAGATAAAATTGACTGTGAAATCGGTGTGCATTTGCACAACGACACAGGTTGTGGAGTAGCGAACGCTATAGCTGGTGTAATCGGCGGAGCCTCACAAGTTCAGGGAACGATTAATGGATATGGCGAAAGGGTAGGCAACTGCGACTTAGTTCCAGTCATAGCGAATCTCAGTCTCAAACTCGGAATCGAAACTATTTCTAAAGAACATTTAGAAAATTTGACTTCAGTCTCACGACACGTTGCCGAGCTGGTCAATTTTGCTTCAGATCCACAACAACCTTACGTTGGGACAAAGGCATTCGCACATAAAGCGGGACTCCATACCAGTGCTATAGCTCGACGAAGAGATGCATACGAACATATAGACCCTGAATCGGTGGGCAATGGAACAAGGTTTCTAGTTTCTGAAATGTCAGGCCGGTCGACTATCGAACTAAAAGCAAAAGAAATTGGAATTGATCTAGATGCTGGGATAATTGGTGAAGTGGTTGAGACTCTGAAAGAACTTGAGTATGAGGGTTATCATTTCGAAGCGGCAGACGCTTCTTTGGAACTACTGATCAGATCAGCGACAGGCTGGACGCAAGAACATTTTGAAATCGATTCTTTTTCAGTCAGTGTTGGACACAACAAAGGAAGCGGCGCACGGGCTTGGAACGATGTTGCTGTAGAAGTAGAGACGCATGCAACAGTCACAGTCACTGTTGCTGGAGAAAAAATAACAGCTGAAGGGGAAGGTAACGGCCCTGTAAATGCACTGGACTCGGCTTTAAGAAAGGCTTTAAGGGATGAACTGCCTCACATCGATTCCTTAAACTTGACCGATTATAAGGTTCGAGTTATTGAATCTGAAAGAGGTACTGGAGCTGTAACAAGAGTTCTTCTAGATACCACAGATGGTGAACAGACTTGGACAACGATTGGTGTATCAACAAACATTATTGAAGCGTCATGGCAGGCTCTTGTTGATTCACTCGTTTATGGTCTGTTGCATTCAGAAAGTTGAAATTCCTCTGATTCGTCTTCCATAAAGATCAGTAAGTTGTAGCCATGTTATTAATTCGATCACGTGTACTTTTGTCTGAATTTGTTGGAACTATGTTTCTTCTAATTGGTGTGATGGGATCTGGAATAATGGCTGAGAGACTGAGCCCATCTGATACAGGGATTCAACTATTGCAAAATGCAGCTGCGACTACCGGTGTGCTAATAGCAATCATTTCAATTTTCGGAACAATTTCAGCAGATTTTAACCCAGTAGTAACTGTTGCAGCGTGGCGTCTTGGCCACCGCCAAAAAAACGAAATCATACCGATAATCATTGTTCAGATTATTGGAGGCTGCACAGGAACTGTTCTTTCCAACATTATGTTTGATTTAGATTGGTTCCAGTTGTCCGAAAAGACAAGGTCTGGAGCTAATTTATGGCTTGCCGAAGTAATTGCTACATTAGGCCTTCTACTTATTGTTTTTAGCTTGTTGCGAACTAAAAGATCAAATCACATTCCTTATGTGGTGGGTGCTTATATAGGCGGCGCTTACTATTTCACTTCTTCAACAAGT
>JASLTU010000073.1:0-5685 GCA_030742755.1 Acidimicrobiales bacterium | reverse complement strand
GATAAATGGTCAAGTTTATGAAATTAGAGTCAGAGCGAAAAATCCTGCAGGTTATGGACCTTTTTCAGACTCAATCCAATCCACCCCGTATAGTGCACTACTTTCACCGCAAAATATGAGGAGTGAGGTTGATGGGCAGAATGTTAAATTGGAATGGGAGCCACCCATAGGGAATGGCACACCTGTGATCGGTTACAAGTTGGAACTGTGGAGTTACGACAATGCTCAGGCTGTTTTCACCGGACCTTCAAGTGTCGTTCAACTTGGAGTGGTAAGTAGTTATACATTTTCCGACTTGACTTTCGATGAAGAGTACAAATTTAGGATCTATGGAATCAGCCCAAATGGCATTGGAGATTTTTCAGAAACGCAAGTGCTGATCGAAAATTCTCTAGATGCGACTACGACTACGACTACGACTACGACTACGACTACGACTACGACTACGACTACGACTACGACTACGACTACCGTGCCTCCACCCACACCCTGCACTACGACACCTAGTCGAAACGAAGTGGAGATAGTCGATCAACTAAATGACGAAAGCCAAGAAATAAGTGCAATAGTAGAAATAGATGTAAGGGTTCCCCCTAGGCCACTTTATGTCTGTTAAAAGTTATTTTAAGAAAGAATCTCTCTCATCATGATCTATGCTCGATATATGCAAAGAATGGAAGGTAAGAATTCAACATGGAATTGGTAACAAATAAAAAGCTCTACTTAGTTTCAGGTAGGACTTACCAACCATTGGCAGAAAGTATCGCTTCAGAATTAGGTATCAGTCTGGGTGAACCTAATCTCGCTGAATTCGCAAACGGTGAAGTTCATTGCAGATTTTCTGAATCGATAAGAGGTTGTGACGTATTCATAGTGCAAACCCACAGCGGTTCTGAAGAATCTTCAATTAATGATTCACTAATGGAGCAATTGATCATGGTGGATGCAGCAAAACGGGCATCAGCGAAGAGGATCACTGTAGTATGCCCTGCTTATGGTTACGGGAGGCAAGACCGAAAAGCTTCAGGACGTGAACCTATTACCGCCAAACTCGTAGCTAATCTTTTCAAGGAGGCTGGTGCAAGCAGATTGGTTAGTGTCGACCTTCATTCGGGTCAAACGCAAGGATTTTTTGATGGCCCTGTGGATCACCTAACTGCTATGCCAGTACTAGTTGAAAGACTTTCTTCTTTAAGCGGTGATTTAACTATCGTTTCCCCCGATGCAGGAAGGGTGAAAGTGGCTGAACGTTACGCAATGACTTTAGGTGCGGAACTAGCGATAGTTCATAAAAGAAGAAGTCACAGTTCATTCAATACTGTTGAAGCTCGTGAGGTGGTCGGAGATGTTGATGGCCGCGTGTGTATTCTTGTTGATGACATGATTGACACTGCCGGAACGATCTGTTCAGCGGCCGAACAATTATCTGAAAGAGGGGCATCACAGATCGTTGCAGCGGCTACACATGGGGTTTTCTCAGGACCTGCATCCGAAAGACTTTCCTCGTCTCCAATAGAAAAAATTATTGTTACGGACACACTTCCGCTTCCGAAAAATATGCAAACTGATAAAGTTGAAGTGCTCTCAGTAGCTCCTCTAATTGCAGAAGCCATTAGAGCAGTATTTGAAGACACTTCTGTGTCAGAGATATTTGGTGGAAATAATTTAGTGTAAAACAAATGATCCGTGAGCCGTTTGGGTCGTAGAATGAGTGGTTAGACTCGCCTGTCGGGTACTTAATACTTGAACTTGAGGAAAAATCTTATGGAAGAAATACTTCTTAATGCAAATACAACTAGAGATATTGGGAGCAGTTCAAGTCGTCGTGCGCGAAAAGACGGGGTCGTTCCTGGTGTTTTATACGGTCTTAATGAAGAATCTGTATCTTTGTCTGTAGCTTGGCCTGATTTGAGGCGTGCATTGACCACAGATTCTGGAATAAATGCAATTATCCAATTAGAAGTAGACGGCAAAAAACAAATGACCATTGTTAAAGATATTCAACGTCATCCAGTTAAACGTGACGTTTTGCATGTTGATTTTCTTAGAATTGATCCAAATAAGAACGTTACTGTTGATGTTCCATTAGTAATGATCGGTGAAGCACGCGAAGTCTCGGCAGCTGACGGAATGGTGGATCAGAATATGTTCTCACTGACTGTTAGTGCTCCTCCTGATCGAATACCAACTGAGATTGAAGTCGACATTTCTGCTTTAACTGTTGGAGATGCAGTAAGAGTAGGAGATCTCAATTTGCCAGAGGGTGTTACCTCTGAAGGAGACCTTGAAGACCCGATTGCAGTAGGAATGATTACTCGCTCGACACTTGAGTCGATTGCTGCGGATGAAGCTGCTCTTGCATCTGATGATGAAGAAGGAGATGACGCTACAGGAAGTGAAGGGTCTGATGGACAGGAAGGCGGTACCAGTGAAGGGTCTGAAGATGCCGCTGAAGACGGGTAGCAGGGATTTGCATGTCCCGATTGATACGGGGCGAACGTTTTTCATTAACACGCCAAGGTGAATCAGCTGCGTTACTTGTAGTAGGACTTGGAAATCCAGGAACAGAATATGCAGGAACTCGTCACAACGTCGGTCGAGAAGTCGTAGAAGAGTTAGCCAGACGCAATAATTCAAACTTAAAAGCTGGAAAAGAACAAGCGCTTGTTACGGAAATCAAGCAAGATGAAAAGTTGATTGTTTTCGCTATTCCAATGAATTTTATGAATGATTCAGGAATCGCAGTCTCTAAATTAATGAGGCGTTACCGACTGAATGAAGTAAAAAAACTACTAATAGTCCATGATGAACTTGACTTAGATGTTGGAGTCATTCGTCTTAAAGAAGGCGGTGGTTTAGCCGGTCACAATGGTTTGCGATCAGTGAAACAGCATATAAAAAATCAAGATTTTTGCCGTATTAGGATTGGTATAGGAAAACCTTTTCCAAGTCAAAAAGGCGCTAAATACGTTCTTTCGAAACCAGGGAAAAAGGAAAGTCAAGAACTTTTGTTATCCGTGGCCACTGCGGCAGATTCAATAGAGAGTGTTATCGAAACAGGTTTTGATAATGCTATGCAGATTTTCAACAAAAAAACTTAAAAGCATATGGACCATGAGATTTATCAGACTCTGCCTGAACTTTTAAAAGAAGAACCTTCATTAGTTAAATCATTAGGCCTTCCTAAGGCTGAAATTTTTGTACCGGAATGCGCCCATGCAATTGTTTCTGCAACTATTTCACGGTCGAGCGAACGAAAACCAATGGTGGTGGTTCTTCCTACGAATGTCGAAGCTGAAAAACTTTTTAGTGACCTGAAAATGTTTCTTGGTTTTGAAAAAGTAGATTTTTTCCCTTCATGGGAAACTCTTCCTTTCGAGAGAATTAGCCCGGGAGTCGAGACAATGGGCAAAAGGTTAAGAGTCCTTCACAGACTCCTTACTCGTGACGAGAATTTAGAAGTAATCGTTACCTCAGCACGAGCTCTTGCGCAGAAGTTATCGATTCAAAAGCAAACATTTCCTATTTCTTTAAAGACAGAAGATCTGATAGACCGAGGGGAGCTTTTAGAGAAACTGATTGCTTTTGGTTATAAACGTGAATATCAAGTTGAGCATCGAGGCGAGGTGGCTGTAAGAGGTTCGATAGTTGACATTTGGCCCTCGACAACTGATTCTCCTGTACGTGTAGACCTCTGGGGAGATGAAGTTGAAAGATTGTGTGAATTTGGTGTTGCGGATCAAAGGACAAAACATGCTATTGAGATGGTTGAGATATTTCCTTGTAGGGAACTTGTTCTAAATTCTGAAATGCTAAGTATCGCATCGTCGATGTCTGATCTACAGGGTTGGGGTGCTTCTGAATGGGAAAAACTTTCTAACGGCGAATTATTTGATGGCATGGAGTCTTTTATGCCGTGGCTTTTAAAAGAAGACTCCGTGTTGGCAGACCTACTCCCTAGAGAAGGTCTGTTGCTACTTGTAGATAGAAGCCGTCTCGACTCAAGGATTAAAGATTTATTGGAAAAAGAAAAAAAACTAGCTGAATCATTGGCTAAAACTTGGTCATTTGAAGGATCAGAATTTCCAGAACTTCATGTCTCCTTTGAGAGATCAATTCGATCTTGTGTAGCACCGGTTTGGTTTATCGATTCCATACGCAACGCCGCAAATACTTTAGAAGTAAAAGCTGCCACATGGGAGTCAAGTAAAACTGCTGACTCATTTAACATTGATGTTTCTGGAAAAATAAATCGAATATCAGAGTTATTGGATAGCAATTATTTCGTTGTCCTGGCCGCAGACGGTGAAGGAAGTGCAAATCGTTTAGAGGAAATTCTCAAAAAAGAAGGTTTGCCTGTTTCAGGAAATAATAAAGACCTTAGTAAAGGATTTACGGGTGCTTGTATAACGATCGGGTCTCTTGAAAGAGGTTTTGTTTTAGAAGATTCAAATTTTGCATTAATTACTGAAAACGAACTAACAGGTAGGCGTAGAACTCACAAACAAATAAGAAAACGTGGAAAAGAATCTGTGCGCATTTTTGAGGATTTTTCAATTGGCGACTATGTGGTTCATAAACATCATGGGATAGCCCGCTTTGCAGGTTTAGTGAGTCAAAAACTTGGTGGGGCTGAGAAAGATTATTTGTTATTGGAGTACAAAGGCAGTGATCGTCTTTATCTGCCTACAGATCAGATTGAATTGATAAGACCTTATAGTGCTGGTGATGTTCCTACTCTTTCAAGGATGGGTGGAATTGAATGGGAACGAACTAAATCTCGAGTCAGATCTGCTATTTCAGAAATAGCTTCTGATTTAGTTGAGTTGTACAAAAAAAGAATAAATTCAAAAGGTCGCGCATTTGCAAAAGATTCACCTTGGCAATCAGAACTTGAACAAGCATTTCCCTTTGAAGAGACACCTGATCAATTGAGAGCCATAGAAGAAGTGAAGACAGATATGGAAAGACCATTTCCGATGGATCGTGTTATATGTGGAGATGTCGGATTCGGTAAAACAGAGGTTGCTCTTAGAGCAGCGTTCAAAGCAATCCAAGATGGTTGTCAAGTGGCGATTCTCGTACCTACGACACTTTTAGCCCAGCAGCATGGAGAAACCTTCAAGGAGCGCTTAGTTTCATATCCGATCAGAGTGGAGGTCCTGAGTAGATTTCTCACACAAACTCAGACTCGAAAAGTTTTATCAGGTTTAGAGGACGGTTCTGTAGATGTGGTGATTGGAACACACAGGCTTCTTTCTCAAGATGTCTCCTTCAAAGATCTTGGCCTATTGATTGTTGATGAAGAACAGAGATTTGGAGTAAGTCATAAGGAAGCTATTAAAGCTATGAAATCACAAGTGGATATTTTGACCCTGACAGCTACCCCAATCCCTCGAACTCTGGAAATGTCATTAACAGGAATCAGAGACTTGAGCCTGATCGACACTCCTCCAGCGGATCGGCAACCCATACTTACCTTTGTTGGCGAATATAACGAAAGTGCAGTAGTAGAAGCGATACGACGCGAGCTGTTACGTGAGGGGCAGGTGTTTTTCGTACACAATCGAGTTCATGACATTGAAGAGACAGCAGCAGGCATCAAAGAGTTGGTTCCTGATGCACGCGTAGCGATTGCGCACGGACAGATGGATGAATCTTCTTTAGAGAAAGTGATCATAGATT
>JASLTU010000072.1:0-5729 GCA_030742755.1 Acidimicrobiales bacterium | reverse complement strand
GGTTAGTCCACCGTCGACTGTAATGACGGCACCATGAATTCTTCGAGCTTCATAGGATGCTAAAAATGAAATTACATTTGATATCTCTTCAGGTTCAGCCATCCCTCGAAAGCCCATATACGGTTTGACTAAATCGATATTCACATCCTCGGGTATCGAGTAATTGTCAATTAGTTGAGTTTGAACGCTTCCAGGAGCTATAGCGTTTATTCTGATGCCGGTCTTGACGTATTCCATTGCCAACGATTTTGTCATTGCAATGACACCACCTTTAGTTGCAGAGTAAGCGACTGTGTAAGCTTGCCCCATCAGGCCAGAACAGGAAGCAACGTTTATTAATGAGCCATTACTTTCGATTAGAGAAGGTATCGCTGCTTGAGAGCACCAAAAAACTCCAGACAGGTTAACTCCAACCATCTGGTTCCAAGAAGTTTCGGAAACTTCGGTCATGTGTTCACTTCGAGCAATTCCTGCGACATTTGCTAAGACATCGATCCGACCGTTTTTTTCAAGTATTTGCGAGATTGTCGAGTGGCACTGTTCTCTTGAAGCAACGTCGGTAACGTAAATATCATATGAACCTTTATTAGATTCCAAAGAATTTGACAAATCCTCAAGACCTTCACTATCAACATCGATTGCTGCGACCTGAAACCCTTGATCGAGCATCGTGATTACTGTTGCTCTTCCTATGCCAGAAGCTGCACCTGTTATCACGGCGACTTTAGATTCATTTTTTGTCATAAGGTGTTTCTGCTTTCTTAGATAAACCGTAGTCTTCAGATCAACATTTATGGAGTATCTAAGAATACTTTAGGTAATCAGAAAGCAGGAGTTGTGTCTAGCGAATTGATGTATTTGAACGAAGCTACTCGACGGTTGATGAAAGCAGTTCGTCTGATTGAGTCATCTGATGAAGTCATATCTGAATTGAGTAAAAAAATTTCTGACATTGCTTCAGAGGCAGAAAAATACAGTTATGTCGGAATTACAGCGCAGGGATCATTAAAAAATGACAAGAACCCGATTGAACGACGAGATCAGAATCCTTCAGAATTCTTTCCATACAGTCCAGCTGTAGGTCCCTTTAACCCAATAGCACCTCCCCTCAAAGTGGAGGTAGTAGATCGTGGTGATCACAAAGAAATTAGGGCATTTGGAGAACTTGATGGGGTTTATGTGGGGCCACCAGATCTCGTGCAGGGAGGTGTAATCGCCTTGCTTTTCGATGACATTATGGGAAGCGTTTTAGTGGTTAACAATTACGGTGCTATGACAGGCACTTTAGAAGTGAGATACGAAAAACCTACTCCTGTCGCTAAAGAGCTGCTATGGACAGGAAAGATAGACAAAATAGAAGGACGAAAAATTCATGTTTCTGCTGAGTTGTGGGAGGGGAAAACGAGGACAGCAAGAGCAGAAGGGGTTTTTGTAAAAGTTGAGTTACTGAGTTGACGACCGAATAGGTTATAAAAGCAAAAAACCCCGCCACCGAAGTGACGGGGTTTTTTTAAGTTTTTGCTACTTAGCGGGCTACGCCTTTACCAAGAGCAGAAATTGCCGCATTTCCGACCGGAATAAACGCACAAATTGCTAGTGCGGTTCCGATATCAGATCCGAAGCTTCCCATTCCGAGAATTTCGGTTGATGCGCCGTAGTCCATACCACCAAGTTCAGTGATTGCTACGAAAAGATAAGCCCAAATTAAGTTCAAATTAGGCCCGATAATTGGAAGTCCTTTAAGCATTCCATTAACACCTGCGGTGTCGAGAATGCTGTCAAGAACAGCAACTACACCCTGAAAGAGCATTCCTAGAATGATCAGAGTGAGAATTGTTGACATCATGGAGAGGTACCCCTTTTATAGTTGTAACTCGACTCGCCTCACCGGACTAGTCGAACTTTCAATTGCCAAATTAGAAGAAGTGAATAGTTCTGTGGTGGACCCTGGACGAACTTTTTCTATTATTTTTTGATTTTCCACTTTTTATGATGGAAATGCACTAATATTGCCCATTTATGTTAAAGATCACTGATTTTAAGCGGAAAATCTCTTCCAACAAGGCTCTCAAATCTTTGTTTACCATGTGTTTTTTTCTTATTTTCGCCTCTCTTTTGGCACCTGATGTGCTTGACATATGGGCTTCAACCCAAAAAAACGACTTTCGACGCGATTTGGCCAAAGAATGGTCAGATTCTGTGGGAGAAATAAGTAGAGATATCAAAATCAATGAGATACGAGAATTTTCAGAGCGAATAATTGAAAGTTCTTCATCGGAAGAGATGGTCGAACCCTTAGCTAAACCAGTTTTAACGACCGTAGTAGAAAATTTTACGATAAAAGAAGAAACACTCGAAGAAAAAGACAGTGACGTGAAGGGAAGTGAAGAGGAATTGACGCCATCAAGCGTTGAAAATTCAATTTCCTTATCACCTACTTCGACAACTCTTCCTACGACAACAACTGCAGTTGCAACAACCACAACTATCGTCGTCTCGGAACCTTCCATAAAAGCTCTAAGGGTAGGAACCGTTGAGGAACCATTGCGAATACTCGCTGTAGGTGATTCTCTTATGTTGGATCTCCAATACGGTTTAGAAAGAATTTTAGAACCAAGACCTGATGTGAACATTGAAGGCAGAGGTGCGCTCGGTTTTGGTTTCACAGTTCCTCATTGGGACTGGGAAGACGATGTAATACCGGACTACAACCTAATGGTCGGGGAAGTGCAACCAGATGTTGTTGTAGCGATGATAGGGGCTAATGAGTTTCAGGGATACGCAATTGAGGGTGAGGACCTCGAACCGGGTTCCTTCCGATGGGGCGAGGTTTTGACTGAAAGAGCGCATGACGCGATCTCTCACTGGATAGCACGCGGTGCGTATCTGTATTGGTGGACAACACCTAAAATGTCCGACCCTTCTTACCTGACTGACGATTTGAACAGTATTTGGGATTCAGTGGTTGATGACTGGCACCCAAAGGCTGAAATGATTAACAGTATGAATGTTTTAGGGGATGAAGAAGGGGAGTTTCGTTGGAGCATGAAAATGCTCGATGGCTCAATTATTCCTCTCCGTAAAGAGCATGGCGTTCATTTCTTTGAAGTAGGAGCAGATGGTTTATCTAGACAATTTGAAGAAATCTTAGAAAAAGATGGATGGATCAAAGATTTGACGCCAATTTCTTAGTCTTCCTTTTTTAACCGTTCTTTTAATAAAGAAACTTCTTCGACAAGAATCCTTATACGATTCTCCATTCTTGAAAGCTCGTATGAAAAGTGCATTGCTAGCAGGAGTAGAAAACCTATTGCTAGCAAGAGGAAAAGAGTTGGTTGGTACCAAATCCCAAGCTTTTCAGCAGTCCAGTCAAGGATCTGGGGGACGGCTGAAATAACTGCTAAAGCTGTTCCAACTGTTAACCAGAGAATCGAATATTTCGCTTTGAGGGCTTTAAGGCGGACCAGTCTTACGATCAAGAAAAAAGCTCCTAGAGCAAGAACAGCTATCAAAATGTGTGTTGATGAACTCATGGAGTCAATCCTTTTTCTTTTTACGTGTACCAGCTAGCACTACTATCAAAAGTCTTAAAAAGTAATAAACTAGGCGAAAGTTTCGGTTAGATGGTTGTCCAGCAGACCTTTCTCTCATTTGAACAGGAATTTCCGAGATTTTAAAACCATTTTTTGAAGCTATAAGCAATGCTTCCACTGAATCCATGTATTCAACCGGATATTCCGTAGCGAATAGTTTGATTACAGGTTTTCTAAAAGCGCGGAAACCAGAAGAAGTGTCAGTAAATTTCTGGCCAGTAAAAATTCTTAATAAAATTCGGAGAAAGTTCATTGCAGCTTTTCTGCTTTGACCAACTTCATAAGAGTGATCAGTGTAAAATCTGCTTCCGACCACCATGTCTGAGTGTTCGAGTTCAGAAAGCAGTGAGGATATTTGAGTTGGATCATGCTGCCCATCTGCGTCGAATTGATAGGCCCGGTCAATTCCCTTATCAAGACAGTAACGAAAACCTAAGCGAAGAGCACCTCCAATTCCTAAGTTGAAGGGCATGGAAAGGCAGACACAGTTAAGTTCCTTAGCGATCTTCGCAGTTTTGTCGGTGGAGCCGTCATCAACTACAACTATTAGGTGTTCTGGAAAGAGTTCTTTAATTTCAGCTATTACGGTTGGAAGTGATTCCTCTTCATTAAAAGCTGGGATGATCGCTGCAGTTTCCATAAGAAGAACAGTACCCGCGGTTAATCATTTTTCTCCAATGCTAAAAAGCATCGAAGTCCAATAATTCAAATTCGTCAAGTTCAAAATTGATTTTTGATTCAAAAAAATGAACAACTATATCAAGAGGACTAGGTTGAAATTTTCTTGGAATTTTGATTCCACTCATCTTGAAGTGGGGATTTTTACCCCAATAAGAAACAAAAGGTGTTTTGTGATACTTGGTTATATCTGACACGAAGCTTCCTATAGGAATAGGTGTTTCCTTTGGATTCACAGAGAATGCTTTGAGGAGAATTGCCATTTTCATTCCCCCGATTGAAACCCTTGTCGTTATGAGCATGGCTGACTCCGAGACATGTAAATAGTAGTTCCCACCTGGTCTTGAAAGCCTCCACTTTAAAAGTTCCTTGTTCCAGAGTGGAGAAAACCCGGAAGAATGTGTGCAAGTCTCGACATCAAAAAACCCTTCTGTTTCAGACTTTTCAATTAGATCGGGTTCCATTCGAAATGTTTTTAACCTATTTTTTGATCTTGAGGGCATTAAAAGTCGGAAATCAAGTGAAGGCAACTTCCTCCAACCCATAGCTTGGGTCATTCGTGGTGAAGATTGCGAATTTGCTACTCCCAGAATTCCATCTAAATTGCCGTTAGTCCCTGCTTTGTAACTCCTTTCAATAGTTTCGCGAAACAATCCTTTACCTCGACTTTTAGGGGAAACGGCCAAATCAACACCTACTCCTAACTTGACTTTCTTCCCCTGATTGTTTTTTAAGATCTTTGGGATTAATGCGTAGTTGCTTATTTGTTTACTTTCTTCAAGGATGTATCCGATGCAAGCTGAACCGGCAGGATTTTTGTGATACTGCCATTCTAAGTATTCAGTTGTTACCGAATTTTTTGGTTTGAATACATCATTCAGTAGTGCTGCAGTTAGCTGAAGATCTAAGTTTTCCATTTTTTATATCTTTTAGAGTAAAGCAATAAAGAAGAGCCTAAAAAAGTAAGAGAAAGTCCAAACACAAAGCGGAAAGTAGCTCTGCTAGAGCAACTGATTGATCGACTTACTGTTAAATCTCCAATTGTTGGTTTTGGGTTGACGTAGACATCATAAGAGGGCGAATCGTCAGTAAAAGTTCCAAAAATCGGACTCCTGCAAGAAGCTTCTGGAGTGTTCTCAAAGGAGAAAATTTCACCTCCGGGTAGAGGTCGTGAAAAGGGAATTAAAGTTATCCAAAGTCCAAGAACCACCATAAGAGTTGCAGAAATGGGTAAAACTTTGTTTTTCTTCACAGCACGCTGATCCTATACGGTCGGTTAACATCACCGAGTGTTTAGAAAATACTACACGGGGTGCTTTATTGCGTATTTTTGTATTCTCACTGCCTGTAGTTCGACAGAAACTTCTTTTGAGAATCTCTCTATAGAAGAAGTAACTACATCGACCACAAGTGTCATTTTAAACAAAAGCAGTATCGGGGAGAAAATAACATCAACGC
>JASLTU010000071.1:0-5834 GCA_030742755.1 Acidimicrobiales bacterium | reverse complement strand
ATCGCTAGATGTATTTTCTATGACAATGTAGAACGCTCCAAAACCCAGTCCAGCTAATAGTCCATCCAGTAAGCCCACAATTGGCCCCTTAAACGTTTGTGGGGAGATACCAGAGGCGAGAGCTATTGAAACAAGACCAACGAATATTCCTGTTATCTGAAGTGCGGAAAGGGAATCTCCATCTACAAGACCCCAGAGAACAGGAAATAGAGCTCCAGCAACACCAGACACTGGTATTACTGTTACGTATGCGGCTTTTTTCATCCCGGCGTATAAAAATGCTGCACCTGACATTCCAAAAAGTCCAGCGAGGCCACCTATTAGAAAATCACGCCACGTAAAAGTATCAGCTATAGAAAGAGCCAATGGAACTACTACGAACAAGCCGATGAATATATCGAGGGAGAGAGTTGGTATCAGTGAACCGCGCCTAGAAGCTTGACCTGCAAAGAAACCCCCAAAACCCCAAAAGATGCTCGAAAGAAAAGCAAAGAAAATAGCCATCTTCGGAGCATAAAGCGAGTTCAGCAATTCCACTCAAAATATGAAACGATCAGATTATGGATGAAGATAAAAACCCGTGGGACACAAATGCTGAATGGTGGCAAAAATCTTTTACTAATGGAGAGAATGCCGAATATTCTCAACAACTTCTTCCTTTAATAGTGGAATTGACTACTGGATTCCAGAAGGTTTTAGAAATTGGAACTGGTGAAGGTCAGATAATTCGCGCTTTGCATGAAGCATCAGTTAATGCAATTGGAATTGACAGTTCATATGAACAGATTAAATATGGAAAAAAGATTGCTCCTGACTCTCTTTTGATTAGATCAAAAGCGGAATATTTGCCATTTTGCGATTCTTTTTTTGATGCTTCAATTGCTTGTTTAGTTATGGAACATATTGAAGAATTCGAAGACTCTATACGTGAAGTCTCACGAGTTCTAAAGGACGGTGGAAGATTTGTATTGGCGATGAATCATCCATTACTCCAATCTCCGGGCAGTTCATGGGTTGAAGACTGGAATACAGAGCCACGTGAAAAATATTGGCGAGTTGGATCATATTTACGCGAGGAGAGAAGCGAAGAGTATTTTCCTGGCGGGATAACAATTCCGTTCACACACCGTCCTTTGAGTAGATACGTAAATGCTTTAAGTGATTCTGGTTTTGTAACAACACGGATGATCGAACCAGAGCCATTCACTCCTGAAGGAAAAGATATGGAATGGAAAAACGAAAATGCCTTCATTCCAAGGCTCCTTCTCCTTGTTTGCGAAAAGTCCTCTGGAAGTAAGTAAATGATGGCAGTAGTATCAATTTATGGCAGAGTTATTGGTAGTCGCAGGATTATCGGGAGCAGGGCGTTCCCATTTCGCAAGTAATCTCGAAGATCTCGGATGGTTTGTAATCGATCGACTTCCCGCAGAGATAATGGGCAGAGTCTCAGAACTGGCCAGTGTTACCGATACAAAGTGGAGCAGGGTTGCATTTATAGCTAAGGCTGATTCCTCTGAAGGGGAAACCTTGTCTGCAGTAAGCGAACTTCGCAACAAGGAAGAAAAAGTCACCTTACTATTCTTGGATTGCTCCACTGAAACACTTGTACGGCGTTACAAAGATAGTAGGCGCCCCCATCCACTTTCAAACATTTCGACAATCGAGGAAGCCATTGAAGCGGAACGTGTGATGATGTCTTCTACTCGTGCAGAAGCAGACTTGATATTAGATACATCAGATTTAAGCGTGCATGACCTACGCGAAACGGTTACCAGGTTGTATGGAACCGAAGGCGATCACGGAATGCAAATTTCAGTCTCTTCATTCGGCTTCAAGTATGGGGTGCCGCGCGATGTGGATATACAACTTGATTGCCGCTTTTTGCCGAACCCTCACTGGGTAGAAGATCTCAGAGAAAAAAATGGGTTAAGTTCTGACGTTCAGGATTATGTACTAAAACAAGAAAGCTCAAAACCGTTTTTGAAAGATATATCTTCTTTGTTGACTTATCTCATTCCGGAATACGAAAATGAAGGAAAGTCATACTTGTCGGTAGCTTTTGGTTGCACAGGCGGCAAACATCGATCAGTTGCCATCGCAGAAGAATTAGCACGAATCCTTAACAATGAAGATATTGACATATCAATTTTTCACCGTGATCTAGATAGGTAAATGAAAGAAAACCACCACATTTGTGTTTAGTTGAGGTAGTAATAACTGACATGATCGAATATTCGAAGGAGAAATAAATGCCAATAAAGATCGGCATCAATGGTTTTGGACGTATCGGACGAAACTTCTATCGCGCAGTTGCAAAACAGGGTGCCGATATGGAGATAGTTGCAGTTAATGACCTTGGTGATACTGGAACCATGGCTCATTTACTGAAATACGACTCTGTTCTTGGGAATCTTGAAAATCAAATAGATGCTACAGATGATGGCATCATGATTGACGGGAAACTGCTTAAAGTCCTTTCGGAACGTAACCCCCAAGATCTACCTTGGGGGGATTTGGGTGTAGATGTAGTGATTGAATCCACTGGGATTTTCACTGATCGTGAAAAAGCTGCCATGCATTTAGAAGCAGGCGCTCCTTTGGTGATCGTTTCAGCTCCAGCTAACGGAGCCGATGCGACTTTCGTAGTGGGAGTTAATGATTCTGAATTCGATAAAGCAGAACACACAGTGATATCTAACGCTAGTTGCACGACAAACTGCTTTGTTCCAATGGTGCAAGTATTAGATGATGCATTCGGTGTTGAAAAAGGATTAATGACCACGGTCCATGCCTACACAGGTGATCAGTCTTTGGTTGATGGACCGCACAGTGATCTTCGTAGAGCTAGAGCATCAGCTATAAACATTATTCCAACTTCGACAGGTGCAGCGAGAGCTACTGGTTTGGTTCTGCAAGCTATGAATGGAAAATTAGACGGTATTTCTCTTCGTGTTCCCATTCCGGACGGCTCAATAACTGATTTCACTGCTTTGTTGAACGGTTCTCCCAGTGTTGATGAGATCAATTCTGCATTCAAAGACGCCGCCAGTTCAGGACCCTTGGCTAATGTGCTTGAATACAGTGATCGTCCACTTGTGAGTTCTGACATTGTCGGTAATCCTGCTAGTTGCGTGTTTGATTCAGGTTTAACGATGACAATGGACAATCTCGTAAAGATAAGCGGTTGGTACGACAACGAGTGGGGGTATTCAAATAGGCTCGTGGATCTCGTGGCTATCACCACTTCTTGAATTAGAAGCTGAGCGACTTGGATAATTATAAACTTCCGACTCTTGAAGATTTAGAAATTGAATTAGGAGGGCTTGAATCTAAAAGAATTCTGGTCCGGTCGGATTTGAATGTTCCAATAACAGACGGTTTGGTTGATGACGATCTACGAATAGAAGCGAGTTTAAGCACCTTAAGGTGGCTTGTAGAGAGAAAGGCTTCTGTGACTGTATGCAGCCACTTGGGTCGACCTGCAGGTCAGCAGGATGACAAGTACTCAATTAAACCTGTAAAGGAAAGGCTTTTAGAGGTACTACCGAATTTAGATGTATTAGAAAATCTTCGGTTTAATCCGGGTGAAAAATCTAATGACGAATCTTTTGTGCAATATTTGCTTTCAGGAGCTGGTGGGGATTCTTTCGATGGATATGTAAACGATGCTTTTGGTGCATCACACCGTGAACATGCATCTATTGTGGGTCCACCGAAGCAGCTTCCTTCCGCTGCTGGAATTTTGCTACTTAGAGAAGTTGAGATAGTTCAAAATATTTTGGAGCGACCTAAACGTCCTTTTTTATTGGTTTTAGGGGGAGCTAAAGTCAGCGACAAATTAGCGTTGATAGAAAAGATGGCGGACTCTGTCGATGAGATGCTTATCGGGGGAGGTATGTGCTTTACTTTTCTGGCTGCCTCCGGCATGCCGGTGGGTGATTCACTTGTTGAAAATGACATGGTCGACACGTGTCGTCGTTTGTTAGATTCTGAAATTTCTATAAAACTTCCCTTGGATTTCACAACTATGGATTCGAATGGTGAAATCGGTAATCCTGACGTACCGGCAGAAATTCGCCAGTGTGGTAATTCAATTCCGGATGGTTGGATGGGTTTAGACATTGGACCGGGTTCTGCTGTGGAGTTTTCAGATTCAATTCTTGAAGCAGGAACCGTTTTATGGAATGGGCCAATGGGAGTTTTTGAAGATTCACGATTTTCAGCCGGCACTGAAACAGTTGCAAGGGGAATGGCTGACACACGGGCTTTTACTTTTGTAGGTGGTGGAGATTCTGCGTATGCGATAAAGAAATTTGGATTTGCCGATTCTATTGACCATATTTCTACTGGCGGAGGAGCGACTTTAGAACTTATAGAAAAAGGTGACCTTCCTGGACTCAAGGCCCTACGCGAAGGGAAAATATAAAGTTAAGGTACCTGTTGTGAGAAAACCTTTAATCAGTGGCAACTGGAAAATGCATCACAATCATTTTGAAGCAATACAAACAATTCAACGTCTAGCTTATGCTTTATCTTCATCTGACTACGAGAGTGTGGATGTGTCTGTACACGCACCATTTACAGACCTCCGTTCCTTACAAACTGTCATAGAGGTTGATCAAATTCCGATTAATCTGGGTGCTCAACACAGTCACTGGGAAGACAAAGGGGCTTTCACTGGTGAGGTTTCTCCGGAAATGCTTGCGAAATTAAATGTTTCCTTTGTGATCGTTGGGCATTCGGAAAGACGGCATATTTTTGGAGAGTCGGATGAAGATGTTAATAAGAAAGTGCTTGCTGTTATTGCGAAAGAAATGACACCCATCCTTTGCGTGGGCGAAACCAGCGAAGAACGCGAAGATGGAAGGACATTAGAAATAGTTGAAAGACAACTTGAAGAAGGACTCAAAGAAGTAAAAGCCTCTGATGTTGCTTCTATGGTTATTGCATATGAGCCGGTCTGGGCAATAGGAACTGGAAAAAATGCCACTCCTGAAGATGCGCAAGAGGTTTGCAAAGGAATTCGAGTAAAAGTTGCGGATCTTTACAAGACAGCTAGCGACGATGTACGTATTCAATATGGAGGATCAGTTAAAGGGGTGAATGCCCCAGATCTAATGAAACAGGCTGATATCGACGGTTTGTTGGTGGGTGGAGCTTCTTTAGATCCGGATGAATTTTCTAGAATAATTAAATATCGCCTGCTGGATTAGTGATTTGCTATCAACAAAATTGGTATCCTATAAATCTGATGTTTGTATTAATAGCTATATTGCAGGTAGTTTCTGGGCTTGGTTTGATTTTCCTTGTCCTTCTTCATAGTGGAAAAGGTGGTGGCCTTTCAGACATGTTCGGCGGGGGAGTAGGGTCGCAAACAGCTGGCTCTACTGTCGTTGAGCAAAATTTGGATCGCATAACGGTTGTTGCAGCGCTTGTTTTTACTTTTACAACAATCAGTCTCGGTCTTTTGTACTAACCAAACTTTGTCGGAGTGGCGGAATTGGCAGACGCGCAAGGTTAAGGACCTTGTGCCCGATTAGGGCGTGGGGGTTCAAGTCCCCCCTCCGACACCAACTAAACACCTACAGTATTTCCAGTAGAAGTTATTTGTCACATTGCCCTACTAATGCTCTAATAACGCGTATCGTTAAGAAGTGCCTAATAAACCCAACCTCAGAAATATCGCTGTCATCGCGCACGTTGACCACGGTAAAACAACTCTTATTGATGCTCTTCTGAAAACTTCTGGAGTTTTCCGTTCAAATGAAGAGGTGGCTGATCGCGTAATGGACTCCATGGATCTAGAGCGAGAAAAATTTTTCTCGCTCTAGATC
>JASLTU010000070.1:5728-5957 GCA_030742755.1 Acidimicrobiales bacterium | reverse complement strand
TTTTTGATAGATCACCATCAAGACACTTTGCAATCAATTGAGCTAAAAGGCCTTCAATTTCAATGAGGTCTAATGAGTCGACGGCACCGGTAGTTAAAATTAATGCCTGTGATCGTTTGTCGGCGACTGCCGCCGCATTACCTTTGGGGCTTTCAATCACATAGATATCGGGCTTATCTAGCCCGTGATTTACACAAATCCCATCAAGCGCATTATGAATCCGTGGAAA
>JASLTU010000070.1:0-5718 GCA_030742755.1 Acidimicrobiales bacterium | reverse complement strand
GCGGGGGTACCGCCAAATGACCTAAGAACAACACCTGGTGCAATACGGGTCATGACGAAAATCAGTAAAGAGGAACTTATTAAAGCTAAAACCAAAGGCAAGACGAAAGAACTGTCTATAAGGAAAAAAATTGGTACCCAAACTAGAAGTGAAAGAAACAAAAATGTTTGAAAAACTGGAGAACTTATATCTATAATCTTCATTTTTACCTAGTAGGTGTAGAAATAATTGTTTACCTCTGTTGTAGGCATATTAGGCATTTATTTGGGTGTACTGGGGTCATTAGCCAATATCGTTTCATAAGATTTCAAATAAGTCTCTGCCAAGTGTTTCATTGAAAAATTTTCTGCTCGCTTTATACCTCGATTAGACAGTCTTTCAGCTTGATCAGGATTCCTTAGAACCTTTTCAATAGCGCTAGCCAAAGCCTCTGAATCCCCAGCAGGCACCAAAAGTGCATCTTCACCACCACGGGCTACTTTTGCATAACCAGGAATTTCACTTGCGATAACCGGAGTTCCACAAGCCATTCCCTCCAACAGAACGACCCCAAAGGATTCCCCTCTCAAGGATGGTGCACAAAATATATCTGCCCCTTTCATACGTGACAGTTTCTCTTCTTCACTTATCCGACCCAGCCATTTAACTCTGTGATCTCCTGCTGATTGAGCTTTCAATTCAGCGGTATCAGGTCCGTCGCTTGCAATCCAAAGTTGAGTATCTGCTGGTAAAAAAGTCATCGCTTCGAGTAGAACCCCTAGACCTTTTCGAGGTTCATGTCTACCAACAAAAAATATTGTTGGATTTTCTTTTGGCCATGGAACTGCCGAGTTGCATCTATCTGTTTCAACCCCATTGAATAAGATCTCATACTCTCCCCCTAGAGCCGAGTGAGCCATTTCCGCTGCATCTTCAGAAACAGCAACGGCATAATCTAGTCGGTTGCGTAACCATCTGACAGGACCTTTCAAAAGGTCATATGCCAGACTTTTGCCTGCGGCATGAAATGTTCCCAACATGGGACCCTGAGCTAGAAACAAAGATGTCAGAGTGGGTCCGGGGGCTAATGGCTCATGCAAATGGAGAATATCGAACTGTTCATCTCGTAATGCCCTGATAGTTCTCAACGCGCAAGGAACATCAGGAGCGATAGGGGCGACAGACCCATTTGCTGTTGTAGGTATGCTCATGCCAAGAGGCGTAACTCCTGTGTCAGGAGGTGGACCATCACACGGGCCAAGAACTCTGACAAAATGACCCAAACTTCTTAGCGTCTTCGCTAAGCCCAAAACTTGCCCTTGAACTCCTCCAGGGATCGTCAAGCTGTAAGGACATACAAGACCAATACGCATACTAGATTCTACCCTTTTCCGACTGATAGTCAGAGGGCCAATTTGGTTGCATCAAATGCCACTGTTCCGGAGCTTTTCTGATCAGTAATTCCATCTCGTCTGCAATCATTTGTGTAATGCGTTTTACATCAGAACGAAATTGTCCTTTTCTTTCAAGAGAAATGGCTGGGCGTACAACTCCATGACAACCATTTTCCTTGTTGTATATCGCCACTGGCAGCAAGGTCGCCCCTGTCCTTAAAGCAAGAGTTGCAGGCCCTGCTGGTAATAACGTCTTTTCGCCAAAGAACTCGACTTCCACTGACGATCCGCCAACATCGCGGTCTGAAACAAGAACAACCAGTTGTTTGTCCGAAATGGCTTTAAGAACTTGAGGGCCTGCATCTGAGCCTAAAGATATTATGTTCATGCCTAAAGCAGCCCGGCTGCGTTTGAACCATTCAAATAATTCAGGTGGTTCAAGTGGTTCCACAACAGCGCTTACTTGCACACCTTTAATTTTAGATATCCACTGACCACCCCAGTCCCATGCCCCCAAATGAGGTAAAACCAAGATGACACCTGAATCTTTCTTCAGAGCTGTTTCAATCAACTCCCACCCGTCATGAGAAAAAGTACTTTCTAAATCTTCCATACTCATATCAACAAGGCGGAAAGTGTTTACCCAGTAGTGTGCATATGACTCAAATGCTTTATATACGAACTCTTTTAATTCTTTCCTTGAAAGCTCGGAGTCATTCAGCCGGTTAGCATTTCTAATTACTTGATCTCTACGTTTCTTATCAAGTCTTGCGAATAAATAACTTAAAAAAGATGCAATTCTTAATCCAAGTCTTTTCGGAAGCTTTCTCGAGACTAAAGCCGCCAGTTTGTAGCCGATAAGGGCCGAGGAGGCCAATTTTCACCCTTGACGCTGTGAAGATCGGCGCTCTGCAAGACGCTGACGGCGCTCTTTTCTGCGATCTAAACGGAGTTGACGTCTTCTATCTGAATTCTGACGAGTTGATGTCTCTCGCACAGCACTCGCTTGCTTCCATACTTTGACGAACCTTTGCAAGGCCGTAAAAGTGCTTAAGACCAGCATGATCCACAAAATGACTATTAGGGCTTCTGAGAAAAGTAAGCCGATTGCCAGAACGATGAATCTTTCTGCTCGCTCCATAAGGCCGCCTTTAGCCTCAAGACCCAAAGATTCAGCTTTAGCTCTCTGATAAGAGATCAGAAGACTCACGAACATCACCGAAATCGGGAGCATCACCGTATACCCAGGCCTATCACCGATCAAAAACCACGCAATTCCTCCCAGCAAAAGAGCATCTGTTAGACGGTCAGAAACTGAATCAAAGAAAGCACCTCTTAAAGAAGCGGCTCCTGATGCTTTTGCCACAGGGCCATCAAGTGCATCAGAAATACCTGTCATCACAAGAAGAAAAAAACCCAATCGCAAAGAACCAAATGCAACAGAAATGCAAGCGGCTACAGCCATGAGTATTCCACTAACTGTTACTACATCAGCCGTGATACCGGCTTTATGTAAGTTTTTTCCAATCGGGCTTAAGCCTCTATCGACTATGTTGCGCCAATTTCCATCTAACAATTTTTTCCACCCCGAATCACTTCGAATAAATAGAATGTTTGGACAGAGTTCATTTTAGGAGGGAACAAAGAAAAAGAAGTAGACGGTCTTAAATTCATGAAATGACTAAGGAAACTACTTCTACTCTTCTTGCCAAGTCTCAGGATTTTTCTCAAAATGACTTTCTATTAATAATCCACTCACAGCGTCAATCATCACCAAACCTCTTTGGGTCGGTGGTGATTCACTAGAGTACAAAAGAATTCGCCATGCAGGTCGACTCCTGATTCCTCGCCAAACCATTTGAGCTGAAGCGTGACCGACCGGAAAACCTGCAGTTTTTGCAGCTTCCACCAAAGCATCCGTTTCATCAATAGAAAGTTTCCACCCACCCTGCAGATGATAAATGCCGACTAAAGCCAAAGTAATTGCCGCAGCTATGTAACCCCAGTTGGTGAAAGGGGACGAATCAAAAAATATTGCAAATAAGCAAAAAACTATTGAAAAAAACAGATACAAAAAACCTGGTATACGGCGGCGACTGTTGTCCGGAAACTGGTATGGACCTACAAAACCATGAACGTCAAGGTCCTCAGGAAGTGCATCAGTTACTTCTTCATCCTTAATTTCGCCATTCATCATTCGACTCTAACCTTTTTGCTCATGACCTAGAAAAGAAATTACTTTCGATGCTGACTCTTTGGGGTCATCTAAACCATTAATAATTAGTTCCGTTGACTCTTTAAATGGTTGTACAAATTTCTTATGCATTGGCAGTACCGAGGCTTTGAACTGTTTTCTTACACTTTCTTCAGTCCTGCCCCTTTCGCTCATATCTCTAACTATTCTTCTTTTCAGTCTTGTTTCGTCAGGAGTGTCAATAAAAATCTCGTAAGTCAAACGCTCTCTAATTTCCGTAAAAGCCAATATTAAAATTCCATCGACTATAACGAATTCTTTAGATTCTATTTTTTCTGTTTGTTCCATACGAGTGTGGGTCGCGAAATCATAAATTGGGGCTTTTATCGAATGACCATTGCTCAACAGGTCTAAATGTTCAATAAACAAATCATGATCTAGCGAGTCTGGGTGGTCATAATTAACCAAAGCTCTCTGTTCTACATCTAAATGTCCTTGGTCACGGTAATACCGATCAAACTGCAGAACTGAGACTCTCCCGTGAAGGTCTTTTAACAATAGGTCAGCAACGGTGGTTTTGCCTGAAGCTGCACCTCCTGTAATCCCTAATAGCTTTACTTTCATTGATCTAAACGTTTCTGAAAATTTTTGACAATTCGATCAGTATTTGTAATGTTGAGGCTTATAAGGGCCACTAACTGAGATTCCAAGATAATCAGCTTGATTCTCGGTCAATTCTGTCAATCTGACACCAAGGGAATCGAGATGAAGGCGAGCAACTTTTTCATCAAGTTCTTTGTCGAGAGTAAATACACCCAGCGCAAATTCTTCCGCTTTATCATGAAGTTCCATTTGAGCTAGGACTTGATTTGAGAAACTTGCTGACATTACAAAACTTGGATGCCCTGTCGCATTCCCTAGATTAAGCAAACGTCCTTCAGATAGAAGTATTACCGAATGCCCATCTGGGAAAACAAACTCGTCTACCTGTGGTTTGATCGTGATTTGTTTAACATCTGACATTTTTTGTAAACCAGCCATATCTATTTCATTATCAAAATGCCCTATGTTGCCGACGATTGCCTGATGCTTCATGAGGCCCATATGTTCAGCTGTAATAACCCCATGGCATCCTGTAGCTGTAATGAATATGTCCGCTTCGCTAACAACTTGTTCCAAGGTGTTCACTTCATAACCTTGCATAGCTGCTTGAAGAGCACATATGGGATCTATCTCTGTGACAATCACACGCGCCCCTTGACCTCTTAACGACTCTGCGCACCCCTTACCAACATCTCCAAAACCGCAAACAACCGCTGTTTTACCTCCGATCATCACGTCGGTCGCACGGTTGATTCCATCGATAAGGGAATGCCTGCATCCGTATAAATTGTCAAACTTCGATTTTGTAACTGAGTCATTTACATTGATCGCTGGAAATAAGAGTTCTCCAGATTCTTGCATTTGGTAAAGGCGCTTTACACCTGTTGTAGTTTCCTCTGAAACACCTTTTATCTGGCCGGAAATTTTTGTCCACCTTTCAGGATCGTCATCCAAAGACTTTTTCAATGTTTCTAAAAAAACTGTCCATTCTTCGGAATCATCCTCTTGAGCTTCAGGAACCTCGGCGTTTTGTTCATATTCTCTACCCTTATGCACTAACAGAGTCGCGTCTCCTCCATCATCAAGAATAAGATTTGGCCCTTCTCCCTGCCATTCAAATATTTTTTGTGTAGCCCACCAGTATTCTTCGAGAGTTTCGCCTTTCCATGCAAAAACAGGGACGCCTTTCGGGTCTTCTGGATTTCCATCCGGTCCACAAACTACTGCCGCTGCTGCATGATCTTGCGTTGAGAAAATATTGCAACTCGCCCATCTCACTGATGCCCCCAATTCTTCCAATGTTTCGATCAACACAGCGGTTTGAATCGTCATATGCAACGAGCCGGTGATTCGAACCCCCTCTAATGGGCGACTTGACGAATACTTGGATCGAATCGACATCAGCCCTGGCATTTCGTGTTCAGCAACTTGTATCTCCCTCCTTCCAAACTCGGCGAGCGATATGTCTGCGATTTTGTAATCTTCGTTCTTGGATAAAGAGACCATGTTTTCATTTGGTGGCCCGGCAATGCTATTCTTTACATTTTG
>JASLTU010000006.1:0-48345 GCA_030742755.1 Acidimicrobiales bacterium | reverse complement strand
CAACCCGACGTTTGACCCTCCGATGGCAAGAAGGACACCGTTTTCCTTTTCCTTTCTTTTAATGTCAGCTTCAATAACAAATGATCTATTACCCATGTTCGCAGCAACACCTGCTGGCATGTGAGAGATTGGATGACGATAAATATAAGTTCTTTTCGCGTGTGGTGAGCCTTTTCCTGTTGATGAGCGAAATAATTCAAGTGTTCGGTCATCTAAAGGCAAGACACCATGTTTCTCAGCTTCCTCCCACCACATCTGAATCATCTCTTTTAATCGTTCTGGTTCAGTCTTAGAAAGGTTGTTGGTTTCCGAGACATCGCGATCCAGGTGAAATAATTCCCATTCTTCATCATCATAATCTTGTCGGAACTCATGGCGAGACACAGCTTTCCAACCATCACTCCAGATCGCTCGATGACCAAACATTTCAAAATATTGAACCTTTTTGCGCGTTGGTTCAGATTCAGAATTAAGCAAGTATGCAAAGCTCGTACCAGCAACTTCAAGCTGTTCAAGTCCATTGAAAATCTTAGGAGCTTCTAATCCAAGTATCTCTAAAATAGACGGCATCACGTCAGTTATGTGATGAAACTGATCGCGCTTACCGCCTTTATCCTTGATCACCTTCGGCCAACGGATAATGAATGGGTCTCTAACTCCTCCTCCATGAGTTGTCTGTTTGTACCACCGCATGGGGCAATTACCAGCTTGTGCCCACCCCCACGGATAATTTGTATGTGACTTTGGTCCTCCAATGTCATCCAATTTTTCAACTGCTTTGTCAACATCTTCTGGGACCATATTGAAATATTTCATCTCATCCATAAGGCCCGTTGGACCACCTTCTTGACTTGCACCATTGTCGGAAAGAAGCATCACAATTGTGTTTTCTTTCAGATCCATGTCATCCAAATATTCCAACAAACTTCCGATTTGTGCATCAGTGTGGTCCAGCATTGCCGCGAACGCTTCTTGTAATCTACAAGCAAAAGTTTTCTGATTTTGGCTTAGAGAGTCCCACTCTTCGACTCCAGGATTTCGATCGGCTAAAACAGTGTCATCAGGGATCACTCCTAGCTCTTTCTGTTTCATAAACCACTCTGTTCGTATCTGATCCCATCCCTCATCAAATTTGCCACGGTACTTTTGCAGGAATTCCTCTGGGGCTTGATGCGGTGCATGTGTTGCACCAAATGTCAAATAAAGGAAGAAAGGTTGTTCTGGGTAAATAGATTTGGAGTCATTTATAAATTTGCAAGCATTCTCAACAAGATCTTCGCTTAGATGATACTCCTCTTTATCTCCCGGCCTTTCAATGTGATGGTTGTCTAATGTTAGTTCAGGGTGAAATTGGTCTGTTTCTCCTTGAAGAAAGCCATAAAAACGATCAAAACCACTTTGTGTCGGCCAATGATCAAAAGGCCCTGCTCCAGAAGTTTCTTCCATTGGTGTCAAATGCCATTTACCAACGCAGTATGTTCCGTAACCTTCGTCACGAAGTAATTCAGCTATGTTCGCTGCATGTTTTGTTACTCTGCCACGTAAATGTGGGAAACCGCTTCTCATGTTCGAAACGGCTCGCATTCCAACAGTGTGGTGGTTTCGACCCGTTAAAAGGCATGCGCGAGTCGGAGAGCATAAAGCTGTTGTATGAAAATTCGTAAACTGTAGACCCTCTTCTGCCAATTTATCCATGTTTGGCGTGCTAATAGAAGATCCATAACACCCAAGGTGGGCGAATCCAGTATCGTCAAGGAGAATCACAACTATGTTAGGACTCCCGGCGGGTGGTTGTTTAATTTCTGGCCACCATGGGGTTGAGTCTTCGTAAGTTTTACCAATTACACCTTCAAATTTTTCCATTTTTTCCTTATTGAATTAAATTCTCGATCAGAAAAGCAGTGCGTTTCTTCGCCGATAGTACAATGAGACTCTTGTGAATAGTAAAAAACCTATCATTTCAAGCATTTTCCACGAAGACGAGTGGTCAGAAAATATGGATTTCGATTTTTCTGATATCACTTATCATCGAGCAAAAAAACACGGGACAGTCAGGATTGCTATTAATAGACCCGAAGTTAGAAATGCTTTTCGCCCTAAAACTGTTGACGAACTTTATTCCGCTCTAGATCATGCGCGGATGACTACTGATGTTGGTTCGATACTTCTAACTGGTAATGGCCCATCTCCGAAAGATGATGAGTGGGCGTTCTGCTCTGGTGGCGACCAACGAATTCGAGGAAAGGATGGTTACGAATACGATGGCGATACACCTGCTTCAACAACTGGCAGACTTCACATTCTTGAAGTCCAAAGGTTAATCAGGTTTATGCCAAAAGTCGTCATTGCTGTTGTACCCGGTTGGACAGCGGGTGGAGGTCATAGTTTGCACGTGGTTTCAGACCTGACAATCGCCAGTCGGGAACACGCTAAGTTTAAACAAACAGATGCTGATGTAGCGAGTTTCGACGGTGGTTATGGATCTGCCTACCTTGCTCGACAAGTTGGTCAAAAATTTGCTAGAGAAATTTTCTTTTTAGGACGCACTTACAATGCCGAAGAGGCGTTCCAAATGGGAATGGTAAATAAAGTCGTATCACATAACGACCTCGAATCAGAAGCGCTGCAGTGGGCAGCCGAAATTAATTCTAAAAGCCCTACAGCAATCCGTATGCTCAAATTCGCTTTCAATTTGATCGACGACGGATTAGTAGGTCAACAGCTTTTTGCAGGCGAGGCGACACGACTTGCTTACTCCACCGATGAGGCTTCTGAGGGTCGGGAGGCATTTTTAGAGAAACGTGAAAGAGACTTTTCATCTTTTCCCTACCACTACTAAGAACTACCTAGAAAAACCCGTCTCTCTCTCAGCTCTTTCCACGCAGCGTTTAACTCCGACCATTATGAGATCCGCAGTATCGCGAGGAGGCATTCCGCCCATTACTCCTAAATGCTCACAACGCAAAACAACCTTCTGTCGATTCCATGGCCTCATGAAAGGGAGATACTTGCCTCTGGGCCAGAGAAGTTCACTACCACTAGCTCCTGAAGCCACAACTGGAAATCCCGTTTGTGAAGCCAGTTTCCCAACGCCGATATGACCTCTAGAAACACCTTCTTCTGCCCATTCGGATCGGGGGACTACTCTTCCTTCTGGCATGATCGCCACTGACCATCCCGCATGTAAGGCTTCTGCGGCTTCCTCTATAGCTTCGGGTCCTTGCACAGGAATACATTTCAAATAGCGGAGAAGTGGTCCTATAAACGGGTGTTCAAAGTATGAAGCTGCTACTAACGCCCTGATAGGTTGACCCCAGTGAAAAAATGTAGGACCAGCAATCAATAAATCCGAAAGACTTCTGTGGTTGCAAGCATAAATAGTTGGTCCAGTTACTTCTGTTGGTACGTCTTCTACTTCTACTTTCGCTAATTTTGATGTAAATCTGGTTAGATTGCGAAATGATTTTTGCAGGCCTTCTCGATCATTATCATTTATGTACATTGTGACAACCTATAAAACTATTATGCCTGAGTGGTCCTTCATTCTTTAACCATAAACATATCGGATCATCTGTTTCCAAATCTGTTATTTCGAATTTGAAATTGTGCTGAGAGTCAGTTTTAATCGAAATTAAACTTTGATCATTTGGCTCTTCAATGAAAACCTTAAGTTCACCTTCTGGCTGATCTGGATCATAACCCCAACCGTTCAAAACGTGATTTGATCCAATTTTCTTTATATCTACAACCTTTCCGACAGGAATGTCTCCTGTTGTACGACTACTTGAACGCAGATTCTTTTCTTCGTCATTTCTACAATCCGGTAGCGTTTCATAACTCCACTCATTACTAGGAAATGAACGAAAGATTTCTTTTACTATTGGGAGTGCAAGAAATTTACGATCGTGTAATAGAACTATGGCACCACCTTCGAACCGTTTAACGATGTGATTCATTGCTTCCTCAATTGAAGCATCGTTCCATTCCTGAGGGTCGACAGTCCAAGCAATATGTTTCATACCTAATGAACTAGCAGTCTCCAGAACACTTTGATTTTTCTCACCGAACGGAGCCCTAAAACAACTGGGGCGAAACCCTGCCATCTTTTCAGTAATCACCGAGCTCTGATCTAGTTGAAATTTTGCCCCATTTCCTTTTTCCTTACTTAAATCTCGATGGTTCAATGAGTGATTTCCGACTGCATGTCCGCGATTTAAAAGATCCTGCAGATCATCACTCCCCCAACGCTCTTCAAGGCGACTTCCAATAGGGAAAAATGTCGCCTTAGCTCCATTTTCATCAAGGAGTGTCAATAATAAGGGAGTAAAAATAGGATGCGGGCCATCGTCAAACGTTAGATAAACGGTTTTATTCGATTCTAAACCTGATGCACTACTACCCAACAAGAAGGAAAAAGTTGGAACTAAAAGTATTCCTGCAGCAACAAGTCCAAAAAACCGTTTAACTCTGTTATGTCGTTCCATAGATACGGTCACCAGCGTCACCCAACCCAGGCATTATGTATCCCTTCTCATTCAATCTTTCGTCGAGTGAAGCTGTCCAAATCTCTACATCAGGATGTGTTTTATTCAAGGCCTCAACACCTTCTGGAGCGGCTAAAAGGCAAAGAAACCTAATCGATGCAGGCTTTTCTTCTTTAACTCGTGTCAAGGCAGCACTGGCGGAGTTGCCTGTCGCCAACATTGGATCAACGACAATTGTCATTCCATCCTTTAGAGGCGGAAACTTGCAATAATACTCAATCGCTTCCAACGTCTCGTGATCTCGGTATAAACCGACATGTCCAACTCTTGCGTTTGGTATGACCTGAAGAACACCTTCGAGTAGGCCATTACCCGCACGTAAAATTGATACAACTGACGGAATTTCACTTAATTGAGGCATCATGGTTTTTACAAGTGGCGTTTCAATTTCAACTTCTTGGGTTGGGAGTTCTCGAGTAACTTCATAAGCGAGCAAAAGGCTTATCTCGTTCAGTAAGGCTCTAAAACTTTGACTTGTCGTATCTTTTCGGCGCATCTCCGTCAGTTTGTGTTGAACAAGCGGATGCTCCACTACGTGTAGGCCTGTTAGTGCTTCTCTGTCCATATGGCAACAATAGGTCATACTCTTAACTTCTGCTTTAAGAAGCGCATAGATTTAGGATTATTTCTATTGATCTCTTTCTATTATGGGTTAGATTGCTTCGGTTACTTTAGTTTCTTATTTTTCTTTGGAGCATTATGAGTGGAAAACCTTTAACTATTTGGAATACGGTAATTCCAGAAAATTGGATTGATTATAACTCTCACATGACTGAAGGCTATTACGGCGTTGCCTTTGCTAACGCTTCCGATGAATTTCTTATTCACATAGGCTTCGATTCGAACTACCGGACTAATCATGGAACGTTTTATACGGTGGAGGCTCAAATACGATTTCTCGAAGAACTGAAAGAAGGTTCAGCAATTCATACTGAAACTATCCTCATTGGGTGTGATTCAAAAAGAATCCAACTGCATCATGCTCTTTATGACAGTAACAACTTAACTCTCGCTGCTACGCAAGAAGCAATGTTGCTTCACGTGACAATAATTGATGATATTCCCAGTGTCTCTGAAATACAGGAACCTCTAAAACAGAATCTAATAAAAATTAATAATCTGCACTCAGAAATTGACCGACCTGACTATTTGGGTAACGGGATAAGACAAATCAAATGACAACTGCTACTTCTTCTAGCGCTCCAACTGTCAAAACACTGCTTGGTATATGGGCTTTATTTTTGGCTTTTACTTTTGTCCAGTTGGGTAACGGCATCCAGAGAGTCCTATTACCAATCAGAGGGGAAAGTGAAGGTTTCACTCCCTCCACCATGGGATTTGTCATGGCTTTCCATTTCGCCGGTTACTTAATAGGAGCGAAATTTGCGCCAATGAGTTTACGGTCAGTTGGCCATATTAGAGTCTTTTCGGCGATGGCTTCTCTCGCTTCAGTTGGTGTGCTTCTCAATTCAGCTTTTATAACCCCTTTTACATGGTGCGGGATTTATTTCATCGGAGGTATATGCAACGCAACTATTTTCGTAGTCCTTGAAAGCTGGCTAAATGACAGGGCAACTAATGAAAATCGCGGACAAATATTGGGTAGTTATATGGTAGTTAATCTTGCTGGTAGTGCTGGCGGCCAACTTCTCGCCAATTTAGGTAATGCAGATGGATTTAAGATGTTTATATTTTCTTCTGTTCTGCTTTCTCTAGCAATCGTGCCTATGACTCTTTCTGCTTCTTCTAATCCGCCAACTCCAACAAGTTCCTCGATGCCTTTTAGTGAACTCTACAAACTTGTTCCTTCGGCTGTACTCGGAACAACTTTCGCGTCTTTTGTGCAAGCCGCTATGTCAAGTATGGCGATAGTTTTCGCTATAGAAGCCGGTATGTCCACGAGTAAAGCAACAGTTTTTGTTGGAGCGGGTCTAACGGGAGCAATTATTCTTCAAATACCTCTCGGTCGCCTTTCAGATAAATTCCCGCGCCGAATAATCATTCTGTCCTGTATTTTCATTTCAACCATTACTGCTGTGCTGCAAGCACTACTTCCTAATTCAAGCAATCTTCACATTATTTTGAACTTGCTATTCGGAGCGTTTGTATTTCCTTTGTATGGCCTGTTTGCAGCTCTAGCGAATGACTTGGTGCCGTCGGATAAACGTGTTTCTGCCTCATCTACACTGGTTCTAGCAAGTAGTTCAGGTGCCGTCGTATCGCCAATTGTTATTGGATTTCTATTAGGAAATTTTGGACCTTCTTCTTATTTTCTTGCTAATGCGAGTGTTCTTGCATTCATTGGTCTCTACATTTCTTACCGAACCCGTGTCAAAGAAGCCGTCCCTGTCGAAAATCAATCGCCTTTCATTCCGTTGACAGCAAGGTCTGGACAAATTGCACACTCTCTGGGGCGGTGGATAAAAAATCCGCTTGCTATATGGCCAAGAGGAAAACCCGATTCAGAATAAGATCTATTTATTTAGCTGTTGAATTAACGCTGTGAACCCAGGGTCCGTTTCCAGTTGAAATTTAGGAACTGTTTGCCCAATCAACGTTCTTCTCCTGATCAGATCATCTGAATCGTAAATGAACTCATATTCTTTCATAACTGATATTTCTGCCGGACAGTAATCGATGTTTTCACTTAATCTTTCACCTGTTGAGGGATCGTCAGAAATCATTTCTATTACGTTAAAGGAACGCGATCCGTGCCGTCGCCAAAGTTCTCTTGCTTCATCAGCATCAATACCAGTATTCTTCGCAGAATGAAAAAATATGGATCTTTCCGCATTAGATGGTTCGCCATACCAACGGTTGACAGGCTTTGAAGCCTTGTACCCAAGATCTTCTAACGAACTGACAACTTCCTCGCCGACGTTTAAACAATCTGAAAGTTTGCCACCTAATACAGAGATCATTCGATACTTGCGGTTTGTTTCAACTGCATGCTTTCTCGACAATTCGGTCCAGTCCTTGTCTTGGTCAACTCCGCCTTTTGGGATCACAAGTGGTCTAACTCCAACTCTTTCGGCTATCACGTCCTCTGCTGAAAGTGGTTTAGAAAGAGTAAGTTTTCTGTTCGCTTCTTTAAGTAAGAAATCTATATCATCGCTGTCAACAGAAACTTCATGTTCTTTAACGCGTTCATCTGTTGTTCCAATTACAGAACATTCACCCATTGGTATGACATAAAAAAGCCGTTGAGTTCCATCAAAGAAAGCCAGTATCCGTCCAGAATCAGTGACTCGAGGGACTACCAAATGGACACCTTTCGAAAATACAAGCTGGCTTTCAGTTTTAGTGTTAGTCATGTTGCAAATTTCTTTCACTTCTGGACCTGCAGTGTTTACAAGTACATCGGAAGTTGTTTGAAACTCTTGATCCAAGATTTCGTCTCTCACTTTTAAATTCCATCTTTTCTTAGAATATTCAGCTTCTAGGACGGTCATATAATTACCGACTACCGCACCTCTGCTTTTGGCATCTGCGATCATTTGGATGACAAATCTTGAATCATTATCGACAATCAAATGGTCAGAATATTCAATTCCTCCTATTAAATTGTCGGCTCTTACAGAAGGCTCAAGTCTTTTAATAGTTCTCGGTGATCGATAACGCGGTCTTTTAGTAGCAAATTGACCAATACCCCAATAAGCATTGGCTCCAAGAGAGGCGAACCAAGGAGCAAAAGGGGAAGAAGAGTCAAGAGCTGCAAGAAATCTCTTCTCGACTAATCTTGATGGGTAAGCTCGAGCTAGCCGGTTCCTTGAATGGCATAATTCCATAACAAGCTTCAATTCGTAGCTTTCCAGATATTTGAATCCACCCCACACCAAATTAGATGATTCTTGACTTACTCCTGAAGCAAAATCCTTTTTTTCGAATAGTCCCACATTCACACCATGAGATCTCATAGCTAGGGCTGAAACAGCCCCATTAATACCACCTCCGATAATAAGTGCATCGAAATGTGACTTTGAAATTGCTTTGATGTTCGCAGAACGTTCTTTTTCAATTTGCGGAGATGTTAATTTCATGCCGAGTTAATTCCCTCTCGCGGAAAAGCTTTAACAAAGCGTCTAATTTCAACACTTTCGAACAAACCAGCAATTGCATAAGGGTCATTCTCAGTAAATTCTTCAACCTGAGAAATATCTTCCATCTCGAGCACGATTAAGGAACCGCACATATTTCCTTCTTCATCTAAAAGAGGGCCAGCAAAGACTAGAGGAGAGTTCATAAGGTATGCAAGATGCCTCTCTCGAGTGTCCATTCTAATCTGAAGAGAATTTTCTTTATCTAGCGCGTAAACAGCAAAAAGCATTTCGACCTCCTTTCAGATCGTACCCTTTCAATTGTCAAGAAAAGTTAGTTAGTTCTTCTACAAGGTATATTCTTTTACTAAAAGGGAAACTATGACTTCTATTGAATTGTTGATCGACGGATTAGATTTTGGTGAAGGACCCCGCTGGCATAACGGTCTACTTTGGTATTCAGACTTTTTCCAACATCGTGTGTACACAGTTTCACTTGACGGAAAACGAGAAGTCATCTTGGATTTAGGTGATGAACAGCCATCTGGTCTCGGCTGGCTTCCTAATGGAGATCTTCTTGTTGTTGCAATGCTAGGACGTAAAATATTACGCTACGACGGCACCAAGACAACTGTCCACGCTGAGTTGGATGATATTGCCACCTGGCATTGCAATGACATGGTCGTTTCCAAAAGTGGAACAGCCTATGTAGGTAACTTTGGCTATGACTATGGGTCAGAAGCACCCGCCGTGACAGCAAACCTTGCAGCAGTCTTTCAAGATGGAACTAAAACAGTAGCTGCTGAAGGGCTTAATTTCCCGAATGGTTCGGTAATAACAGAAGATGAAAAGACTTTGATCGTAGGAGAAACTTTTTCCTGTCAATACTCGGCATTTTCAATTCATTCCGACGGAACTTTGAGTGAAGGTCGAGTCTGGGCTGAAACTCCAGGCCGGTTACCAGATGGCTGCACTTTGGATAGCGAAAACGGAATATGGTTTGCTGATGCATTTTCCACACAGGTCGTGAGAGTACTTGAAGGCGGCGAAATCACTAACGTAATCGATTTACCACAACGAACTTTTGCTTGCATGCTAGGTGGTGACGATGGTAAAACACTTTTTATTCTTACCTCTACGAGTGACCCTGAAACTGGAATCGAGCCTGGCAAAGGTGCAATTTATACAACTGAGGTCGAATTCCCGCACTCCGGAATGCCATAATCGCTACTCGGGAAATCTAATTAGCGGAATTATTCTCTCTGTTCGTTTCTGATAATCGTTATACCAAGCCCTATCTTCACAAAGCTGGTGCCAAAGTAAATCACGCTCCTCACCTTCTAAGATTTCGGGAACAGAGCTGTACTCGCCGCTCTGAGTTCTAATTTTTACTTCCCCATTAGAATTTTTATCTCGCAGGTTCGCGAGCCAATCCGGTTCTTTATCCGCACCAGCGAAAGATCCCACAACCACTCTGTGTCCATCCGTGTCGCACCAAACTGGAAGTGCACACTTATGCTCGTTGCCGGAACGTCTCCCTATTGTGGTAAGGATTATGTGATGCATGCCGACCTGTTGCCACACATTGTCATCATCGCTTTCCTCCAATGCTTCAACGTGCGCATGTGAAATATCGATTATTTGTGAATGCGTTGGTGTTTCCCAAAATTGCTCAATTTTTTGATTTTGATTTTCCATTCAAATACGCCTATCTTCTTCCTTCCAATAAGGTTCCCTCAACGGTTGTTTCTGAATTTTACCCGTTCCGGTTCTTGGCAGTTCATCTAGAAAATCTATTGACTTAGGTGATTTGTAGCCTGCTAAATTCTCTCGGCAGTACGTGATTAATTCTTTTGCTAAGGAGTCACGTGCATTTTCATTTACTCCAGAAACCACGATCGCTTTTACCTGTTCGCCAAATTCTTCATCCGGTACACCTATGACAGCCACATCTTTAACTTCAGGATGGCCACCAAGAACACCTTCGATTTCAGCGGGATATATATTAACTCCTCCAGAAATTATCATGTCAATCTTCCTGTCACTCAACCATAAATACCCATCCTTGTCTAAAAAGCCGATATCACCGAATGTGAAAACACCGGGTTCTAGATGTGCTTCCTCGGTTTTTTCAGGAGCGTTGTGATACTCGAAATCTGTTCCCATTAAATTTCTGAAGTAAAGGGTTCCCTCTTCCCCACTTTCACAACGCTTGCCGGATTCATCGACAACTATCACTTCTATAGTTTCAAGTGGTTTTCCTAAGCTTCCGCCTCTCTCTAACCATTCTTGAGAACTGATGAGTGAAATTATCCCTCCTTCGGTGGCTCCATAGTATTCAGTAACCTTTTCTCCGAACCAGTCGATCATTTGTGTTTTGACTTTTGGTGGACACGGTGCTGCACCATGCAAAACTGTTTCAAGAGAATCACCAGTGAAATTTTTCTTTTCATCATCAGATAAATCCAATAATCTCTTAAATTGAGTCGGAACTAGATGAACATTTGTCGCGTTGTGTTCATCCATCATTGATAACAATCCCGCAGGATCAAATTTGTGCTGCATAACAACTGAAGAGCCGGCAATCATAGGCAACCAAGAAAATGCCCATTGAGCTGAATGATAGACAGGGCCACAAAGAGCTGTTACACCCGGCACTGGCAACATGGCAGCAAACCCAGCGGCCACCAGTTGCATCACATCTGGGGTTACACCCGGACCAGATTCTGTTAGACCGCTTCGAACTCCTTTTGGTCTTCCAGTAGTTCCAGATGTATAGAACATTGGCCCTCCGAGAAGTTGATCATCTGGTTCTTCCTCTGACTGACTCGTTAAAAATTCTTCATAATCGACAAAATTTGGATCAGGTTTACCACCTGCCTGTAAAACTAACGAAATATTGTCAGAACGCGGATCCGTTAGGCTTTTTTTAACTTCTTCCTGGAAACGTTCATCAACCATTATTGCCTTACAACCAGAATCTTCGAAAACGTAAGCAAGTTCATCGGCAACCCAATGCCAATTAACCGGGACGTATATAAGACCAGCATGAGCACAAGCAAATGAGGTTTCGAACCATTCCATCCGGTTACCTGCGATGATTGCAACGGAGTCACCTTGTTTCAAACCTGACTCTCTAAACCCATTAACAAGTGAGTTCACGCGCTTATCAAAATCTTTCCAAGTTATTGAACCATTATCATCTACTAAGGCAATCTCTTCACCCTTAGTTTCTGCAAAGTCCTTCATTAAGATTGACATATAATTACCTTCCGTCTCTAAACGAAACTATCCTCAATTCATCGACTTAATATGTATCGGAATTTTAACCATAAATGTTTTTTTTCATGGCAGGCTTAGAGTATGAGTCTCGATATTTCTAAAGATACAGAGTTGGAGTCGGCTAGTAAAACCTTTTCCACCTCCATGGTTATTTCCGGTATTAGGTGCACATTAACCTACGTAGTTTTTCCTTGGCTTTTACCGCTTGTAGGAGTTGCTGGTGGAATCACAGCGGGTTTAGGTCTACCCATTGGTCTTGTTGCAATTTTTTTCAATGTATTAAGTATTCGTAGGTTCTGGAAAAGCGACCATAACTTGAAGTGGGTAGTTGCGACTGTAAATATTGGTGTAATTATTCTCCTTACGATTCTCGTTGCGATGGATATTTCGGAACTGTTGTCGTAAATATTGGTGAACTAAGTGTCAATTGGAAAGAATGTTTTAACTAAAGCAAAAAAGGCAACTTTGACGCTTTTGGGTTTTGCATGTGTCGCTATAGGAATTATAGGGATAGTGGTCCCTGGTCTTCCGACAACGGTTTTCATGATCATCGCAGCTTGGTTGTTTTCAATTTCAAATCCTCGCTTTGAAAAATGGCTACTTAATCTTCCAAAAATCGGCCCAGCGATTCAGAACTTCCGTAACGGATTAGGTATGCCGATAAAGGCAAAAATTTTCGCCGTTTCTTCAATTTTTATATTCACAGCCGTGGCAACGATTCTGTTAATTGAGAATCTACTGTTAAGAGTGTCAATAATTTTTGTGGCTGTTATCGGCATCTGGTACATAACTAGCCGTGTCCCGACTCGCGAGAAAGTTTTAGAAAAAAACTAGAATCTAGTTATTTTTAATTATTAAAAAATTCTGAATAGTCAGGCCCGGCTCTCAAGGAGTGTCCACCGTCAATAGTGAAAGTTTGGCCCGTGATCCAGCTTGATTCCGGTCCAATCAAAAACCTAACGAGTGAAGCAACATCTTCAGGTTTACCTACTTGACCTAATGGAATATTTTCGACATAACTTTTGAAAATCTCGCTATCACGTGGAATTACTTCCATCATTTCGGTTGCTATAAAACCTGGCCTGACAGCGTTGAATCTAATTCTTTGCTCTCCGTACTCATCAGCTGCGTTCTTCATCATTGTTTCAATTCCTGCTTTTGAAACTGTGTACGCTCCAAAAAAACGGTGTGTCAAACTAGAAGCTATTGAAGACATTCCGATGAAGGATCCCCCACCATTATTAGCGAGATAAGAAATCGAATGTTTCACACAGTGCATTGTTCCCAAAATATTGAGCTTTAGAGTATCTAGGTATTGCTCCGCACTCAGATCCTGATAACTGCCAAGTCCAATCGCTCCACCAGCGTTAGCGATGACTCCAGCTAGATCTTCTGACGATCCAGCTGCCTTCGCCAAACACTCTTTAACAGATTCTTCTTGCGTTACATCGCAAGTCAGGTAATCAACTTTGACACCATAAGTGGAATGTATTTCTTTCGCTGTTTTTTCAAGTGTTTCCAACGTTCTGCCACATATTACAACTTTCGCACCTTGTGTTGCTAACAACTCTGCGCACGCGCGTCCGATCCCTGTCCCTCCTCCTGTAATTAAAACTCGCATTGAATCGAAACTCATTATTCTCCTATTTCTAACGATTTATACTTGTAGGCCCATATGGGATACTATATGAACTGACATACGGGGAGCTCGGACCGTCCGAGCTGAGAGGACTGAATCCGATTTCGGAGGGCAGTTGACCCGAGCACCTGATCTGGATAATGCCAGCGGAGGAATATGAAAAAGTATCTAACAATCCCGGCGATTACAATGTTTCTTTGCATTCTTGCTTGTGGGAATTCTGAAAAGGTTACGGCTGACTTCAATGAATCATCCGTCACTCTCATTACACATGATTCCTTTGCTGTTTCGGAAGGTATTTTCGACATATTTACTTCCGAAACGGGTATCAGCGTCGAGCAACTGTCTTTGGGTGACACTGGACAGCTAATCTCAACTTCAATTTTGACAAAGAACGATCCCATCGGGGATGTCATTTTTGGAATCGATAACACTTTTCTCGGCAGAGCGTTGAATGCTAACATTTTCACTCCTTACACATCCCCGATTGAATCTCGAATAGCCGAAGAGTTGGATTATGAAAAATCTGACTATTTGACCCCAATTGATTATGGCCATGTCTGCCTTAATTACTGGAAGGACTCATTTAATGATACTTTTCCACCACCAAAAAGTATCGATGATCTACTTGACCCCTCGTACTCAAATTTATTAGTCGTTCAAAACCCTGAAACTTCTTCACCAGGTTTAGCTTTTTTGTTGGCGACCATTTCACACTTTGGTGGTAATTGGGTAAGTTTTTGGCAAACCCTAAATCAAAATGGTGTGTCCGTAACGAGTGACTGGGAAAGTTCATATTATGGCGACTTTATTGCTGGAGGCGGAGAAAACTCAATAGTGGTTTCTTACGCGTCTAGTCCAATAGCAGAACTTATTTATTCGGATCCTCCCGTTGAAATCCCTCCGACTGCAATAATCGAGGACAGTTGCTTCAAGCAAGTCGAATATGCAGGAATACTGAAGAACACAAAGAATAAGCCCGAAGCTGAGGCTTTAATTGACTTTTTATTATCGCAACGCTTTCAAGAAGATATCCCTCTTAATATGTTTATGATGCCAGTTCTGACGGAAGCCTCTTTACCGGTCGCTTTTTCTATCTATCCAACAATTCCCAGTGATTTGAATTTGATATCTCCTAATGAAATTGAAAGAAATCGAAACAATTGGACCCAAATATGGACAGAAACTGTGCTTCGCTGAAGTCTTTCATTCGTTTCAAGGAATGGGGAATTGCGTTACTACCCATCTCTTTCTTTACTCTCTTATTTTTCCTACCGGTTTTCTATATTTTAAGAGAGACTTTTAATTACTCTTTCAGTCCACTACGCGAAGTTTTCGACAGTTCGAGGTTTTGGTCGATTGCATGGTTCACTCTTTGGCAAGCTCTTTTATCAACCATTTTTTCAATTCTGTTTGCTTTCCCCACTATTTATCTTTTTACAAAATATGACTTTAGAGGAAATAGGTTCCTTAGGGCCGTAGTTACAATTCCTTTTGTATTGCCAACTGTTGTAGTAGCAAGTGCCTTTACAGCTGTTTTTGCGAGATTCAATCTGGATACTGGGACCGTTAACTTACGTCATACAGTTTGGGCAATTTTATTTGCACACACTTTTTTCAATGCTTCTATAGCAATCCGAATAATTTCAACTTTCTGGGAAGGTTTAAACGATCACCCAGAAAGCCAGTCTCGCATTCTTGGAGCCAGCAGGATAAGTACATTCTTTCAAATCACTGTCCCGCGTTTACGTCCTGCACTATTTTCAGCAGCAACTACGATATTTCTTTTTTGCGTTACCTCATTTGGAGTGATTCTTATTCTCGGAGGTCCAAAAAATTCAACAATCGAAACAGAAATTTGGAGACAGGCGATATGGCGCGGTGATATAAGTACAGCGAGCGTTTTTGCTTTCATACAATTAGCTTTTGTAATTCTTTTAGCTTCGACACTTATAAGAGCTGAGAAAAAAACATCCCTCCCAGAGGACCTTTTTGTCAAGATAAAAAGAAAACCTCGAAAAGGAATTATTGTTTTCCATTTCACTTACCTTTTTTGTTTATTTGGATTACCGGTTTTCACCCTCCTGGAACGCTCACTAAACCCTGGCAGCTCAGGTTTATTTACTTTTTTCACAGGGTTGACAAAGCGAACGAATGTGATCCCGATAGCTCCAATTTCTTCCTTATGGAACTCCCTTCATTTTGCTCTTCTAGCATCTTTTATAGCTCTTTTCATTGGGCTGCTTGTCTCCATAGTTATCGTTCACGGAAGTAGAAAACTTTCTACTTTTTTAAATGTCTCATCGTCCATTCCTCTAGGGGTTTCTGCTGTCACAATTGGTTTTGGCATTTTTCTTGCTTTTAGTGGTCCTTTGGCAAATTTACGATCTTCACAATGGATGATTCCGATGCTTCATGCGCTCCTAGGTGTTCCTTTTGTTGTCAGGAGCGTTGTTCCCTCAATGCGGCGTATTCCAGCGATGTTCTATGAGAATTCTAAACTTCTCGGTGTGAATCCTCTTAAAAGTTGGTTCAATATTGATTTGAAGCTCTCTTATCGTTCACTTCTAGTCGGAGCTGGATTTTCTTTTGCTATTTCTTTGGGAGAATTCGGCGCCACTTCATTTCTGCCAAGAAACCCCGACACTCTTACCGCCCCCCTAGTAATTTACAGACTCTTAAACACACCTGGGGAAGAACTACGAGGTCAAGCAATGGCACTTTCTGTCATCTTGGCCGGCATTACAGCACTAAGCATCTTCCTGGTAGAGCTGCTACGAAAATCAGATTGACCCAAATATTAAACTTAAGAAGGCGCCTTAATTAAAGCGAGTTGTCTGCTTTGTGCCACAAGAGAACCTTCGTTGTCCCAAAGACAACCTGTTTCAACCATTGTGCCATTTTGCAAATCATCTGTGAAAAAATGACCCATTAGCCACCCTTCTACAGGAATACTCCGCACTTGAACAGTTAACTCTACGGTAGGTACCCATCCAACTCTTCCTAGCTTTGAAAATATTGAAGGAGGGAAAGCGTCAGAGAAAAGCGCTAACGCGAGTGAATCAACTGGGGTTGAGTCGCAAAACTTTATCCACCCATAAAGGTCTGACCTTTCTGAATTCTCACCCAACTCAGCTATTCGTACGTCTACTCTCTGTTCAATTGGCAAGTTAATACCTTGATTTTCAGCCGATCTCTTTTGGCACTTTTCTGGAGGAGGCATAATTGGCGGATCTTTTTGAATTTTTGGAAATTGATTATCTGTGTTTTTCAAACTTCCGAATGCTGCTATTACTTGTAGTGAAAGCTTGCCATTTTGTGTCATTGAACCACTACAAGTTGAAATGTTGCTTCCTTTACGAAGAACTACTGAATCAACTTTTACTTTCTCATTCGTGGACCCCGGTCGTAAATAATGTGCATTCACTGAAAGTAAATTTTCAAATTCTGCTTGTTCCTGCATGGCTCTTAAAACAACCGATATTAGATAACCACCGTTTGGAATATTCCCTATGTTCCAATTCTCACTTAAGTTTCCCGTCCATGAATTCTCACTCTCTCTTTCTAAGGTTGTTTCATTTATAAAGTTTGATGTCATTTTTTGAACAGTCTTGTCTTTAGTTAAACAACTACTCTTAATGCTTCATTTTCAATTCGTAATGAAACATTTTGAAACTTACCAATCCTCTTTCCATCAATTTCAATTTTCATTTTTTTCTTAAATGAAAATTGTTTTGATTCAACTCTTTCGTACTTGATTCCAGGATGAGGGAGGTGAGTCCCTGTTTGAACTCGTTTTATTGCCTGAATAGTCTGAAGCGTCGACAATTCGACTTTCAGAATATCAAATTTACCATCCCCAGGATGAGCTTTCGGCGCGGGGTTATTTTTTCCGTAATGCGCGGCATTTGAAATAAATACCTTACTCCCAGAAAACTTTTTTCCTATAAGCATGTGTGCACAGAACCAGTAGATTTTTCCATCAAGTAATACACAGCCAAGATCAACATCGACGGTAGTAGCGTTCTCTTTGTAAAGTCGAGTTTCTTCATTACGTCCTCCCAAAGTTCTCCACAAATCACCACCCAATAAACCAAAAACAGGCAAATCTATTCCTTCTCTTTTGTAGCTAGTGATCCTCTCTAATAACTCTTTATTACTACGAACGACCACGCCATTTCGAGGTAATGGAGATGCAAACCCCCAACTTTGATCCTTGTGAATGTTCATTTACAAACTTTCTTCTTCTAAAATTTCTGATTCAAATTCTCCACTTAGGGAAACAACGCCTCGCTCCATTAGTCCAATTGTCTGTCTAGCGAGATCTGAAGTCTCAGGAGTTGAAACATTAGAAATTTGTTGTAGTAAATCAATTGAGAGTCGTACATTTCTTACAAACTCTCCTCCCGTAAAATCTCTTGTTAAAACTTCGCTTAAAGTTTGACCTGAAACCCAATCAAATAGAACTTTAGCGAATCCTGAATTTGGAGAAGTGATCGGTTCAAGCCCATTCCTGGCTTCAATTTTTTCAATTTCAGCACTCAACGACATCAACTCTTCAATCCGACTATTTGTAAAAGTTTTCGCATTCTCCCTTTTCGCTCTCCGTGAATCATTTCCTCTGTTTCTGAAGATGAAACAAGATATTAGAGCCGCCAATTCTTCAGGTCGCAGTCCTTCGAAGAGCCCATCAGAGATAGAGCGTGTGATTATTAGATCAGATTCATTAAATATCTTTGTTAGCGGCATGCCTGTCTCAGTCAAACCCCAACCATCAGCTAATCCTGTTTCTTCTAATACATTTCTACGAAGTGCTACTTCTTCTAGTATTCCAGAATTTATGTTTCTAGTATTTCTAACCCATTGGAATTGGGCGAAAGAATTAGCTAGCAATTCTGCAGCTTCTACTTCAGTTCGGCTAGATAACAAATTCGCCAACATATTGTAAGTCGGTGTAAAAGCAGAAGTGAGCGCAAATTCTTTACTCATAACAAGATCCGCAACTTCGTTAAAAGGTACGAACGGAGACCAACACGTAAAGCTGTGTCCTTCATCATCAATACCGCGCCGTCCTGCTCTTCCAGTTAACTGCGTGAATTGACTAGGTTTCAGCAAGTCGTGGCCTTCACCATTAAATTTGGTCAGTTTTTCTACAACTACAGACTTCGCGGGCAAATTCACCCCAACAGCTAAGGTTTCGGTAGCAAACACCAACTTAATTAAACCTAGAGAGAATAATTCTTCAATTGTTTGTTTGAACACTGGCAGCATTCCAGCGTGGTGGGAAGCAAAACCTTTTTCAAGCCCTTCTAAAAGAGAATCAACACGCAAAATACTCTTTTCCTCGACTGTAAGTAACTTAAATTTTTCTTCAGCATAATTCCTTGCTTTCTTTCCCTCATCTTTGTTGTTAAGTGCACCTACGTACCTAATCATCGAGTCGCGAGCTTCATCGCATCCTTTTCTACTGAATATGAAATAGATCGCCGGCAACATTTCCAACTTCTTTAACTCGGCCACAATTTCGCTTCTACGCGGAGTCGTCCAACGTTTATAATTTCGCCTATCTCTTCCCTTGTGGGTATTTTTAAAGATTTGCCCTTTAGTATTAGGCTTTCCATTTTTCAGTATTTCAATCTTAGTTAATTGATAATTCCTCCTTTTTTCAGAAGCCAAAAAATACCCTTTTAAGGGAACCGGCCGTGTACTGCGTCTTATTTGCTCGATATCTCCCCGCACTGAACGGATCCAATCCGTAAGTTCATCCGCATTAGACACTGTCGCTGATAGAGCAACAAGAAGAACTCTTCGAGGCAACGTCAAAATAATCTCTTCCCAAACAGCTCCACGATATGGGTCTTCTAAAAAATGGATCTCGTCAAGAACTACGCAATAAAGATCCTCTGGAACTCCACTTGTTGTATAAAGCATGTTCCTTAGGACCTCAGTAGTCATTACAATAATTTTTGAATCCCTTCTTATCGAATGATCCCCTGTTACAAGACCCACATTTTCTTCGCCGAATTGATTTGAGAAATCACGGAATTTTTGATTACATAAAGCTTTTATCGGCGCTGTGTAATAAAGGCGTTTAGTTTCTTCAAGAGCTTTTCCGATTGCATACTCTGCTACTAAAGTTTTTCCGCTGGAAGTAGGAGCTGTTACCAGAACTGAATTTTCATTCTCTAAAGCTTCGAAAGCTTTTTTTTGAAATTGATCCAATTCGTGCGGGAAGTTTATATTCACGCCTTTGTCGTCATCCTGCGATTCCGTAAAGAACCCACAAGTATTGCTATTTCATAAAATAGCAACATAGGAAGAGAAAGTATCATTAGTGTAAAAGGATCTCCGCTCGGGGTTAAAACCGCCACCAAAGCAACGACTCCCACAATCGCATATCTGCGGCTTTTTCGTAAAGCAGTCGGCGTCAACACTCCAAGTAATTGCAAAAATATCAAAAACAACGGAAATTCAAATCCAATTCCAAAAGCAACAATCATCTTTATCACAAAACCGATGTATTTAGCTGGTGAAAATACACTGACAAGATCAGGTCCTCCGATTTCCACTAAGAAGTCAAGAGCACGCGGAATACTCCAGTAAGCAAGAAGAGATCCTGCAACAAATAAAAGTACTCCTGAGAGTAGAAAAGGCAACGCCAATTTTTTTTCTTTTGAAAGTAGACCAGGTGCGATAAAACGCCACGCTTGCCAAAGCAACATAGGAATTGAAAGAATTACTCCTCCGTATCCTGCAACTGTCAATCTGACACTAAATGGTTCAAGAGGGTCAGTTACCAATAGCTCACACCCAGTTCCAAAAATACGTTCAGGAGCTGAATTATCTCGTATTTGACAGTATGGCTCTAATAGGAACTCGAGAATCGTGTCGTATAAGAACCAGCAAGCTATTCCACTCAAGCAAATCGAAAGAAAAGATATCAATAATCTCTTTCTTAACTCTTGCAGGTGACCAAGCAGAGGCATCCGATCTTTTTCTATAGAAACCACCTAAGTGCTCTGGTTTTCTGGATCATAATTTTTTTGTGTTTCTTGCGACAATAAAGCTCCTTGGGCTCTTGCTTTATTTTCAATATCAGGATCTTCCACAGCGCTGCGAAGTTCCTCTTGAAAACTTCTGCTCATTCTTTTCGCTTCTTTTAAGAAACTTCCAATTTTTCTAGCGAACTCTGGAAGTCTTTCAGGACCCAGTACTAAAAGGCCAAGAACCAAAATGACTAAAACTTCTCCGCTACCTATATTTCCCATAATTTGATCCTACATAATAAGGATCAAATGAATGACACGGATATCGCTTTGAGGCATGCTTAATACATGGAGGCTCTAAACAGAATCGAAACGACTCCGCTACTTTTTGCCCATCGTGGTGGGAAAGCTGATGCTCCCGAAAATACGATTGAAGCATTCGAGAGGGCCGTTTTAAATGGATCAAATGCCCTCGAAAGTGACGCACAGATTACCAAATGCGGTCACGTTGTTCTCCACCACGACCGTCACTTTGGTCGATTTTTTAAACGCAAAGCGATCAACAAATACGAATTATCGTCTCTTCCATCAAGTATCCCATCGCTACAATCTTTCTATTCAAAAATTCACGGAGACTATGATTTTTCCATTGACATTAAAGATGCAAAATCAGTGAAAAAAGTTATCGAGATTTCAAAAGAATTTTCATTCCCTCTCAAGAAACTATGGCTATGCCACCCAAGTGTGGAAAAGATAGCTTTATGGCGCAATTTGGATCCCACAATAAGGCTCGTAAATTCAACGACGCTTAAGCATGTTAAAGAAGGCCCTGAAAGACGGATCGCTACTCTAAGTGATGTTGGTGCGGACGCTTTTAACATGCATTTTTCAGAATGGAATGAAGCGCTCGTGTCACTTTGTCATCGATTTAAAATTAGAAGTTTCGCTTGGGATGCACAAGAAGAAAGACAAATTGACTGGCTTTTAAGTATTGGGATCGACGGAATTTTCAGTGATCATGTAAAAAAAATGATCACTGCTTGGGACAAGTATGCAGAAAAAAATTAAAGCCTCTTAATATCACCAAAGGGCCAAATGCGGATAAATGCTCTTCCTTCAATATCTTCGATAGGAACTGGTCCGAAAAAACGACTATCGCGAGAATTATTTCTATTATCACCCATTACGAAAACGTGATCATCGGGAATTCTGCAACCGGAAATTTCCTCCGTGCGGTTAACACAGTTAGTGGGTGTAGCAAATGGGTTCACTTCAGTCTGTAAAGGGAGATAAGGCTCTAGTAGTAAACCTCCGTTTATTTCCATTCTCCCTTCCTCAACTGTTACAAATTCTCCTGGTAAACCGATTACGCGCTTTATTAAATCATCTTCTCCCGAACTTTTCTCCTGCGCAGAAAAAACAACCAAATCTCCCCTATTAACAGAATGTAGATTGTAACTCTGCTTGTTTACCAGAATCCGATCGCCTTCAAGTAGTGTCGGGTTCATGGATGGAGATGGAATGTAGTAAGCTTGGAAAAGGAAAGCTTTTATTAGTAACGCAAGACCGATTGCTCCTACTAAAACTACAGTCCACTCGACAACCGACTTGCGAGTTCTCTTTATCACCGAAGGAAAAAAATCATCATTCTGGGAAGTTTTTGAATCCTCCTCAGAATACTCCACGTCTATTGTTTGCGTCCCTTCGATATCTTCTAACGTCACGATAGATCCACGGAAAGAATCCTCTTCATGACCTTGAAGTTCTTTCATCTGAACCTCATCAAGAGCAGCGGATTGTGGTGAAAACTTTTCCTCAAGAGAAAAAGTTTCTGTTTCAAAAGTTCCCTCGGAACGATTTCTAGCACGTTCTAAAATTTCTTGCGCCCATTGTTCAGTTTCAGTAAAACTTTCATTCAATTCTTCGCTGTTATTTTCACCGTCCACATGGACAACTTAGTCGCGTTTACAGATCGCATGTGACCGCTAAGAGTTATATATATTTAAAATTTGCCTAGCAGTTTCTGATCGAATATTTTCCTTTATGCCATCCGGAACTTCTTGTATTTCAGCATTTATTCCCAAGACCATCAATAAATGTTTAAACCACGCTTCTGACGCAACAGGGCATGACAGTTTCAATTTTTCATCTGAGATTTCTTCAACTTCTATGTTTGGAAATCCGTCAAGAAGTGGTTTATCTTGGTATGAAATTTCAATAATCGCATTTGGAAATTCATCTAAATTGAAGAAATCTTTGCTAACTGAAACGTCATCTGGTTGTGTTTCTCTAGCCTCATCCAGAATCTTGATATTTTTTATCCTGTCCACTCGAAAGGTCTTTTTAAGTAATGAATTTTTACAGTAAGCATGGACGTACCAGTTTCCACCTGTCGAGAAGATTCTTTCAGGCTCTATTTTGCGTTTAGACAGTTCACTTCGAGAGCCAACTAAATATTCAATCTGTATAACGGTTTTATCCTTAATAGAACCCTGCACTTCAAGAAGATGCTTTGTTGGTGTTGCCAACTTTATTTCTAAGAGGTTCTCCGTCTCACCTTCAAAAGCTGACAATTTGGTTAAAGCTCTTTCTAATGGCCCTAATTCTTCTATATCACCTGTTAAAGATCCAGTAAATTCAATGAGAGCTTCTCCAGCTGCACGCAACGATGCCAATTCTCTTTTGTTTAATTTCATTGGCTGTCTAAACCAGTCTGCGTAACGAACCCATACTCTTTCTTCAGTCATGGAAACTTCAATCAGGCAGTCTGGTGTAAATGGGTAAACACCAACAAAAAAAACTACATTTTCAAGATCTTCTATCAATTCTTTCTGTGGGTAATCAAATCTTGATGATACTTCCTCTATATATGGGCCATTTTGGCTTTCTATCCAAGGTAGTACTGACAATAAGCGTTTGATCCTTTCTAAGGTGTTCATATTTGTCATTGCATCGACTCCAACCAATGGATTATGTCTTGACGAGATTCAGGGGGTGCCATAACTTCTGCTGCATCAAGAAATGAGAATATAAAAGACCGAAAAATTTCCCAGTCACGCACCACTTCGTGTAAAATTATCGATCCGTCTGGTAATTCTTCGTGGACAGCAGTCTCTCCGATAATCTCTAAAGCCCACGCTGCATGACTTTTATTGATTTTAAATTCAACTAACCTTTCTTCCTCACCAAAACGCCAAGGTGCTTCCTGCGATATTTCTGAAACTTCTTTATGAAGCGTAAATTTTTCGAGGGTTAATTCAATTTCTCCTTCAATACGATCAAGTCGAAAATGCCTAACATCCAGACGGTCTTTGTCGTAAGCGATGAGATACCAATTACTACCCGAAAAAACTACTCGAATCGGATTGACTTCTCGTCTTGCATTTTTATATGTAAAAAAGATAGTTGAGCGCTCAATTAAGGCATGCAGGCAGACATCGAGCAGTGTCTCATTTGGTATTTCACTTATTGCGGATCTTTTATCCCCCAAGACACCTCCCATTTTGTAGAAAGGGGAATCTATATCATCGTCTTGCAGGTGGATTAAATTTGACGCTAAGTGCAATGCTGCTATTTCTTCAGGGTCTAAAAGTGGGTGATCCGCTTCATAATCACTTTGACGTATCTGATAACCCTCTAAAGGCGGGTCCGTACCTGGGATTCGCTCCAAAGAAATTGGGAGTCCTAGAGCTCTTAATTCATCCTTATCTCTTTCAAAAGCACGCCTAAAGGACTCATCACTTTCTGCATAGGCTCCAGGAATACGCTCGCGTATCTCATGTCTACTTAGTGGTCTTTCTGTCGATAGAAGCGCTGAAATCAAATTCAACAACCGTTCGATTTTCTTCACTGAAATATATTAGACGCTGGAGACACTATAAGGAGTCAATAAGCTTTTGAACTCTTTCATCCTCGAAACGAAATGGATCCTTACAAAGAACGGTTCTTTGGGCTTGGTCATTCAGTTTTAAATGAACCCAATCCACTGTGTAGTCGCGTTTCTTCTCTTTAGCACGTCGGATAAATTCGCCTCTAAGTTTTGCACGTGTCGTAGATGGAGGCTCATCCACCGCATGTCTTATTTCTTCTTCATCTAAAATATTTTCAGTCAAGCCTTTTCTATTCATTCGATAGAACAAGCTCCTGTGTCTGTTGACATCATGGTATTGAAGATCAAGAAGAGCCACTCGTGAATCAGCAAGTGAAAAATTATTACGCGTCCGGTACTTTTCTACTAAATGATACTTTGCAACCCAATCACACTCGACCGACAAAGAAAGAGGGTCATGCTCTAAACGGTCTAAACAATGTTCCCACATTTTCATAATTTCTTTTTCTTCATCATTTAAATCACGCATCTCAGAAAATCGATGAGCCTTTTCTAAAAATTCCTTCTGCATCTCGAGAGCCGACATTTCACGCCCGTTGGTTAGTCTGACTTTCCGTCTACAGGTAAGGTCATGACTAATTTCCCGGATCGCTCTTATCGGATTCTCTAAAGTCATATCGCGGAAAATTATGTTAGGTTCTTCCAACATTCGTAAGAGTAATCCACATGCCCCAACTTTTAAAAAAGAGGCGTACTCACTCATATTAGAATCTCCCACTATTACGTGTAGACGTTTAAATCTTTCGGCGTCGGCGTGAGGTTCATCTCGAGAATTAATAATCGGTCGAGATCTTGTAGTCGCGCTTGAAACTCCTTCCCATATATGTTCCGCCCGTTGACTTATGCAATAAATAGCCCCATTTCCACTTTGTAAAATTTTTCCTGCACCTGCATATATCTGTCTACTTACAAGGAACGGAATTAGAACTTCGTCATATTGAAGTGACTCATCGCGCCTATTTGTTAAATAGTTCTCGTGACACCCATAGGAATTACCGGCAGAATCAGTATTGTTTTTAAAAAGGTATACCTTTCCCTCAATACCTTCTTCATTTAAGCGATTTTCTGCACTCTTAGAAAGTTGTTCTAATATTCTTTCGCCAGCTTTTTCATAGGCAATTACAGATCGAACAGAATCACATTCCGGCGTAGCATATTCAGGGTGGGAACCAACGTCCAAATAAAGACGCGCTCCGTTCTGCAGAAAAACGTTTGAACTTCTACCCCAAGAAACAACTCTTCTAAATAAGTATCTAGCAACTTCATCTGGACTTAATCTTCTTTGTCCATCAACTGTGCAAGTGACTCCGTACTCACTTTCGATTCCGTATATTCGTCTCTGCATTTGTCTTGGAGAGTACGCGAGCTTCAGGCAAGAAGCTCGTTTAACTCTTCACCTTCTATACGAGAAAAGGCTCTTCTGCCGTTCCCGCGCGAAAGAAGAGCTACTTCCAATTCATCCGAGGAAAAACTTTTATCAGGCCCAGATAATGCCTTAGTGGTCAATTTAATACTCTCTTTCAACGAAGAACCTGATTTCCAATTCTCCTGGACTCGATCCTTTATAAGTTCAGCTTCTCCGCCGATAACCACGAAAGAAGAAGTGTCCATAACGGTGCCGTCATAAAGTAAATGGAAGAGTTGATCTTCTTCCGCTGAATCACCTATTTCTGCAACAATCATTTCAACCTCTAATGGTTTCATTTCATGAGTGAAATACTGGCCTAAAATCTGCGCGTATTGGTTGGCTAACCAACGTGCATCCACATCATCACGACTGAAGGAATAGCCTTTTAAGTCAGCGTGTCGTATTCCTGCTATTCGCAATTGGTCGAATTCACTGTACTTTCCGACTCCCATGAATCCGATTTTGTCATATATCTCACCAGCTTTTCTCAGAGTTTTTGAAGGGTTTTCTGCACACAGTAAAACTCCCTCTGAGTATGTGCATGCTACTGCAGCTCTTCCTCGCGAGATTCCTTTCCGTGCGTAGTCAGCCCGATCTTTCATGAGTTGCTCTGGTGAAACATACATTGGCATAGTCATAGCTACGAGTTTCCTCTTTGTAAAATCTTCTGAACAATCGTTTCAGTGCGACCCTCTAGTTCGACGTCAGATATACGTTCAAATCCGTTTGAGTCGATTTTCGCTACTACAGGAAAAATCCCTCTTAGAAGATCAGGCCCACCAGTAGCACTATCTTCTTCTGAGGCTTCCAAAAGTGCTTCTAAAGCAATGTCAATTGCTTCACTCAGTTCCACTGAAGATGAATGCCGTAGTTTTACCACTGTTGAAGCATGAAGGCTTCCAGATCCGGTAGCTACGAAATCTTTTTCCTCATAGCGTCCACCGGTTATATCAAATTGAAATAATCTTCCTTCGTCTGTTTTCTCTTCATAGCCTGCGAAAATTGGTATAACTCCTAAACCCTGCATTGCCGCAGGGAAGTTTCCCTTAAGCATGAGGCTCAACTGATTAGCTTTTCCCTCAAGGCTCAATGGTGAACCTTCAACTTTTTCATAATGCTCAAGTTGCAATTGGAATAACCTCACCATTTCCATTGCGGGCCCTGCAGCACCCGATATTCCAACACCTGAAAAAGCATCTGCAGGGAAAACTTTCTCCATGGTCCGATGACTAATTAAATGCCCGCTCGTCGCTCTTCGATCTCCTGCCATAAGAACACCGCCCTTATAACGAATAGCAACAATTGTTGTGCCGTGTGTGACTGAAGCGTTGTTTCCTATTTTTTCAGAGATCTTTTCGATAATCCCAACTTTTTGCAACAGACTAAAGAAACTAGGTCCGGGATCTTCTGGTGGGGTAAAAATTGGAAGTGTCACAATGAAACTCTACAAGGCAAAACCGCTCGCCTACTCTCCGCCTTTTTGGACATAGTTCTTAACAAATTCTTCTGCATTTGTCTCTAATACTTCATCGATCTCGTCAAGAAGCTCATCCAACTCTGATGAAAGTTCTTCATTACGACTAGAAGCAAGTTCGTTTGACTCCGTACTGCTTTTATCACTTTCAGATGTTTTACGTTTTTTCTGTTCTCTCTCAGCCATTTTTATAGACCTCAATTTTTAGACCGTTTCTGAAATACTTTCAATTAACTCTATTACCGTTTCACAGTTATCAATCAGATCTCCCACATGTTGCGCTGTTCCTTTTAAAGGTTCCATCATCGGCACTCGGTGAAGATTTTGGTCTCCGGTGTCGAAAACCATCGAATCCCAGTTAGCAATCACCACATTTTCTGGCCATTTCTGTAAGCACCTACCTCGGAAAAAGGCTCTGGTTTCATCTGGAGGATTTTCTACAGCTAAAGCAATTTCTTCACGAGAGATAATTTTCTCTGATGAAATACGGGAAAAAAGTGACATTTCTGGACGGAGATCGTGATATTGCAAATCAAGGGCAGACAACTTGTAATCTTCGACTTCTAAGTTGTGTCTATCCGCATACGAATCAATAATTTTCTTCTTTGTTACCCAGTCTAAAAAACCGAATAATTCATCAGGATTTGAACCTAAAGCCGATAAGACTTTTTCCCAATAATCCATGACTTTCAGCACGCTCTCGCCACCGACATTTTCATATCCAAATTCACTTATGTATTTGTCGGACCGCTCGAACAACTCCCATTGCAAAGATAGAGCTGTTGCCGTTTTTCCATCTTCTAAACGAATAGGTGCTTCTAGTGACATATCACGTGAAACTTCCCTAAGTGCATGAACAGGATCCGCTATTTTTAAGCGATTATCTAAAAAATCATCTTCAATCATTGCCATTACAATTCCTGTTGTTCCTAACTTCAAAAAGGTGGAAACCTCACAAAGATTTGCATCTCCAACAATTACATGAAGGCGTCGGTATTTAAGAGGATCAGCATGCGGCTCATCTCTTGTGTTAATTATTGGTCTCTTTAGAGTTGTTTCTAAGCCGACTTCTTCTTCAAAAAAATCTGCCCTTTGAGTCAGTTGGAAAGGTATCTCCATTCTTTTTTCACCGGCAGCCTCAGTTCCTACTTTTCCAGCCCCAGTAAAAATTTGTCTACTTATAAAATGCGTAGTTGCATGTTGCACTATGCGCCCGAATGGAGTTTCCCTGCTCACAAGGTAATTTTCATGACAACCATAACTATTACCCTTTCCGTCAGAATTGTTCTTATAGATTATGATTTCTTCCCCTTCGGGAAGTGCCTCATTGGCAGCTGACATAGAGTTGATAAGTATTTCGTCACCTGCTCTGTCCCATTTGAGTAAAGAAAGTGGATCCAAACATTCAGGAGTGCTGAGCTCAGGATGTGCATGGTCAACGTAATATCGCGAACCGTTAATCAAAACAGCGTTTACTAGGTTTGGTTCTATTTCAGGTGGCAATGAACCAATAGGGGCAAATCCGCGTATATCAATATCAGGACTTTCGTCTATAAAATCCCAACCAACAGTGGGTGAATACGGGCCAACACCCGGACCGGATGTCTTACTTAGATAAGCGTTAATCAAGAAAGACGATGCGCTTATAGGGTTCGAATCCTTCACACCACGATGGATTATCCCATATTCGGTTTCAGTTCCATAAATTCTTCGGAGTGCCACAATCGGACCTTAACCCAAGAAAATAAGAAATCTGCCTAAAGGTAAAAGAACGTGCCTTTACAGATACTGGCCAGTCGTGACAGTTTCAATAGAGCGGCCTCCGCTGTCCTCCGGAGCATCCGGAGCTAAAGTCCGAACATATACAATTCGTTCGCCTTTCTTTCCAGAAATTTTAGCCCAGTCGTCGGGGTTCGTAGTGTTAGGAAGATCTTCATGCTCTCTAAACTCTTGCCTTACAGCGGTAAGAAGGTCTTCGACCTGTAAACCTTTTGTGCCTTTGGCAAGGTCTCTTTTTATGGCTAGTTTTTTTGCTCTTCTGACTATGTTTTCAATCATCGCTCCAGATGCAAAATCTTTAAAATACAAAACTTCTTTTTCACCATTCTGGTAAGTGACTTCAAGAAACTGATTGACTTCTTCAGTGCTGTACATCGCGGTGACTGCTTCGTCTGTCATGGCTTTAAGTGCTTTGTCTTGATCCCCGCCCCCGAGCGATTCGATAAGATCAGTGTCTACGGGTAGGTCAGTTGTCAGATACCGACTAAAAATCTGAGCGGCAGCAATTTCATCTGGCCTTTTAATTTTAATCTTCACGTCTAGTCGTCCAGGCCTGAGAATTGCAGGATCTATAAGGTCTTCACGGTTAGATGCTCCAATCACAATGACGTTTTGTAGTGTTTCCACTCCATCGATCTCTGCTAAAAGCTGTGGAACAATCGTTGATTCCATATCAGAGCTAATACCAGTTCCACGAGTTCTAAAAAGGGATTCCATCTCATCGAAAAAAACAATCACAGGCCATCCTTGTTCAGATTTTTCTCGCGCTCTCTGAAAAACGAGCCTTATTTGTCGTTCTGTTTCACCTACGTATTTATTAAGAAGCTCTGGACCTTTGATATTCAAAAAATAACTGCGAGCTGCGTGATCGCCCGTCACTTCTGCAACTTTTAAAGCAAGTGAATTTGCGACTGCTTTCGCAATCAAAGTTTTACCACATCCAGGTGGGCCATATAACAAAATTCCTTTTGGTGCCGGCAATTCATATAAAGCAAAAAGTTCTTTATGCATGAAAGGAAGTTCCACAGCATCTACGATCATCTCGATTTCACGATCTAAGCCTCCTACATCTTCATATGTTTCGTTTGGTATCTGCTCCAAAACCAGATCTTCAACTTCAGGTCGCGGTAAGCGCTCTAAAAGAATCCCGGACCTTTCATCCACTCGGACAGAGTCACCACTTCTCAATCCTGACTCATGAAGACCCTTAGCCATCTCTACTACACGTTCTTCGTCAGTTCTTCCCACGATCACGGCTCTCTTACCAGCGTCTAGGATTTCCTTCACTCTGACTATTTCACCACTGATTTCTGGTTCACGTGAATCGACCACAACCATTGATTCATTAAGAATTACCTCATCACCGATTTTCAAGCTTTCGAGTATGGAGGGGAGAACATTTAGTCTCATTTTTCTCCCAGAAGAAGTAACGTCAGTGGTTCCATCAGCATTTATCTTCACTATTGTGCCATACGCAGAAGGTGGTTTTGAAAGATTTTCTATTTCATCTCGTAGGCTCACAACTTGTTCTCGAACCGACTCAAGAGTGTCGGCTAGTTTGCCATTTCGCGTTTTTTCCTGATCTAAAGAGGAGAGAATTTCACGATTTTGTTTTCTAAGTTCATTAATTTTTTGAGCATTGTCTAATCTGTGCTTACGTAACTCTTTCACTTCTTCAAGTAACTCTTTATTTTCCTTTAAGAAACTCTGCGAAAAGTTTTCGTCGTCAAGGTTAAATGATTGATCTGAAACATCTTTTGGATCTGTCATTTGAACTCCAATTTCATTTCTTACTGTGAAGTAATTCACGTTAATACATTTTAAAATTTATGCATATCATTCAGCAAAATTGGGTTCGGAATTGTTACTATTTACATAGGAAAAATTACACAGATAAATCTTTACTTCACCCAGGAGGAATTATAAATGAAAGTTTGGATTGACCAAGATCTCTGCACAGGAGATGGGTTGTGCGAGGAAATAGCACCAGACGTTTTCGTGCTTCTTGACGATGGACTCGCTTATGTGAAAGAAGGGGAAAAGGTTTTTGGTGCGGGACCTGAAGGTCTTGCGAATGTTTCAGATGATCAAGTTGAAGCATGCATCGAATCCGCTGAAGAGTGCCCTGGGGAATGTATCTTTTTAGAAGCTGACTAGTTGAATCAGGGAATGCAATTAGTGGAACTGCTCAAATCAGGTTCTTCTTGTAAGATTTTTTTAACTTCTGAAGACTGAACGGCATAAGCAGTCGAACCTCCCCCTCTGGAACGTGAAAACACTACCCCAACTACAGCAGAGTCTTCATTAAGAACAGGAGCTCCGGAGAAACCTGATTCAATTCTTGCTTCTAGTGATAATGCTTCTCGGGATTCTCCCGGTTTACCAAAAATATTTTTACCGACCGCTATTATCTTTTCTTGAATTTTGACTTCAGTAATAACTTTATTTCCATCTTTAACAAACGCCAGTACTGTTCCAAATTCTCCTTCTTTCGCTTCATCTAGTTGCAAAGGCTTACTTGAAAAGTTTTCACTTCTTAAGATTGCTAAATCACTATTTGGATCAAATGAAATAAAAGCAAGATCGTATTCATCACCGTTATGAATAATTTTCGGGGAATTCACTCCAGCAACGACGTGAGCATTTGTCACAACAATATTTTTCTCAACGAAAAAGCCTGTTCCATATTGCAAAGAGTTGCAACCAAGACCCTTGATCTGAAATACAGAAGCTTTCTCCCCTAAATCTGATACTTCACCACCCGCTTGAGAATATTCCTCATCATTCTCGACTAATGATTCGGTTATTATTTCTGTCTCAGAGGAGGTACACGAAACAAGTACTAAAAGAATCAATTTAGAGCAAATTGTCGAAGTTATTTTCACTTGTTAAGTAATCGCCCTGAACTTATAAAACCTGTATGAGCGACCATACGATGATCTGGTCTAACAGCTTCTCCGTCAATATGCCATCCACGATGTAAAACCTCAATAGTTTCCGCGAATGAAAATCCGTTCTTTGCAATCGCTTCTCGAAACTTTATTGCTTGTTTTATGGAAGGAGTATAAGCGACAATAATCCCCCCGCTTAAAAGAGCTTCTTTTAAATGTGGTACGACTAACCACGGTTCTGGCAGATCGATAATAGCACGATCAAAATCTTGCTCTTCAATCTCCTCATAAGAATCTCTGAGTTTAACGGTGTACCTTTCTAGAGCGTCCTCTCCAAGCATGACTCTTACGTTCTCTTGGGCCCTATTAGCAAAATCTTCTCTAATTTCGTATCCGAACACATTTGCCCCACTTCGTAGTAACGCCATCGACAAGGCGCCCGAACCTACCCCTGTCTCAAAGACTTTTGCCCCCGGATAGATATCAGCGATCATCATTATCGCTCCTATATCTTTCGGATATATGACCTGCGCACCTCTCGGCATCTTTTTTATATATTCAGACATAGAAGGTCTGAACGACATGTAAATAGAATTTGAACTTGATGATACCGACGTTCCTTCTGGGGCATTTATCAATTTCTCGTGAAAAATGACACCAGAATGAGTGTGAAATTCACCCCCTTCTTTGAGAGTTACTAGATATTGCCGTCTTTTCGTATCTATCAATAAGACTTGATCTCCAATCTGATATGTCTTACTCATTGTCTTCCGAAACTTTGTGTTGTTTCAAATGAGATATCGAAATATTCTCCCCTACTCCAAGATCTTCAATTAAGTGATTTGATTTTTTTGCTCTCTTAGAAAGCCAACGTATAAAAGAAGCAGCCCAGCCGAAAAAAACTATGGGAGCAAATAATTTGTTTCTTCGCTTTAAAAATCGGAAAGTAACCCGAAGAAGGATTTTACGAAATGACATTCTATGACCTCTTAATTTCAACAACAGTCGAAAGGAGTTTGCCTGCACGTTTTCCAGAAGTAAAAACACCAAAAATCACGGCAGCTGCTAATGCCGTCACTCCGATGATCAATAAAGATGAGGTATTAGCCTCGCCAGGAAGAGACTCTCCAATAAAATCCTCAAAAGCTTCTTCAAGATCTGCTTCAGAAATTCTTTTACTAGGCATCTCTACCTTTCTTATTGATAAGAATTCTGACAACAAAAAAAGTCATAGCCAATAGAGATAATGAAGCAGACAAATAGGGAACCCATGAGAACCAAGAATGCAATCCGTCGAATCTTCGAAGAAAACCTACTAAGCCAATTGAAATAAAAATACATCCAAGAGAAATGAACAAAGAACCTACGAAAAGAAAAAGAAAGGAACTAAAGAGAGATTTGACCGGTTCTACGGTTTCTTGGCGAATGTAGTTACGGAGCACATCCAACATGTTCTCCAATTTTCCTTTTGAACTCATACAACAACGCTATCTTGTGAAGAGCCGCAGACCCTCTTATTCGAGAAGGCGCGAATTAGCAGTTTCTTCAATATTTACAAGGAATCTTTTTAACAGAGCACACCGTTCACTAACTGAAGCAACCTCTAATAATTTCTGAGAATCAAATGGTGTAATTGGAAGAATGGAGCTGATCTGAAAAGAACCCAACAGCGGGTCCTCCGAGATATTGATAGATATTGGCGCAACGTCATCTCCCAACTCAGCGAGAATAGCCAACACTCTTCTCATGTGAGTCACGATTTTAATCCATTCCTGTGCATCGTACGAAATAAACTCTTCTTCAGCGAAAAATGAAACTTCTGCTCTTGGATAAGGAGAATCTTCAAGCCATCTAGAAGTCTTAATTCGTTTCGTGCCCTTAGTTATCAGCAACCATCTCCCATCGTTTGATTTTTCAGAATCAATTATTTCTGCCAGAGTTCCTATGCTCTTACGAGTGTCACCTCCCCCAACTTCACTTCCTCGTTCAATCAAAACGACGCCGAACTTTCTATCATCATCTATTATTTCCTCAACCATCGTTCGGTAACGGTCTTCGAAAATATGTAAAGGTAAAATCTGCCCTGGGAAAAGGACAAGACTAAGCGGAAACATCGGAATGCTTCTTTCAGTCATTAAGAGCAACCGGTTTTAATAAATCTATTGAAGGACCTTGCGGGTACTTGATCATTTCTAGCAAAATTTGATCATGTATATATTTAATACGACCTTTGTCCCCATCAAAGTTAGTTATGAAAGCAAAACTTAAACTTCTATCAAAAATAGTATCGACACTGCCGGCAAGACTAATAACACCATTCAAAGAACCTGTTTTCCCTCTTACAAGACCCTCCGCTGGCGTATCCAATAGTCTTTTCCTTAAAGTGCCACTCCTACCAGCCACAGGCAAACTTTGTTTCAATTGAATCGAGTGTGAACCACTGTCTAACAATTCCGTTAAAAGCTTACAAGTGACTCGATTTCCGTAATCAAGACCAGAAGCATCCAGAACCTCAACCCTTTCCATATCGTACCCTAAAAGCTCTAATGACTCAGCTACAACAGTGGCGCCCCCACTAGATGTTCCAGGTTTCTCAACGTTAGCTGCGAGACCCTTGAGTAATATTTCGGCTGTAGTGTTATCACTTCCCAAGAGCATTTTAGAAATAATCTCTTTCATTGAAGGAGACTCGATCGAAGCTATTTCAAAAAAGGCAGTCTCCGGAGCTTCACCAGTCGAAGTGTCACCAATTACTGTAATTTCATTCTCTTCTAGAATTTCCTTCAACACGCTTGCTGTGTATTCTGCTGGTTTGTCCGTCGGAGTGTTAAAACCATTCGACTCTTTTACAGGATCCCAACGAATGAAACCCGCATTTAAAGAAAGGGCACTTATTGGTCCAGATTGCATTTGGTCCGTATATCGAAATCTTTCTGGCCAAGTATCAACAAATCTCATATCGTCAAAAAGACTCTCATCACCAATAATTGATCCTTCGATATGATTTATGCCTGAGGAAACAAGCTCTAGGACAAAGTTTTCAATATTCGTATAAGGAAATGCATCTTTATACCGCTCTGCATAATTAGCAGTCATCAAAAGGGGGTCCCCTCCCCCAATTATCCATAAATCGCCTTTCAAGGTTCCATTTACTGGCTGTGTTTCAGAAATTATTTTGGTAGAAAACTTATACTCAGGCCCGAAAGTCTCCAAAAGAGCAACTGCTGTTAATAATTTCTGAGTGCTAGCTGGAATTACAGGTTCTTTAGAAAGCTGTTCAAAAATTACTCTTCCGTCTTCAAGTAAATTGATACAAGACAGTCCAGGAAGTTCAGCTACAAGATTTTCGACTTCATTTTTAAGCTCTCTATCAGCGATAGGGGCTTGGAGAAAAACTGGCACTCTCCGAGCTGACAACAAAGGAGTTACTAGCGAATTTCCACTGTCAGAAACTGCAGGCATTAATTCTTTTCCACTTTGACCGTCCAGTGATGCCGCATTAAACCACGAAAGTGCAGAAAGAATGAAAAGAACTAAAGGAACCAGCATCTTCTTAAGCATAAAATTCATGGTATTCCTCCCAGATGCCGTCGTGTGTTATGAGAGTCGATTTGCGGTAACTGTTAAATTATTTACTGAGACTTTAAGAAAATACCCTACTGAATGCACCGCGGCGTATACGGTGAGTCATAATGCTAGCTGCCGACTTTGAAGAATAGAAAAATGCCCTTTAGCGAAATCGATCACCGCTCAATTGCAGTAATTAAAGCCCTTGCAATGGACGCTCCTCATGCTGCAAAATCTGGACATCAAGGAACAGCAATGGCTCTTGCACCTCTTTCTCACATTCTTTGGACTCGAATCATGACCTATGATGCGAAAGAGCCACTTTGGCCCAATAGAGACCGGTTTATCCTCTCAGCAGGTCATGCATCTATTTTGTTATATTCAATGCTTCATTTAACCGGATATGAACTCTCATTGGAAGATCTGAAACAATTCAGACAATTAGGCTCCCGCACACCCGGACACCCTGAACGTGGCCATACTGCAGGTGTTGAAGTCACCACGGGACCCCTGGGACAAGGTTTCGCTAATGGAGTAGGAATGGCGATAGCTGAACGAAACCTCAGAGCACGTCTCGGACATGAAATCTGTGACCACAACATATGGGTTGTGTGCGGAGATGGAGACTTATCTGAAGGAATCAGCCATGAAGCAGCTTCCTTGGCGGGACATCTTCAGTTAAACCGTCTGACTGTTATCTACGACGACAACCAAATAACGATTGATGGGAAAACTGATTTAGCACTTTCTGATGACGCTTCTTTACGCTTTAGGTCCTACGGATGGAACGTAATTGAACTAGGTGATGAAAGTAATAATCTTGATTCAATTGAATCCGCTCTACTTGAGGCCAAAAACGAAGAACAAAAGCCATCAATTGTAATTTTAAAAACACTTATCGGCGAACCTTCACCGCACACAAATACTGCCGCTGTGCACGGTTACTCTCTAAAAGATGACGAAATAAAAGAAACAAAAAGAATTTTAGAAATACCAGAAAATGAAACTTTTTGGATACCAGACGATGTCTTAGATTACTACCGAACCGCTGGCAGCCGAAGCGAAGAGATTCGCAAAAACTGGGAGGAACTGTCCTCGACTTTCGGCGAAAGAAGTGAGCTTTGGGCTACTCTTTCAGGTTCTGGCCTTACCCCAGACTGGCAAGAATCGCTTCCAACTTGGGAACTGGGAGAAGACGTTGCTACTCGAAAAGCGAGTAATGAATGTATCCAATCATTAATGGAATTCATGCCCGGGCTTATTGGAGGTGGTGCCGATCTAACTGGCAATACAGGCACTTCAATCTCAAACTATGGAATTCAATCACATGAAGAGCCAGAAGGTAGACAAATATTTTTTGGTGTAAGAGAGCATGCTATGGGCGCTATAAGTAATGGCATTGCTCTTCACGGAGTCTTATTCCCGGTGACAGGAACTTTCCTTGTCTTCAGCGACTACATGAGAGGTGCTGTCAGATTAGCCGCGCTGAGTAATGCTAAAGGTGTCTTCGTTTGGAGTCACGATTCTGTTGCTGTTGGAGAAGACGGCCCGACACACCAACCCATTGAACACGCCGCCTCATTACGTGCAATACCCAATCTTGACGTTTTCAGACCAGCTGATGCAAACGAAACTTCATCCGCATGGGAGATTGCCGTTACTCACTCTGGACCCAGCGCAATGCTTCTAACCCGTCAAGATACTCCTGTGATTACAGATGCCAAGAACACAGATAGCGTCTCGAAAGGTGCATACATAATTAGAGAATCAACGACAGAAAACGCCCTTACCATCATTGCAACTGGAAGTGAAGTTGCTGTTGCCTGTAAAGCTGCGGAGGAAATCGAGCAAGAGCTCAGTTTTGGTGTGTGTGTTGTATCGATGCCCTGCATGGAACGATTCGAACGTCAAACAGTCGAATATCAACAAAGTATTATCAGTCCAACTGTTCCATCAATTTCGATCGAAGCAGGTTCAACATTCGGCTGGAACAAGTGGGCAGAGATGACGATTGGCATCGACACGTTCGGAACTTCCGCTCCGGGTGATATTGCTCTTACTGAGTTCGGCATTTCCACCAAGACCCTTCTGGAAGCTGCAAACAGCTTGCTTAAAAATGGAGATAAAAAATGACAAGACTCCTCGAACTCTTTTCGTCAGAAAACCAAAGTCCGTGGCTTGATAACCTGCGTAGATCTTGGATCGTGAGCGGTGAACTGGAAAATTGGATTAATGATGGGGTGCGTGGAATTACCTCAAATCCAACAATCTTCCAAAAAGCAATGACCGACACTACCGACTACGATTCACAACTAACCGAATTGATATCCTCTGGCAAGTCAGTTGAAGAGAGTTACTGGGAACTTGTTGTAGATGACATTAACGGTGCCCTTGACTTGCTCCGCCCTCTTTACGACGAGTCGGACGGATTAGATGGTTTCGTTTCACTTGAAGTTGACCCCTCCTTGGCACACGACACTCCAGAAACAATCTCTGCTGCGCGCCATCTCCATTTCCTTATAAATAGGCCAAATCTATATGTGAAAATCCCTGCTACTACTGCTGGTATTCCGGCAATAAAACAACTTATTTCTGATGGCAAGAGCATAAATGTTACTCTTATTTTCTCTCTCGACAGGTATGAGGAAGTTATTGAAGCTTACTTATCTGGCCTTGAATCCTGTGAAGGTGACTTATCAAATATTTCTTCGGTCGCATCTTTCTTTATAAGTCGCACTGACACAGAAGTTGATAAAAGACTGCAAACTATCGGCTCAGATAATGCTCTTGCCCTTCAAGGAAAAGCAGCCATTGCCCAAGGTAGAGCCGCATATAAAATCTTCAAGAGTAGTTTCAGCGGTCCGAGATGGAACTCTCTGGAAAAACGAGGAGCGCGCCCACAAAGACCTCTGTGGGCATCGACATCAACTAAAAATCCAGAGTTTCCAGACACTCTATATGTTGATGAACTAATAGGACCTGAAACAGTCAACACTATTCCTGATTCAACTCTCGAAGCTTTCATCGACCATGGAAAAGTCGCTCGAACGATAGATTCTGATCTCCACGATCCTTCCTTGCTGGAAAAAATTGAAAAAGAAGGCGTCGACCTCCTTGAAGTTGCACAACTATTGGAAGAACAAGGAGTCGCTTCATTTATTGAATCATTTAATGACCTTTTGGAAACCCTGAGTCAAAAAGTTGCACACCTAAGAAATTAAACCCTCAGTCAGTTTAATTATGAAACTTAGTGTTACTTTAGTGGAATGCAAGATACAAACTGCTCGATCGAAGCGACTCTAAAAACCGTTGGTGATCGATGGACACTCCTCATACTGAGAAATATTTTTAGAGGAATTAAACGCTTTGAAACAATTCAACGAGACCTCGGAGTAGCTAGAAACCTGCTCAGCAAAAGACTTCAACATCTAGTTGAAAATGAAGTAATTGAACGCTTCTTGTATCAAGAAAAACCTGACCGCTACGAATACAGGTTGACAGATAAAGGACGTGCACTGTCCCCTTCACTTATTGCTCTCATGCAGTGGGGTGACCAATGGTGTTCCACGAAAGAACCCTCTGTCAGGTTGATACACGAAAATTGTGGATCCCCACTCACTCATTCTGTTAAATGCAACACTTGTGAAACAGATGTGAGCGCAAATGAAATTCGTAATCTTGATAAATTTACCAAACAGAAAATGAGCATCGGAGTCTCTAATGAAAACTAATGAGATTAGAAACCTGCCTACCGAAACTCTCTTTGAATTAGCTCACTCAATCAGGAAAGAAAATTACCGCAATACAGTCACTTACAGTCCTAAAGTTTTCATCCCTCTAACAAAGCTTTGTCAAGATCGATGTGGGTACTGCACTTTTGCTGAACCACCTGCCCGCCTCGAAGCCCCTTATATGGAACCAGAAGAAGTCTTGAATATAGCAAAAGCAGGCAAACAGGCAGGCTGCCATGAGGCTCTTTTTACACTTGGAGAGCGACCAGAATTACGTTACCCCTACGCGAAAGACTGGCTCTCGTTGCGAGGATACTCTTCCACTATCGACTATCTGGTCGCGATGTCAAAACTTGTACTGGAAGAAACAGGGCTTTTGCCTCACGCTAATGCGGGAGCCCTCCATAGAGAAGAACTGCTCGCTCTGAAAGCTGTTTCTGCCTCTCAGGGCATGATGCTAGAAAGTATCGAAACTAACCTAGCTTGCCACCGCAACTCTCCCGACAAGATACCTGAAAGACGCATCGCCACTCTCAAAAGTGCGGGTGAATTAGAAATCCCTTTTACGACTGGAATCCTTGTCGGTATGGGAGAAAGTAAAAGTTCAAGAATAGAAAGTTTGAAAGTTATCGCTGAAATCCAAAAAACGTTCGGGAATATACAAGAAGTGATAGTTCAAAATTTTCTTCCAAAAGTAGGCACTGCTATGCATAAACACCCTCCCTGTCCAGAGAGTGACTTTTTGGAAACAATTGCATTGGCGCGGATCATTCTTCCCAAAGAAATTCATATCCAAGCTCCACCTAATCTTTCTGACGATTTTAGGAAACTGCTTGCCGTAGGTATCGACGACTGGGGTGGTGTCTCACCTGTCACAAAAGACCATGTGAATCCAGAGCGACCGTGGCCAGATTTGGAAAAACTAAAACAAGTAACCGAATCGGAAGGTTTTGAACTCGTTCCGCGCTTAACAATTTATCCAGAATTCGCTTCTAACTTAAAAAAATGGGTTAGCAGTGATGTTTCTTTTCCGGTAATGGAATTGAGCGATTCATCTGGTTATGCACGTTCTGATCCTCTTACTCCAGATAAGGAACTCGAAGAAGGAGAATCATTCGACACCAAAACAGAGGAATCACCTGAAGATATTTGGTTTTCTGGTTCCCCAGGTTCTCTTCCAAATCTTGTAACTCTTACCAGACAGCCCAGCGGCCCAATCAGTGATGTGATAGAAGGTATCAAATCCGGGCAAGAAGCGGATGCAGAGATGCTCGAGCTTCTTCTTTCAGCGAGAGGCTCAGAAGTTTCTGCAGTTGCCGGCCTAGCCGACTACCTCCGTGAGGAAACAGTTGGGAATGAAGTGACTTGGGTTGCAAACAGAAACATCAATTATACAAATGTCTGCACTTTCAAGTGTCGCTTCTGTGGCTTTTCAAAAGGGCCGTTATCACTCAATCTTCGAGGTGCACCTTATTTGCTCGAAATGGATGAAATTGCTTCAAGAGTTGCGGAAGCCGCCCGCGCCGGGGCCACCGAAGTATGTCTCCAAGGCGGTATCCATCCTGATTTTGACGGCAACTATTATATAGAAGTTGCAAAAGCAGTTAGCGATGCTGTTCCAGACATACATATTCATGGTTTTACAGCTCTTGAGGTTCTTGAAGGCGCTCGACGCTTAGACGAACCTCTCGAATCCTACTTAAAGCGTCTAATGGAAGCTGGCCTTGCTTCGCTGCCTGGAACTGCTGCAGAAATCCTTGATGATGAGATTCGTAAAGAGCTATGCCCTGACAAAATTAATACGGAAGAATGGTTAGAAGTTCATCGCACCGCTCATAAAATCGGTCTTCGATCTAATATCACGATGATGTTTGGATCAATCGAACAACCTCGACACTGGGTTAAACACTTACTTCTTTGTAGAGATCTACAGAAAGAAACTGGCGGTTTTACAGAATTTGTTGGCTTGCCATTTGTACATATGGCATCACCAATTTACCTTCAGCAAAAATCAAGACGTGGACCTACTTTTCGCGAAACGCTTTTGTTGCATGCTGTTGCAAGAATTGCTTACAACAAACTAATTCCAAACATTCAAGCTTCTTGGGTCAAAATAGGTTTCGAAGGGGTTCTCCAATTACTTCAAGCAGGTGTTAATGACTTGGGGGGAACACTAATTGATGAAAATATCTCCAGGGCTGCTGGTGCCCAACACGGTCAGATGGTCAAAAAGTCTGACTTTGAGGACCTCGTAGCGCCCTTAGGGAGAAAGCTTGTGCAGCGCAACACTCTTTATGGAACTCCAAATTCTGAGAGAATTTTACAAGTGAACAGAAACGGTCGTGTTCTTCTACCAGTAGTAAATGCCTAAGTCAGTCACTTAAACCCAAAAGAAGATGGGAGGCTTTTTCCAAGGAGCGTCTTACACGGATCAGTTCTTTTTCTTTTGAAGAAGACTTCTGTTTACCTGCGTCAATTGTTTCTCTTAAGTCTTGCATTGCAAGATCTGATATTTTTTCAACTAAGCCTTCAATTTGTGATCTTATTTCTTCTATTTCACTACTCATTCAAATTTGCTCATTTCGTCAGTTTCACTTATCTCATTTACATACTCAGCAACTACTTCAAGGGGATGTTTGATTTCAAAACCTTCTGACTGTAGGTGGGTGACACAGCCTGGATTAGCACTAACCACTCGAAATTTTTCCCCTTCAGTGTTCACTTCTGCAAAAGCCGTTCTTTTAAGTTTACGAATTTCAGTAGATAGTTCTTTTTGTGAAACAGAAAATGCTCCACCAGCACCGCAACAGAGTCCCTCATCCGGCAATTCAACTATTTCGACAAAAGGACTCAGAACCTCCCGAACGTACTGATGAGAGTTTTGAGCGTGTCTCAAGTGGCAAGGGTCTTGAACCACGAGACGTTCTTTTTTTTCAATTCTGTTAGGCAGTTTACAATTCTTTGCAATCCATTCGTGTACATCAAACACGCGTTCCGAAAATTGCTTTGCTTTCTCCGTCCCCATCAATTTTCCATACTCTTTAAGCATTGCCCCACAACCAGCCGAATTAACCAGTACCGGCCCGGTAGTAGGCATTTCATTCATTACATTCTCAGCCATTTTTATTGAAACTGACCTTAGACCTGAATGCTCGTGCAAGGCTCCACAACAACCAACGTTTTTACCAGATGTAGCAACATTTACACCAAAAAAAGCGAGTGTTTTCAATGCTGCGGTGTGAACCCATGGAGTCCAAGATTCCATAACGCAACCGGTAAACAGAACAGGGTCCTGCGAAGAGTAAGTAGTTTTAAATTGACGTTTCAAAAGTGGTACCCCTGAAGGGATGTAAGAAGAATTTCGCATAAAGCCCAATTTTTGTAACACCCCAATTAAGAAAGTTACTCCTGTGAGTAGCCGAGGTTTATTAAGAATTAAAAGTCCAATTCGAATTGTTAATGGCAATTTTCTAACACTTGCAAGTGCTTTTTTTGTGTCACTAATCAACTCTCCAAAAGGAACTGCCGATGGACACGCAGTTTCGCATCCTCGACACTGAACGCAAGTATCCATGGAATGAATCCATTCAGGAGTCGGATTGAATTCTTTCGTGTCAACTGAACGCATTAATGCAATTCTTCCTCTTGGAGACATGCGCTCATCTCCAGTTACGCGGTATGTCGGACAATGTGGCAGACATAAACCACAAGAAACGCAAGCATTAAGTGTCTCAGGTTCTAAAAGCAGTAGTTCGTTATTTAAACCGGTTTCCATATTCGTTTCCATATCAATGTGGCTTCCTGCCGGGATTCAACCGGCCGGTTGGATCAAAATTCTGTTTAATTCGATTCGAAAGTCTCTGCACTTCTTCCGATACTTCAATATTACTATTGGCATCATTTGAGTAAACATCACCGGTTTGAAGGTCCAAGAATCCACCGTTCAAATCTTTTTTCGTTTCTCCTTTTTGTAGAGGTGGAATTTCTAGCGCTCTGTCCATAACTGTCATTCCCACTTTCTCCAAAAAGACTCGCTCCTTTTCAACATCCGCTTCATAACCCTCGATAAACACAAACGTTTTCGATCCGTCATATAAAACGCTTGCGGGACGGTAACAACAGTTTGCAATCTCTCCAAAATCAAGTTCACCTTTTAACCAGACTCCTATTTCAGGTTTAGGTCGAGTTCGTAAAGTCACCACCCCTATTAATGCAAGCGTGCCTAGAGAGGAAACCAAAAGTCTGCAAATGTCATAACCAGTGACGTTCTTTACAGTTGGACCTCCAGCTACAAATTGTTTACCATCAGCACCAACACAGTCTGCTTGCAATAGAACGTCACACGCTGCCCCAATCCGTGCCCTTCTGTGACTACTCGAACCTACTGCGAGACTTCCCCCGACAGTGGATTCAGAAAAGCCTGCAAGAGCAACTTCCTGTTTCAGTTCACTCAAGTCATCCTGCAAGGTGCTTAATTTTGTTCCAGCACCCACACGAACAATCATTTCTTCAGGTTTGTAGTTGATTACGCCTTTTGGTGCCTCAACTATAATTGTTCCTTCTCTTAAAGGTCCTCCTAGATTCCAACGCGTTCCTCCACCGCGAACTGATACAAAAGAAGTGTCACCAATTTCTTCTCTGAACTCCTCCATGCTTTTCATATCCAAACACCCTCTGGAATTTCATTCAAAGAATTTAACTCCCCACAGGAACTACCAGTTGGAAGAACCTTATGTGGATTTGATCGATTCTCAGGATCAAATGAGCGACGAAGGGCGTCTTGTGCCTCCAAGTCGCGTTCCGAAAATTGCTGGGACATGAATCTTTGCTTTTCTAGCCCTATCCCATGTTCACCAGAAAGAACCCCTCCAGCTTCCAGAGAAATTCTTACTATTTCTTCACCCGCCTTCTTTACTTTCTCTAAAGTTCCTGGGATTCGGGCATCAAAAACCAACAGTGGATGTAAATTTCCATCTCCTGCATGGAAAACATTCATTACTACCAAGTCGTGTGTTTCTGCGATTTTGTAGACCTTTTCGATAACTTCAGCCAGACGTCCTCTTGGTATTACAGTGTCGTGCAGATAATAATCAGGCTTTATTTTAGCGATTGCCCCAAAAGCACTCTTTCTGCCTTTCCATATTCGTTCTCGTTCTTCTTCGTCAGCAGCTATCCTCACTTCCCTAGCTCCGTTATTTATCGCTATGTCAGTAATGATGCCAACCTCATGAGAAACACCGTCAGGCAATCCATCTACTTCAGCTATCAACACCGCTTCAGCATCCAATGGGTAGCCTGCTTTAGCAAAAGGTTCGACTGCGGCTACAACATTTCTATCCATTAATTCAAGTGCTGCAGGTAATACCCCATTAGCAATTATTTGGCTCACTGTTTCAGCAGCATCAGTAATTTTTGAGAAATCGAGAAGCAATGTGGCAATTTCGGGCGGGTCTTCTGTTAATCGAACCGCTATTCGTGTTGCCACACCTAAAGTACCTTCGCCTCCAACAAAGACACCTCTTAGGTCATAGCCGCGAGCTTCCCCTTCAATGGATCCCAATTGCACAATAGAAGAGTCAGGAAGTACTACTTCTAAGGCTGCTATATGCGAATTAGTAACCCCATATGCCAAACAGTGCGGTCCACCTGAATTATTAGCAACATTGCCACCTATTGTGCATGCCTGTTGACTCGAAGGGTCAGGGGCAAAATGTAGGCCAGTTCCTTTTAAAAAATTTGAAAGGTCCAAATTAACAACTCCTGGTTGAACCCATGCAATTTTCTTTTCTATGTCAACATCAATAATCTTTTTCATCCGAGTCGTAACAATTACTATCGGGTCATTACAAGGAACAGAGCCTCCCGCCAAGCCGGTTCCCGCTCCTCGTGTTACGAATTCTCGATCATATTCATTCGCTAAAGAAACGCACTTCACTACCTCCGCAGTGTCTTCTGGAAAACATATGACCCCGGCGCGACCTCCTTCTATTACCGAAGCATCCTTACTGTAGATACGTCTCGCGGCAGCTCCGTCTGTCACCCTGTCTTCGCTCAAAGCTTTTATTAAAGAAATTAGAAGCGGATCTTTAACTTTTCGCTGACTTTTTCGCATAACTAATTGTGCCTCTTATTTTTAAGAATTCAAGTCAATCTTCCCACACATGAGGATCATGCGCTGACTAACGGTATTAATGGTCTAATGGAGAAACTCAAAAAACTACTACCAACAGGAAATAGTCCAGTTCTCCTTTTATCTATAGCAACTGGTTTTATAGTTGCTTTTCTGATAGCAGGCTTCGAAATACTCACAGATGATCTTCTGTTAGCAAATATCTCTAGCCGCCCATTGTGGCAAATAGCTTTGGCACCTGGAGTAGGTCTATTTTTAGCCGTTTCAATTATCCATTTTTTCGGTAAAAATTCCGGAGCCGGCACATCAGATGAATTCGTAAGAGCATTTCATGAAAGAAAACCCCGACTCCCTTTAAGGGACTTACCAGTCAAACTTTTAGCGGGAGCAGCAACCATAGGCTTAGGTGGTTCGCTGGGATTAGAAGGACCATCAATTTATGCGGGTGCAACTACAGGTATCACCCTTTCAGAACGTTTTAAAAACTGGCTTAGACGAGAAGATATCCAGGTTCTACTCACAGCAGGAGCTGCCGCTGGAGTTGCAGCAGTTTTTAAAGCTCCAGCAACTGGTGTTCTATTCGCCCTCGAAGCACCATATCGAGATGATGTAAATAGACGTGCCCTACTACCATCCCTTTTTGCTGCCGCTACTAGTTATGTCACTTACATTAATCTTGTGGGCACTAAACCCGTCGTCCCTTTCTTAAATGACCCTGAATATCGAATAGGTATTGACCTCAAAAGTGTTCAAATGGGATCAGGTGAAAGTATGGCGTGGTTTGATGCATCTAAACTTGCTGACTTATTCACAGGCGTTGAAACAGGTGACTTGTTCGGAGCTCTTCTCTTAGGCGTTCTTGCCGGCTTAGGGGGTCGCTCAATGGCTTGGTTGGTGAGGTGGTCAAAAAATCAATCACGAAAGGCTTCCTTCGTTCCCCGGGTTATCCTCGGAGGACTTCTTCTCGCCGCTCTCGCAATTTCTGCTGATGCAGCCTTCGGTTCCCCATTAACCATCGGTCCAGGCATAGAAGCTATGGAATGGGTTGTATCCCCTGAAAACGGCCTGGGTTTAATCGCTTTGCTATTCGGACTTAGAATCTCAGCAACACTTGTAACCCTAGCCGCTGGTGGTGTCGGCGGTCTCTTCATACCACTTGCCGCACAAGGAGTCATTTTAGGCCAATTCACAGGCGAATTAATCGGATCTGACAGACCCGGCCTCTACCCCACACTTGGACTTGCTGCTTTCTTGGGAGCAGGATACAGGGCACCTATTTCTGCTGTGATGTTCGTTGCAGAATCAACCGCTGGAACATTCGTTGTACCTGCTTTGATTGCTGCAGCTGTAAGTCAGCTTGTTGCTGGTAAATCATCCGTTGCCGAGCATCAACATAGCGTGCGCCTCGGTCATCTTGAGAGAAGATTCACTCTCCCCGTAACCTCAGCCCTTACAACAGATGTTCTAACTGTTCCTCCAGATGCTTCAGTATCAGAATTCGTTTATTCTCACGTTTTAGGAAGACGTGAACTTTCAGTTCCAGTAGTAGATAAAGAGAAATATCTAGGAATTATCAGTCTCAGTGATATTTCTGATATTGATCGAAATGACTGGGATCAAACAAAAGTTATCGATCTGCTCCAAACTGAGTTCCCTACTGCTATGCCGTCATGGTCACTTAGGGACGCAATCGCAGCGATGGAAAGTACCCACACGGATATCCTCGCTGTGACTGACCCTGCTGGGTCCTTCATTGGAGTCTTAAGGTCAGACGATATTTTGAAACTCGATGAAATTTTAGAGGAAACCGGGTCTTAGTCTGTATTCTCCTCTACAGGAGCATTTTCTTCATCCTCAAAGTCTGATGCCCAAGCTTCAAATGCAGGTGAATGACCCTCATCTTTAACTTCAGATTCGTCATCACTGGTAATGCTCTCCAAGATCGAATCAATATCCATTTCCTGGTTTCGTTTTAAAGCTCTCGCTTCTTCAAAACGACGATGCCGTCCTTTTTTCAACGTGAAACCTCCACTTACATTGGACAAAAAGCAATCATAGCTAATACCGCACATCAAATGCGTTACTTTGTTTCTAATTTCGAGGTTCTAATAATATTCTATTTTCTCCATCAAAAAACAATGCAACCGTGCCTTCCAGGATATTTTTAACCACTTCCCCCACAACTTCGCCCCTCCATCCGGTGGCCAGCTTTGAGTTCATGTCGCCGCCGATCAAAGCTTCGATATCATTTCGCGTTCCGAGCATAGATGGGTCGATCTCAACATCGCGAGCCAGTTGATATATATAAGCAGTTACCAGAGCAACAGCCGCTTTTGAATCTAAAGAATTTGACTTAACATCTTTGAAATTTTCTTCTCCCGACACTGCAGGAGCATCTGATATAGCTTCTAAAATCGCTGTCGCTCTTTCTGCTTTGATTTTTTGTTTTTCCATTCCACGAGCTTTAGATAATTCATCTAAAGAATTTGGAAGTTTTTGAGCGATAGAAATAACTGCCAGATCAGATATAACTCTTCGAACAGGAATGTCCAATCGCGCTGCTTCCATTTCGCGCCATTTTGCTATCGCCCGAGCGGCAGCCATTGATTTGCCCTTTAGGCGTCTTAATTCTTTCACTTTTTTCCATGCTTCGTCAGGTGAACGTCTTGTCATCTCTTTCTCTAAAAATGTAATACATTCGTCTTCAACCCAAGATAAGCGTCCTAGTTCCTGAAGACGGCTAGTTTGGAAATTGTAAATTTCTATCAGGTCCCTAACATCTGATGCAGCGTAAGCCTTTTGTCCTTCAGTTAGTGGGCGTAATAACCAATTGGTCATTCTGTCCTCTTTTGGGAGATGCACACCAAGGTACTGCTGATGCAAGACTGCTAAAGATGGCGTTGATAACCCCAAAAAGGCAGCTGCGATCTGAGTGTCAAACAATTTCTTTGGAACACTGCCACAAATCCTTGAAAAAACTTCCAGATC
>JASLTU010000069.1:0-6039 GCA_030742755.1 Acidimicrobiales bacterium | reverse complement strand
TTTAAGCCAATCTAAACCTTCTTCAGGCATGCAGTATTGGCAACGAAAATTACATCTATCCGTTACTGATATACGAAAATCTCTATGTACTCGACCAAAGAGATCAACTAGTTCTCTGCCCATAAATTAAGCGTAGAGGTCTATTCTATTTCTGGCTCGGTTAATTGCATAACATCAACAGAATCACCTTTTTCTACCCCTTCTCCATCTGGCAGAATTGCCAGACCTTGAGCATTCGCCATTGCCGCTAGTTGATGTGATCCTTGTCCTTCTAGAAATGACACCTCATAGGAATCTTCCTTTCTTACGAGCGTGACCCTCGCAAAATGGACTTTTCCATCCTTTCTACGTTTTAGTGGATTCGCTGCCTTAGCTTTGATGTGAGGACGCCAGATTTGCTCGCATCCCATCATTTTTAACAATGCTGGGCGCATAAAAAGCTCAAATGAGACCATCGCAGAAACTGGATTGCCCGGCAAACCAAAAATGGGCACGTCATTGAGTAAACCAAAAGCTAATGGTTTGGCTGGCTTAATCGCTACTTGCATCCATTTCATTTGACCTAAACGATCTAGCACCACTTTCACATAGTCAAAATCCCCCATGCTTACTCCACCTGATGTTACTACCGCATCACATTTCTCAACAGCGGAAAGAAGTGCAGTTTCGATTGCCTTCTCATCATCGGAAATTAATCCTAAATCAATAGCCTCAGCCCCCATCTCGTCTAAAAGAGCTTTTATGGAATGGCGGTTGGAATCACGAATCTGTCCTGGTTTTAGCTGTGAAGCACCTTGAACCAGTTCATCGCCTGTTGACATTACACCCACTATCGGTCTTTTAAATACAGTTACTTTTTCAAGCCCGATCGTTGCAAATACTCCAATATGTGCAGCCCCAATCAAGGTCCCCTTGTGAAACAGTTTTGTGCCTTTTACAAAGTCCTCACCGGGTTGTCGAATAAAATTTCCGTTTTCAACGGTTTCTTCCACAATGACCGAACTGCCGTTTTCAACTTCCTTAGTTTTTTCAACCATTACTACTGCATCTGCGCCTTCAGGGATCACAGCGCCAGTCATAATTCTGACTGCTTCACCTGGTCCAACTTCCATAGCAGGAATCTTTCCTGCTGGTAATGTTCCTACTACTTTTAATTCAACTGGTGAATGTTCAGTGTCAACAGCCCTAACCGCATAACCGTCCATTGCAGTATTTGGAAACGGAGGGACATCATCATTTGAAATCACAGTATCGGCTAAAACAAGGCCACGTGATTTAGAGATCTCCACCTCGTCGGTAGAAAGTTTTAGGCAGTGGCTGAATATAAATTCTCGTGCTTCTTCTAATTCGATCACATAGCGAGAATATCGAGAATAGCGACTAAAAGCATTTATTCACCAATCCCAAGCGAATGTTCAGATCCACTTATTAATCTCTTAAAATTTGCTCGATGTCTTACGAGAATCAAAACAGATAAAGCAATCGCTGCTACTAGTTCTTTGATTTCAGCTCCAAAAATGCCAACAGATAAAGGCATCAATATGGCAGTCGAAATTGATGCTACTGAAGCTTTTTTTGTAATTTTGGCAATTAATGAAAACCCCACCGTGCATATTGCTCCCACTAAAGGGAAAAGCACCCAACAACCTCCTGCACCCGTTGCAACGCCCTTACCACCTTGCAATTTTCTCGTTACCGGAAAAACATGTCCGAGAACTGCTGCAAGCCAACAAGCTAAACCCAAGGAAGTATCATTAATCAGTAAACCAACTGCCGCTGCTATAGAACCTTTACTAAAATCAGCGATTAAAACCAAAACACCTGCACGGCGACCAGCTACACGTAAAACATTTGTCGCTCCCGGGTTGCCTGAACCAGATTGTGTGGGGTCAAAACCCTTCCTGCTGGAAACAAGATGTGCAGAAGGAAGATTCCCTAAAAAATAAGAAAGGGAAATCGCCAACACCCAAAGGAAAGCCATCCCTATAGCATGACCGATAATTAAGAAAAAATCATGTCATTGTTTAAAAGCTGTATCTTTTATGTTCAGTTCTTAAAGACTTAAAATGGGTGCCAATTATGCCAACATACATTTATAGGTGTCAGACCTGCGAAAAAGAATTCGAGATAGTTCAATCGTTCAAAGACGATCCTCTTGAAGAATGTCCTTCTGAATGTTCTGGCACTGTAAAAAAGGTATTTTCTGGTGTTGGGATTTCCTTTAAAGGTTCTGGTTTCTACAAAAATGATCACGGCTCAAATTCAAAAAAGAAGCCCGTGACCAGCGCTTCAAAAGATACTGAGAAGACGAAGTCAGATTCCTCTTCGGAAAAAACAACTACTGAACCTGCTAAGAAAGAAACTAAACCTTCAAAAGAATCAAACTCTTCTTCAACTTGATTGGGGGGGGACTAAGCCCCAGAAACTGTTAGTTCATTTATTACTACTGTCGAACCTGCGGAACTCATTGGGAGCCACTCCAAATCATTCCCCACTTCACTTACGTCTTGTAGCATTTTTTGAATTGTTGAACCTATCGTGAACTCGCGAAGAGGTTCCGCCAACTCTCCATTACTGATCCTTAGGCCTTCTGCACCAGTTGAGAAATCTCCACTGATCGGATTGACTCCTGAATGTAGGCCTGTCACGCTCTGGATCAATATCCCATTATTTATACCTGCGATTAAATCCGAAGATCCTCTATCGCCAGGCTTAAGGGAAATCGCTTGAATTCCGACTCCAGGAGTTGAGGCGTAACTTCGTATTGCCGAACCTGTAGAGGTCGAACCTGCTTTTCTGGCTGTCCAAACATTATGTAGAAACATTTTCAATTCACCATTTTCTATAAGAACATTACGACGGGTCGCCAAACCCTCACCGTCTGTTTCAGTCGCAGTGAATGCTTGTGGGTTTGTCGGGTCGTCCACAAGAGAAATAATAGGACTAGCTACTTTCTCACCTAGGCGATCAGCGAACAGAGATCTTCCTTTCAAGACCATTTCAGCACTTAGCGTGCTCCCCACTATTTGTAAAAACTGAGCAGAGACCCATGGGTCTAAGACAACAGTCAATCTCTCCGATTTAGGTTTAACGGAGCCGAGCATTCTCGTAGCTCTATCCGAAGCATCAGATGCTGCTTTTGCCACATTTAACTCCTCTGGATCCCTACCTATCGAGAAACCGAAACCAGTTTGAGTTTCACCTTTCTCTTCAGCCAGAGCGTAAACCATGAGACAGCAACCACTCTCTTTCGAAGAAGAACGTATACCGGTACTAGTAGCTATCGCCGATTCGCTCACCACATCCGTGTATTCAGAAGACTCAATACCACTAATTCTCTTATCAGTTGCCAAGGTAAGTTTTTCCAACTCAAGTGCATAATCTATTTTTTTACTAGTAGCGAGCGAATTTACGCCATCGCTATACACATCAAGGGAGACGCTCTCAACTCCATCTGGTTCGGCTAATCCTGAGAATTCATCTGGACTGGCAAAACTAGCGTTATCCCGAGCTTCGTTTAAAACTTCTAACAGTTCCTTTTCTTCTAAGGTTCCTGCGTAGGCAAAGCCTTGGCGTCCGTCTTTTATCACTCTTACGCCAATGCCTTGTGACTCAGCAACAGTTAACGATTCGATCTCACCCTCATAAGCACGAACTTCTGTTTCCCTGTCACTCGTCACGACAGCTTCCACCTGTTCGCCTTTAGCACTCCAGCTGGTTACAAGTTCCGCTATTTCAATTAGTTCAGTCGACATTACGTTGCTGTGCCTCCTACGGTTAAACGTTTAACACGCAGAGTTGGAGTCCCATCGCCAACAGGAACCCCTTGACCATCTTTTCCGCATGTGCCAGGTGACCCCATTGCAAAATCTCCAGCAATAGCGTCAATGTCTAAAAGAACCTGCGGTCCATTACCTATGAGATTGCCATCTCTAATTGGAGCCGCTAGCTTTCCATTCTCAATCAAATAAGCTTCAGTCATTCCGAAAACAAAGTCGCCAGTTGCTGTATTAACTTGACCGCCACCCAATTGGGCGACATAAATTCCATATTCAGTGTCTTCGATAATTTCTTGTGGGTTTCCTTCTCCTTCAGCTAGAAAAGTGTTGGTCATCCTAACCATCGGTAAATGTCTATAACTTTGCCTCCGGCCATTTCCTGAACTTACGCGCCCATGCTTTCGAGCTCGTTGCCAGTCCCACATGTAGTCCGTTAAAACTCCATCTTTTATTAAAACATTTTGATGAGCGGGGTTTCCTTCATCATCGATTGCAAACCTTCCCCACTCTCCGACCATCGTTCCATCATCAATCAAAGTGACATTTGGTGCTGCTACCAACTCTCCCTGTTTGCCTGCAAATACTGAAGCTGATTTTTCAATCAGATCAGCCTCAAGTCCATGTCCGCAAGCTTCATGAAAAAGCACACCCCCGCCTCCTGGACCAACGACAACTGGCATTTCACCACTAGGTGCCGGCACAGAATCCAATTTGGTCACAGCCCTTGCAGCAGCTTTAAGTGCAACGTCATCCACATCTATATCGTTAAACAACTCAAACCCAACAGTTCTTCCAACAGATTCTCTTCCTGTCTGCATTCCTGCATCACCTGCTGCCACGCAAGAAACTGAAAAAGAGCTTCTTATTTGTCTATCTCCGGTTAAAAGACCATCACTATTAGCTATCTGCAAAACCCGATGACTGTCTCCATACCTGGCTGCTACTTGAGTCACAGGGAGTCCTGCAGCACGCACTGATTCATCTGCAGATTTCAGTAAAGCGACTTTCTTGCTTTTTGAAACTTCTTTAGGAAGAATTTCTATCTCAGAAATATTAGGAATGCTTTCATGACTCAAATCAACTTCAATGACTGCTCCAGAACTACTTCGAGCTGCAGATGAAGCAGCTTCTGCTGCTTTATGCAGACCAGAAGCTGAAAGATCCGCTGTGTGGGCAAACCCCGTAGTTTCTCCAGAAACAACTCGAATTCCGGCTCCCCTATCTCTGCCGTTATTCAACTCTTCTACTAGGCCGTCGTCAAGAACTGCTGACGTTGACCGCCTGTCCTCTACAAAGATCTCCGCAAATGAGCCGCCTGACTTCATTGCTGAAGAGAGAACCTCCTCCAAAAGATCTGATGAGACTATCTGTGTTTCAGTCAAGAATTTTCCTTTTCAAATCGCTTACAGAACTCTAATGAACTAATTCGTTTTTTAAATATTTTCCCTGATTATAAAGTCAGGTCTATAAATGCGTATCGTACCGAGGTGGAGCTTAAGACAGGACTTCGTGGAACGGCCTTTTTGGAAGTTGAAAAAAGTGACCTCTCAATTGCCTTTAATTCAGGTGAGGTTCCCGTTCTCGCCACTCCAAGGGTTGTAGCTCTTATTGAAGAAGCGACACTTGATGCCATTTCAGGAAGTTTAGAAAAAAACAAGACTACTGTAGGTATGAGAGTTCGAATAGACCACTTGACACCAATTTCTTTAGGTGGAAGCATCACAGCTCATGCAATCCTTGAGCAAGTGGATGGAAGGAGGTTAACTTTTTCTGCAACAGTGGAAACTGAAAAAGGAAAACTGCTAGTAGCTAACGCAACTATTACGAGAGTAATAGTTGACACCGAAGAATTTCTAAATAGTGTTAAACCATAAAATTTTCAAATCCAATGATTAGGAAACTCTCACTACAAAATATGAGTCAAAATACTGGCCATTCACTTCATTCAAGAGGTTTCAAAACAGGCATGAAATGGTGGCTAGAAGTCACTCTCATACTTTTCTTTTACTTGATTTATTCTTTCGCCCGTAACCAATTTGGTTCAGCAAGCGTGTCTTCAAACAAAGCTTTTGAAAATGCGGAAAAGATCATCGACTTAGAAAAATCTATGGGCACTTTCTGGGAACTTCAAATACAGGAATTTTTTATCAACTGGGAATGGTTCATCCAATTCTGGAATGTTTTTTATGGAACCTTCCATTTCGGAGTGACAATTTTTGCACTTGCATGGCTGTACATAAAGTTTCCATCGAGATACTCT
>JASLTU010000068.1:0-6042 GCA_030742755.1 Acidimicrobiales bacterium | reverse complement strand
GGATCCGTGCATGTTGAGGTTTCGGGAACTGCTTGAAGAAGGAGCTCTGCCATTTGGCTGTCAGGGAACAGAAAATATATGGACTATTGATGGCGGTAAAACACTAGGTTTTGAAATGTCAACACAATTAAACAGATATGGCTTAGAGCCAGACAGACTCCTCGTGCAGGTGGGTGGAGGAGCACTTGCGAGCAGCACCATGCAAGCTCTAACCGATGCTAAAGATCTTGGCATTTTAAAAAATAGACCTGCTCTCAATACTGTTCAGGCAACCGGTTGTTCGCCTCTTTCAATTGCTTATAACCGGATAGCTGATAGCGACAATCCTTCAGAAGCACTTTCCGAAGCTATTTCAATACCACTTAAATACATGGAACCATGGGAAAACCCTTCTTCTGCGGCTACTGGAATACTCGATGACATCACCTATGACTGGCTTCCTTTAGTTTGGGACATGATCTTCGGAGACAATGTTGGAGGACCGCTAAGTGCTAGTGAAGAAAAAATTCTTTTAGCAAAAAAACTTGTTGCTGATCATACAGATATTTCTGCTAGCGCTACAGGAACTGCCGGTCTTGCAGGTCTACTTGCTGCAAAAGAAGACGGGTGTATAAATTCTGATGATTCGGTAATCATCCTGTTAACAGGTGTAGATAGAGAATTTTAAAAGTTCATATAGAGGTTACTTGCAGAGAGACCCGAGAAGCCCCATGACTCATAGCTGTTTTTACCAACTCTGAAACTAATTCAAAGACTTTATCTTGTTCGCCTGTCACTGTTGTACCGAATGGGCCTATCTCGACGCTGAGACCTGACTGTTTAGCCAGAGAAATGGTCTCTTTCACATGAGGGCCCGGGTCTCCCTCTGTGAAGGGTTCAATCGTGAATTCTGCTTTTGCTTTTTCTGAGGCCAACTCATCTATCCTGAAAATCAAAACTGCTGATTTCGCGAAGTTGATCTGCCAGTGAGTCAACTGCTGCTTCGAAAAGTTCTTTACCTAATTCAGGATTTGCATCCGTAGGGTCACCTATAAGACCTTCAGCCCCAAAATCTCTGCTTGTCCAACCGAATTGAACATTGCCTCCAAATTTCACCCATTTATTATCGGCCATCCACTCCGGAACGCGACGGAGAGCTTTTTCCATTCGAACCTCTCCTGGACGTAAATAAGAAAAAACCGAAGTTTCATTTAACCCACCATGAATTCCCATACCTAACTCTTCTTTGGTGCTTGTACCTCCAGATGCAGGAGGAAGAGAAGGATGAACGAGAAAGGTCAAAAGTCCGTGGGCAACTCTTATATCTCGACACGCTGTGATCAGAAGGGCGGTATTGCCTCCGTGACCGTTTAAAAGAACCAATCTTTTTGCAGCCGTTGTGGAGATGCATCTAGCTATATCATCAAGGATGCTAAGCATCGTTGCTGTGCCGTATGAAAGAGTTCCCGGCGACCATGTGTGCTCATTTGATTTTGAAATCGACAATGTTGGAAGAAGCCATAGGTCTATTTCACTGCCTACAGAATCGAGAAGAGCGTTCGAAGTTTCTTCTGCAATGACTGTGTCTACTGACATTGGCAAATGTGGTCCGTGCTGTTCAATCGCTCCAACAGGAAGCAGAATTACAGAATTATCACCTATTTTTTCTGAGACGTCAGGCCCAGTTATATCGGCAAGTCTTCCAGACATCCTTACAGGATAGCCAAGTATCTGATCTAACGCGATTAATCGACTAATGCCGCTTTTCTAACCAAGAGGGCCTGTCCATCTATCCATATCTTCAATCTCAATTCCTGCCTGTTCAAGCGACCTTTTGGCAGTATGTGAAATCACTTCATCAAGATCTTTATGTTTATTGTAAAAAGCTGGCACTGGAGGGAAAATTACCCCTCCAGTTTCAGTTACTTGTTGCATCAAACGTAAATGCCCCAAGTGAAACGGCGTTTCTCTTACCATTAGAACCAACGGTCTTTTTTCTTTTAGGGTTACATCCGCTGTTCTTGTGAGCAAATCAGAGCTATACGAGTTTGCAACTGCCGACAAAGTCCTTATCGAACAAGGTGCGATAATCATTCCATCACATGGGAATGTTCCACTGGCAGGTCCTGCTGAAATATCTTTAATTGGATACGAGTAATCAGCAAGTTTTTCGACTTCGCCTGTTGAAAAATCGGTTTCCATACCTATTGTCTGTTTAGCTGCATTAGTCAATATCAGATGTGTTTCCACTTCTTCGATGTCACGCAATATCTCAAGAATACGAATTCCGTATATAACTCCGCTAGCTCCACTTATACCAACAACTAGCCGACGAAAACCATCTTTCATTTGCTAATTTCTCCTCATTAATGACTCACAAATAATTTTTATCTTGAGTTGTGAACTGTAGTCGAGCCACCGAACATAAGCACCTTTGTCTCCTGTAGATAACATCAAACTATGGATCTTCATGGAATGGCCGAAAAATATATTAATGATGGCTATCTAATCGTTCCAGAAATTATTGATCAAATGACTATAGAGGGCATTCAATCAGAAATTCCCAAGTTTCTAGATGGGACATATCCCGTTAGTAACTCCTCGGAAAACGAAGACTCCGGACTTCTAGCCGTTCATTTCCCTCACTGGGTTTCGCTCCCAATTTTTGAAACCCTGGATCACCCAAAGATCAAAGAAGTTCTCCGAATGATCGTTGGGGCCCATATCCCCCACTGGGATGGCAGGGTCAAGTGCATGCAATCCATGCTTTTCCTAAAACCGCCTGGCTTCCCAGGTCAAGCCTGGCATCAAGATGAACGCTTTATCGCCACTAGAGACCGTTCTCTTGTAGGGGTCTGGATTGCATTAGATGACGCGACTATAGACAATGGGTGCTTAAGAGTTATCCCAGGAAGCCACAAAATGGGGCAGCTTTGGCCTACCAGACCACATAATGAAAATGAAGAATTTGACCCTTCAGATGAAAGCTACGGTTTCAACTCAGATGATGAAGAAATTGTCGAACTAAAAGCTGGGTCAGCTGTATTTTTTAATGGCTACTTATTGCATCGATCTCTTAGAAACCTTAGCGGCACCAGTCGGAGAGCTTTAGTGCATCACTATATGAATGCTTGGTCTAACCTGCCTTGGCAGATAGGTGCAGACAGATTAGTTGATGCCGCTACGCACGATCACCGAATGATCGTGCCTATTGTAGGTGATGACCCTTATCCCGAAAGAGGGATCGAAGTAAGCCCGAATGAAGTGTTTCTTCGACCATGGGGCGATGAAATGAAATGGGGTAATTGGGATGCTTAAAATTCTTCATAATGCTCGGTTAGAAGATGGCAGATTAGTGAATCTCCACATAAATGACGGTTATATAGAAACCATCACAGAATTGCATAAACCGGCTTCACCACCTGAAGGTGGGACAGATCTAAATGGCTGGCTTGTAATACCTAGTATGGCTGAACCACATGCCCATCTCGACAAAGCACTAACCGCTGAAAGTGTTCCTAATCCTGCTGGTGATTTATCAGGTGCCATCGAAGCTTGGATCTCTGCAACCGCTCGCGGAGAAATAACTTATGAGGACACTGTCTACCGTGCAGTAGAGGCAATGAGGCTACTAGTTTCTAAAGGTGTAACAGCAGTGAGAACTCATGTAAATGTTGTATCAGGTTCTCGTGCTCTGGAAGCAGTTCGCGAAGCTCGAAACCTTGTTCAAGGTCTCATCGATGTTCAAATAGTCGCCTTAACAATAAACCCCATGACCGGTCCAGAAGGAAAAGACAATCGAAAAGCCTTAGACAAAGCAATAGAAATCGGAGTGGATCTGATCGGAGGCTGTCCACACCTCGATCCCAACCCTGCAGTTTTGATTAAAGATGCATTAGACCTAGCCGAAGATGCAGGCATAGGAATCGACTTACATGTAGATGAAATGCTTGATGAGTCAGTTCTAACCCTCCACGACTTAGCAAAACAAATAATCGATCGAGGTTTTGAAAACCCTGTTACTGCAAGCCACTGCGTTACTTTGGGAATGCAAAGTCTAAAAAAACAAAAAGAGGTTTCATCGGATGTTGCAAAAGCTAACATCTCGGTTTTACCACTTCCCCAAACGAATCTTTTTCTCCAAGGAAGAGAAATACCTACTGCCACACCTAGAGCTATTACCGCAATTAAAAGCCTTAAAGATGCAGGAGTTCTAGTTGCAGCTGGCGGTGACAACGTTCAAGATCCGTTCAATCTAGTAGGTCGTAGTGACCCACTTGAAACTGCTTCACTTCTAATTTTAGCCGCACATGAAATGCCAAAAAATGCTTATGAAATGGTAAGTGTGAATGCCAGAAAGGCTATGGGTCTTGAAAAGGCCGATGTGTCGCCCAAGTCTTTAGCTGATTTTGTCGCTATAGATGCACCCTCACTTCGCGGTGCTATTGCTGATGCACCTATGTCAAGGAAAGTTTTTAAAAGTGGAGTTCTGATTTCTTCCTCACAACAAACCACTCAAATAGACTCAGAAGGCCTTTAAGCAAAAACTTCACCTAAGCTTAAATCATGACGGAAATAAAAGATTTACGCGGTTTTATATCAGCCCTAGATTCTGCAGGTCAACTAGTTAAAGTCGCTAATCCGGTTTCAATTGAATATGAACTTGCGGATGTTGGTGCAAGTATTGCTCGTGAAAACAAAGGGGCTTGTCTTTTCGAAAATGTTCAAGATAGCCCTTGGCCTATCTTTTGCGGAGGTGTGACCTCTCACAGCAGAGCTGCTGTAGCTCTAAACTGCGAACCATCTGAAGTTGCCGACACAATGGAAAAAGCGCTTGATCCTTCAAACGGAATCGCTCCAGTAAGAATAGAAAAAGCAGCTTGGCATGACAACAACCTTTCAGGCAGTGACATTGATCTTAAAAATTTGCCGATTCTGACTCACTCGAGAGGCGATAGCGGGCCTTTCATAACGGGTGCTGTAACAATTTCTAAGGACCCTATTTCTGGCAGAGGGAATCTGAGCTACAACCGCATGTCCAAACTCGACAAAAATATTCTTGGATTTAATGTAAATGAATGGAGAGATGTAGGTACTTTTTGGAAGTCTCGAGAAAATCCAGATGATCCATTTCCTATAGCTCTCGCTATGGGTTTAGATCCTTCTATTATGATTGCAGCTGGGGTTAAGACACATGTAGATGAGCTTTTTATTGCGGGAGCTATTCGTGGTAGCGGTATAGAAGTTTGTAAAGGGCTTACTGTTGACATAGATATCCCCGCAGCAGCTGAAGTAGTAATTGAAGGTTTTCTGCATCCGGCTAAACGAGCACCAGAAGGCCCTCTGGCAGAGTTTCATGGGTACCACGGCGAAGCTTGGAATAGTCCGACCCTAGAGGTTTCTTCTATTTCTTGGCGCGACAACCCTATTTTTCAAACGATAATTCCTGGCTGGTACGAGCACATCTATATAGGAAATATTTTACCTAGAGAGCCTCTGTTAAAAAGTTATGTAAGACATTTAGACCCTTCTGCAGAGGTTTACATTCCTCCTTATGGAAACGGATTTTTAGCAGTCATCCAGATAGATAGAGATAATCCAGGCACTGCAAAAAATCTTGCCTTAGCTGCGATGGCAGCTCATATCAATATTCGAAACGTAGTTGTTGTTGATAGAGATATTGATATTTTCCAACCATCAGAATTACATTGGGCAATTACTAACCGAGTTAGTTGGCCAGAGGATGTTTTTTCCATTCCTCTGGCTCAAGGACACGAGATGGATCCAACAGCCGATACTCGTGGCATAAGTACAAAAGTTGGAATTGACGCAACCTATAAGAGGGAACGACGCGAGTATGGCTCTCGAGTTGCCTACCCGACCGTTAATCTCAATGACTACCTGAGCTGAGATTATTTAAACATTTTTGAAGTCCGTAAAATAACTTTTTCTGCCTCTCTGGGACTCCCGATCGGTAATTGAAATTCATCTATACCGTTTTCGTTGATGAGGTTCCTAAGTTCATTAGAAGCTTCTGTTGATGAGCCTGTAATCACGAACTGT
>JASLTU010000067.1:0-6045 GCA_030742755.1 Acidimicrobiales bacterium | reverse complement strand
ATTCCAATGAGGAGGACTCTGATGGCTACGTATGATCCTGAAGCTGTACGTTCCCGGCCGGCAGCACCGAAAGAAAGCCCCGTAGATGCTTTGCTTGATGGTGATAGTAAGACAAATGACGACACTTTTGACGGAGTCGAGGAGTTTTCTGAAGGTGTTCATATAAACGCAGATTCCACAAAAGAGCAAGAAAAGGAAACTCCAACAAATGGTGAAGATTTCCGACCGTTTGAAGTGCCACCAGTAGAGAGCATTGATGAGAATGCAGATAGAGCGAATCGACTCGGCGCATTAATTGCTACCGTTGTTTTATTTTCTTTGGCTATTTTTTGGAAGAAGCGTAAAAAGGCTAAGTCTTAAAGACCAAGCGATGCCTTAGCAGGAGTATCAGGTCTTAGTTTTCCTAAAGAGGCTCTTTTTTTTATAAATTTAATTCCATCTTCACATTCCGTAATAAATGAACACCAACCACAAAGAGGGGTGGGGACAGGTTCAAATTCTTCACGCTTCAAGTGGGCTTTTAGCTTGTTCCAAGTGTCGGATAAACCCTCGACTACTTCTGTAAGCCGATTTTCAGAGACATCAGTTTCAACAATTTGTGGAGCGATTTTCTTTTTTTTACTTCCAAGATAGAGGAGTCGAGCTTTAGAAGGTTGTTCACCAGTTTCACTGGCTACGGCAGCAGAATATAAAAGCACTTGACCAATATTTTCATTATTGAATTTTCCAGTTTTGTAATCAACCACTGTTATGCCATCTTCATTTCGATCTAGTCGGTCAACGATTCCAAAGAAAGGAACTCCTGAGAGCGATGTTGACAGTTTCTGCTCGGTTGCCTCTACTTCAATTGTTGCAGGATCTTCTAATTGCCATAACCCTTGAATCGCATTCCAAGTTTGCCAACGAAATGCTCTTTGGGATTCTTCATCAAGTTTGAGGTTTTTGAAATCTTTTTTTTCTGCAAATTCTGCCCAACTTTTACCAGCGATTTCTTTGGCTTTTACTTCTGTTCGTCGAGCGGGTTCTTCTTCACAAAGTTGTTCTAGTACATCATGAGCGAATGTGCCGATAAGAGCTGCTTCACCTGCGGGGTCAGGCAACTTGTCTATATATTTGTGTTTCCAGCGTCTCGGGCATTGTTTGAACATGGAAGCTGACGAGTAGGAAAAAGTTCGAGGAATTTTAAACATTAGAAATCTAGAACCGACTGGTCTAGAAGGCTGCTGTTGGCAATTAAATAATCACGACGCTTACCAACATCCGAACCCATTAGAGTGTCAAATGCCTTTGCTGCTTTCTTAGCAGCAGCTACGTCACTCATTGTCATTTGACGAAGTATTCGTGTTTTAGGATTCAAAGCACATTCAGCTAATTCATCCACGTTCATTTCCCCCAATCCTTTGAATCGATTCCAAGTTATATTTTCGGCTTTTCGCCCACCTTTGGTTAATTTAGCTGTAATGGAATCTCGTTCACTTTCTGAGAAAGCTCTATGGATAGTGTCTCCGATCCTTGTTGAAAACAGTGGAGGTTGAGCAGCGAATACGCGCCCTTCTTCGAGCATTGGACGCATGTATTTATGCATCAGTGTTAACAGGAGACAGCGGATGTGGCTTCCATCGACATCAGCGTCACAGAGAATAACAATTCTTCCATACCTTGCAGCTTCTATCTCAAATTCTTCACCAGACCCTGCTCCTACTGCCGTAAATAGAGCCTGGGCTTCAGTGTTGTCTAGAACCTGTTTTAGAGATGACTTTTCTGCATTCACGACTTTGCCTCTTAGTGGCAGAATAGCCATGTTCTCTGAATTTCTACCAGCTTTTGCTGGACCTGCAGCAGAGTCTCCTTCGACAATAATAAGTTCCGAATCAGGCCCATGAACTCTACAGTCAGCTAGTTTTTCCGGCATTCCAGTTGAACCCATGCTCGCTGCCCGGCGCTTTGTTTCAAGCAATTGCTTAGAGCTAACCCTGTTGATTATCGCATTAGACATTTTGTCTCTGAGTAGATTTACATGACGTTTTGGGCCGGCGCCATTAAACCAGTCTGTGAGACCTTGTTTAACAATGTCATAGACTATTTTTTCAATTGCTGGAGTTCCGAGTTCTTGTTTTGTTTGCCCTCGAAATTGAGGCTCTGGAAAGACTACTTTTATGGTTGCTACTAGTCCCTCTTGAACATCTTCTTTAGTGGCGCGGTTTTTGTTTTCTTTCGCTAGTTTTGCAAGTTTGCGTGTGTCTTTTAGAAGGATGTCGTTTATAGCTCGTGTTAGGGCTCTATCGAAGCCCGCAATATGTGTCCCTCCTTGTGTAGTGGGAATTGTGTTTACGAATGACTGAATCGTGTTGTCGAATCCACTTACCCATCTAATTGCTATTTCCACTTTGCAATCTCTATCAACCTCTTGCATTTTCCCATCTACTGGAACTTTTTCAACAAAAGACTCGAACCCAGAAAGTGTTATTACTTCAGTTACATTTTCTCCTACCGAAAGGTGATTAACTAGATCTGCAAGCCCTCCGCGCGATACGAAATTAAAAGGTTTCGAACTATTGCCGCTCCTTTTATCAGTCGCAGTGACTTTTAGACCTGGTACTAGGAAGCAAGAGCGTGTTAACCGATCGCATATCTCATCGAAGTCGATCTGAGCCTCTTTATCAAAAATCTCCAGATCAGGCCAAAAGCGTATACGGGTCCCCGATTTTGTTGGGCCTATCTTCTTTATTTTTTTTACTTGGTGACCTTGCTTAAAAGATGACCCGCTGAAGGTTCCCGGAACTCTTGCTTTGAAACCTAGCTCATGGGTGTTGCCTTCTCGGTCGACTTGAGCAATGAGTTTTGCAGACAGAGCATTTACCACTGAAGCTCCTACACCATGCAATCCTCCGGACGCCCCGTATGCTCCTCCTCCAAATTTTCCACCTGCATGCAGTTCGGTCAGAACCACTTCCAGAGCTGAAACCTTTTTACCTGAATGGATATCTACTGGTATTCCTCGACCGTTATCAGATATTTCAACAGACCCATCGCGATTGAGAAGGACATCTAAACGAGTTGCAAATCCAGCAGCGGCTTCGTCGACAGCATTATCCACTAACTCCCACACCAGATGCATGAGTCCCTGACTTCCCGTACCGCCTATGTACATGCCTGGTCTTTTTCTTACCGCTTCCAGGCCTTCTAAAGTTTGTATATCGTCAGCGTCATAACCGTTCAAGCTATTTTTTTTAGTCTTAGCAGAGACTGTTTTTTTTGACGGTGTTTTAGTCGCAGCAGTCTTTGTTTTTGGTTTTGATGTAGTCATACTGATTTCACCATCTACTTATTCCAAGAGCAAGAATCTGTCTCTCAGTCATTGTGCCAACCAGATCTCTTTTACTTGATTCGACTAGCACTTGAACAGGGTTGGGATCAGGTTTTTTAGGATCTTCGTCTGTAGCCATTATTGCAAGAAGATTTGTCAAGGGCCCGATTTTAGCTATCGTCACCTTCGCATCTTCTGGGATTTTTGTTATCCGCACACCGACTCCATTACGACCTCTTGAATCAAATTCTGCTACTGGAGTTACTTTTGCAGTTTGGTTGCTGAATACTGTTGTCAAGAAATCATCACCAAGTATGGCTTCTGCAGCAACTATGAGTGATCCAGCTTTTAGTTTCATCCCTGCGATACCTGCGGCTCCTCTACCTTGAATGCTTACAGCAGAGACTGGCATTCTTAAGAATTGCCCATCAGAAGCAGTTATTCCTATGTCGATTTTGTCAGGCGCACAAAATGCACTCACAACGCGGTCGCCTGTTTTGAGTTTTATTATTTGTTTAGCGTTTTGAGTTTTTTGCACTTCTTCGGTATTCAGACGTTTAACAACCCCAGTTTCAGTTACTAATACAAGATGTTCTTTCGAATTTGTCAAGATTGTTTCAATTGTTTCACCTTTGTTAGTACCAAAAAGCTGAGTAGCGCTCCCACCGCGTGTTCTTCCAGAGGCATCTACCAGCTCGGCAGCGAGAACGTGAAGAGCCCTTCCTTCCGATGTGACGGCGGTAATAGTTGATGTTGTGCTTGTGAGGAGAGAGGCGACAATTATGTCGTGTCTTCCTGGACTGGCTTTCTTAGCGCCATCCACACCTAGCCGTCCTATTTGACCTGAAGATGAGAGGGTTACTACACAGGGTTCATCCTCTATGTCTTCAGCGATTTCGGTTGTTTCAAATACTGGAAGGTCGTCTGAACTCATTATTTCGGTACGACGTTCCCTTCCAAATTGTTGAACGAGTTCGTCCAACTCTTTGATGACTAGTGTTTTTTGTCGTGTGTCTGATTTAAGCAGAGTGTTGAATCCTGTTATAGCTTTTTTCAGCTCTGCTTGTTCTTCCTCTAACTTTCTCTTTTCTAATGCTGTAAGCCGCTTTAATGGCATGTCAAGAATATGGTCAGTCTGAACTTGAGTTAGCTTAAATTTTTTCATCAAAGCACTTCGTGCTTCAGCGGTATCCTCAGATTTTCTTATTATCGAAACCACTTCATCAATTGAATCGAGTGCAATTAGGAGTCCTTTGACAATGTTAAGTCGTGCTTTTGCTTGAGAGAGTCGATATTTTGTTCTTCTAACCACCACTTGTAAACGGTGCTTTATGTAGTAGTCGCATAAGTCGTATATGCCTAAAGTGCGGGGTTCTCCATCTACTAAAACGACGTTGTTAATGCTAAAAGTTTCTTCAAGTGGTGTCATTTTGTAAAGATCAGCAAGAACTGCTTGTGGATTGTGACCGGGCTTTATAGTTACTTGTATTTTTAGACCTGATTCACGATCAGACAAATTTTTGAAATCCATTACCCCAGTTAACTTGCTAGCTTCATTAAGTTCTTTCAGTTTGCTGATTACCCTTTCAGGGCCTACTAGATATGGGAGTTCTGTTATAACGACCGCCTGTCGATTTTTACCAGAAGGTTCAACGTGCGCTTTAGCGCGAATCCTTATAGTTCCTTTTCCGGTTTTGTAAGTTTCTTCAAGATTGTCATTGATTATTATCCCGCCACTGGGGAAATCCGGCCCAGGTATTACGCTCATGATTTCGCTTATTGTTGGTTTCGGCCGCCTTTTTTTCATTATCAAAGAAATAGCGGCACCAACCTCTACAAGGTTATGGGTGGGCATATTCGTAGCCATACCGACTGCAATGCCAGAAGTGCCATTGACTAAAAGGTTTGGCAAAAGAGCAGGCAGGCAGGTGGGTTCTTCGCTCTCCCCATCGTAAGTAGGTCGAAAATCAACAGTGTCTTCATCGATCTCTCTGAGCATTTCCATTGCAGTCTCCGCAAGTCGACATTCTGTGTAGCGAGGTGCAGCAGGTGGGTCATCGAGAGAGCCAAAATTGCCTTGCTTGTCAACCAAGGTCATCCCACGAGAGAAATCTTGACCCATTCTTACTAGTGCGTCGTAAATCGCAGCATCTCCGTGGGGGTGGTATCGACCCATGGTGTCGCCTACAACTCTGGCACTTTTACGATGAGGATTTTCTGGTCGAAGTCCCATTCTTAACATTGTGTAGAGGATTCTTCGTTGAACTGGCTTTAAACCATCTTTGACATCTGGTATAGCTCTAGACGTAATAACAGAAAGAGAATAGGCAAGGAAAGATTCCTGCATCTCCTCTTCGACAGGTACACCCACCACTTCCTTTGCGAAGTTCAATTCATCAGGTAAAAGTTTCTGTTGTTTATTCATGACTGCTCCAAAGTTTTAAATTAATGGATCTTGCATCGGGAAATACCATTAACGAGTTCGTCCAAAATGTCTAGGAGCTCGTTACCGCCTACCGATATTAGATCTTCTATTTGTTCTTCTGTCCAAGGCTTTTCAATAGATTCAGGAGGAAGACCAGCGTTTTGCCAAGTGTCACCGAGATTCCTTATCGCTCTATCGACTCCAGAATCTCCACAGGCAGCCAAAAGTTCACCAGCTTTTCCTGTATCCAAAAGCAATCCATTCGCAACATTTGATGGAAGGGTTGCGAGGCGCATATTTAAGGCTTCTTTGG